>CAZFHC010000007.1:0-34085 GCA_964518625.1 Candidatus Woesearchaeota archaeon | reverse complement strand
CCAGCTAATGTCCCAGTAAAACTATTAGATAAATTACTTAGAGGTTTCATACTAGTCTGGTCACTACAACTAAAGCTGTTATTTAAAACAAATTTACCACCCAAATTACTAGTAATATTGTCAACAAATTCGTCACAAGTATTAATCACAATATAATCGTCATAACCGATAATAGCATTCCCAGTAAAATTTACTCCAACAAAGAATAAAACAATCCCAAAAAATAAAACTAACGAACCAACACCAACTAAATTATAATTAACCTCTTTCATGAAAATTCGACGACGTTTTACTATATAAATATTATTATTTTTGGAGTAGTACTTCAATTTTTGAAGGATCTCTTTTCATCTCTTTAACAACACTAGCAGGACCAATTATCGTCATAGCATCCTGTTCCCCAACTAAAATTCTAGCAATATTATATCTTATCTTATTAAACAAACTTTCACCCTCAATACCATTACCAATAGTCGCAATTTCAATACCTTGAAACCCTTTAATATTTCCAATCAATGTCATAGAGTTTTCAATTAATCGAGTTTCCTCATCAGGCTTTAATTTTCCCTGTAAAACAATCAGTTTACTATCTAACACTAATCCCATAATCATTTTAATCCTAGCAATACTATCTTTACTAGCAATTTCAGAATACGGCATAAAGTGAATAGTCAAATCACTCCTTCTTCTACCTTTTCTATTCACACTCTTTTTCTTTTGAACCATTTTATTTTTTAGCCTTCTTAATCAACTTAAAAAGTTCTTCATAAAACTCTTCCATATTTTCATTTGTCTTAGCAGATACACCAACAACGTTATACTCTGGGAAAGCTCCTTGTATTTTTTTAAGATCTGATTTTTTTAGGTCTATTTTATTAGCAACAATTAAAACAGGAATCTTTCTAGCAACCAAATTACCAATAATAGTAATATTAACTTGTGAGTAAGGATTAACAGTGGCATCAATCAAAATAACAACAGCATCCATATCATCCAACCACTTAATAGATTCAATAATACCTTGAGTAGCTTCCTTCGCTCTATTCTGAGCTTCTTTTTTCTTCATACCAAATTTCAAAAAATCTTCAAAATCAATTTTAGTAGCTATACCAGGAGTATCAATTAATTTAAATTCAACCTTTTTACCATCACGCTCAATAGCAACTTTTTCTTTAACCTGAACTTCCCTAGTCTCATGAGGAATTTTACTAACAGAGCCTAAATCCTCACCTAACCAATCCTGACAAATTACATTGGCAAGAGAAGTTTTCCCAGCATTAGGAGAACCATAGAAACCTAACTTAATCTCTTTCTTTTTCAAAACACCTGCGAAAAGTCTTCGCGCAAAATTTCTAATTATCTTTATCATCTTCCTAAAATAAAAGCGAACTTCATATTTATTAACCTTTCTACAAGTTTGTTATTAACCAAAAGTAGTAGAGGACATAATACCAACTTTCTCACCAGACTTATAATTATTAGATTTTTTTTTCATTTTATTTTTAAGAAAATCAATAATTTTAGTTGTAGGAATGATTTCAGGTAATACAGATTTGCCCTTTTGTTTACGAATCGCATAACTAACTCTTTCATCCGTCCATCCCTCAACCAAAAGTTTTTCCTTTATTTCAGAAACACTCATCCCATTTTTAATTGCTATTTCAACAAATCCGATTAGATTATTCAATTGGATATTGTCTCTAAATAAAGATTTTTCATAATTTTTAGAATACCAATATTGTAAACCACTATATAACAACAAAACAAAAACTAACAATAATAAAATATAAATAATAAATTTAATAACCGGGAAACAATCAGACCTACAATTTATAAAATTTTCTCCACTCTCACAAACCCCATTATTATTACAACTAGAATCAATATCACTTTCCAAAATCAGATTAGTCAAATCTACACCAAAATACCAATCAGTTTCTTTATTGTCATCAACATAAAATTTAATATTTTTATCTTTTTCATTTGCCATAATTTCAACAATAGATTTAGAACCTTGAGCTTTAAACAAATCAGAATCTTTAGTATGAATATCACTTAATATTTTATTAATTACAAGATAAGATTTACCAGAATAACTAGAATCAACTTCAATATCATAAACTCTTAATAAATTTTCACTAACACCACTAAGATGCGAAGCACTCAAAACATAACTAGAATATCTGGAATCAATATATTTACTTTGCCAATTACTCAAAACATCTTTATATTCATCAATATTCTTGTCCAACTTCAAGCTGAGATAATCAACTAAAAATTGTAAATCAAAATTATCAGGTTCAATATATGTAAAATCAGAGATGGTTTCACTTTGATATATACTATTAACAGCATCAAAATTGTATAAAAGTCCTAGCATAGTCATTTTCTGAGTATTTGTAATTTCATCCATAGCCAAAAGACTAGCCATCCCATTCAATTCATTGCTGTAATAACTAATATTTAACATCTTATTTACATCATCAACATACCAAAGAGGTAAATTCCTTAAATCACTCTCACCAGCATCAAAAGCTTTTTTTGTAGTATTATAAGCCTTACGTAAATAATTAATATCAGGACCAACAGTCTCCAGACTAACAGTTTTTGAACTAGTATAATTATTCTCACCAAATATAGTCAAAGTCAATTCATAATCCCCAGGAGCAGAAAATGAATATTGGAAAGAGGGCTCTGTTGTATTTTTCTCAATTAATTTTGGTATCTTCCAATTATAAATTAACTTATGACCTTGAGTATTCTCCATTGCAGCAATAATATTAATCATAATACTAATGGGAAGAGGACTCACTGGATAAATTTCTTTTATTGTCGGAGCTAAAACGACTTCTAAACTTTCAGACTTAATTATTTTATCGTCCAAATATAAAATATAATTACCATTATTAAATATAGGAAATTTTGCAACAGACAAATCCAAATTACCATTAAATGAGAAGATTGGTTCTTCTGGAACCAAGTAAGATATTTTATTCTGAATTTTACTCCCTTCATCACTATTATAATTAATTACAACATTCTCCAAAACTATATTTTGATCTACACCAGCAAAAAACTCAAAAGGTATAACACAACCATGACTACAATCTTTATTATACAAATCACGCAAATAAACATTAGCGGCATTCTCCCAATCATCAAAATCAAAACTTAATTCACTAGCATCAGTATACCCAACATACTTAGAATAAATTCCATAATTTTTAGTTCTACTATCAGAAACTTCAATACCTGTTCTAGGTGTTTCAAATCCAGTTTTTTTAGATGAAGAGGATTCCTCTTTCAATATATAATGACTACTAACAGAATCAGAAGTAATACAAACATAATAAGTTCCTTCATCTAATAAAGAACTACTACCTAAGGAAAATTCACATTCTTTAGAAGATTTATTCAAATCACAATACTTTAAAAAAGTACTAGTCTTGTCAGAATACAAAAACATTTTAGCTTTAAAATCGTCATCAGTTCCATTGATTATAGCACCAACAACTAATTTATTAGTTCTAGGAAATTCAAATTCCATACAATACTCCAGACTTGAATTCAATTTAGAATTCAAAGCCATTCCGGATTCATTACTATAACTAGAAAAATCAAATTCAGAAAATAAACTATCAGAAAAAGATGAATATTCCCACTCATTATTAAAATAATCCACACTTAACGGTAAAACAAAACCTTCACTAAAATCACTGAAAAAATCAAAATCAATACTAGATATTTCGATATTACTACCATTCAACCAAAACCCAAACAATTGCTTCTCATTCTTTCTCATATACAAATCACTATCATCCCTAAAAAGACTAACAACATAATCAGACTCACAAGAATAAGGGACACAATTCTTATCAAAACCATTTCCATCGACCAAATCCAGAATACTCTTAGAATTTCCCTTACTATCGCTTAACATCAACTCAATATCAGAATCAATGATAGAAATATTTAAATTTCCCTTCAAAGACTCACCAAGAATATAATCCTTCTCAATATTCACATTATTAATAACAACACCAGCAGAAACAAAAAATATCAAAAAACATAAAACTGATATAAATAGCACAACTTTTTTCATAAAAACAAACAACATTCAATATTTATAAATTATATGCCCTTAACAAATTCTATTTTATGATATATACCTTGTATGTTAAATTAAAAATATTTACTAAAACCTAAAATTATTTTTTATCTTTAATAGATTTTGTTTTATTAGATACAACCTTCACTTTCCTTTTAACAACTTTTTTAGAAATTTTCTTTTTCTTAGGCGAATTTTTTGTTCTAACTTTTGTCTTTTTCATTTTATTTTTTTTCTGGACAATCTTCCCGTTCAAATATTTTAAATGTTCTAATCTCTCTTGCAAGAATAAGGTACTATCAAGACCATATCTCTCAATCATCGTAGATGTAAAATTACCACCAATAAAATGAGGTAAAATTACATAAGTAGCACCATTATTATACATCTCAATAGCTTCATCAATCTGCTGAGAAACAACAATACTAATTGCCTTTTTATTATGCTCATAGACTTGATTCAACAATAAAATATCAGCATCACTATCAGAAATTGTAGAAATAACCATCTTAACCTTAGAAAAATTAATTTCATTCAACAACTCAATATCACCAGCATCACCATACATTGTATCATAACCACTTTTAGCTAACTCAAGAACAGTCTCCGGATTAAAATCAACAACTAAAACTTTCTTTTTCATTTTTTTTAAAGACCCTAAAATATCAGAACCAATTCTATTATAACCAAACAAAATTATCTCATGTTCACAATTAGTACAATATCTATGATCATCAACTTTACGACCTTTCTTTTCAAAAATCTTCAAATATTTTGAAAATTTAGAATACAATTTATTAGAATATAAAATCATATATGACGAACCAACAATAGTAATTAATCCAATAACAGTAACCAAAGATAAAATTTCAGGAGGAATATGACCAACACTAATACCAAGAGCAATTAAAATCAAAGAAAATTCACTAATCTGGGCAACCGTTAAACCAACCTTAAAACCAGTCTTTTTCTTATAACCCAGAAATCTCATCAATATCATCATAATCAATGGATTCCCAATCAAAACAAATAACGAAAATACAATAATAGCGTTAACATAATTACCCAAATCACCGAAGGAGACCTGAGCACCCAATGAGATAAAAAATAAAATCAAAAAGAAATCTCTCAAGGGTTTTAATTTAGAACTTATCTCAATTTTATAAGGGACAGAAGCAAGAGAAATACCGGCAAGCAAAGCACCAATCTCAATAGGAAACTCAAAAATAGAAAACAAAGCACAAATAGCAAAACACCAAGCCAAAGCAAACAAAAGTAAAAACTCTTGAGATTTAGCAATATACTTCATTAATTTACTCAACACAAAATGACTAAATAATAAAATACATCCAATCATCAAAACAATAATTCCAATAGATTTACTAAACAATAAAATACCACCACCTTTAGAAATAGAAGAAATAAAAATCAAAGCAATAGCAACAATCAAATCCTGAACAATCAAAAAACCAATCGCGATTCTACCATAAAGATTATCCAAATCTCCTTTATCAGAAAGTAATTTCATAATAATAATTGTACTACTAAAAGTCAAAGCAACAGCAATGTAAATCGCAGTAATATTAGGAAACCCTAAAGCAATACCAATAAAATAACCAATAATAGCAGTAATCAAAACCTGACCTACACCAGTCAAAATAGAGACCTTCCCCACATCTTTAATCATCTTAGGATTTAATCCCAATCCAACAATAAAAAGCAAAAGTGTAATACCAACATTAGCAAGCCCCTCAATAACATCATGAGAACTTAAGATATTTAATAAGTAAGGACCAGCAACAATACCACTACAAATATATCCAATAATTAAAGGTTGCTTAAACATACGGACAACAGCAGTAACAAGCATTGCTATTATCATAACAAGTCCAATCTCAAAAAATATACTAGTGACCATCTCTATTAATAATATGAAATTTAAAGAATTTATAAAGATTTAGCTAAAAAAACAATCTCAATACAATTGCAATAACAAAAAGAAGAGATATCCCAATCACAATAGGTAAATTTATAGGAATAGAATAAGCTGGTTTGGAATTTAAATTTCTAGATCTTAATTCGGAAAAATTTAATTTTTCACACAAAAGCTTAGCCTTATAATTCATCCAAATTGTAAAAATCCCAATACTACCACCAGATATAACACCACCTAAACTGATAATGCCAATAAAACTCTCCACCTTCAAAACTAAAAGACCTAGAAATAAAACAATAGGTAAAAGTATTGTAAGAAAATATGAATTTTTCTTCGTAAAATGCAAATCATAAAGATACATGTCAAACATAGAAAATGACAAAATAAAATAACTAGTAGTCATAGTAAAAATCCCAAGTAAATTCGCAAGAAGTCCGAACCCGTCAGTCAATGTAACAATTTCAGCTAAATTATTACCAAAAAAACCAACAACACTAAATGTAAATAAAGTATACAAAACAATTGGAATAGTAACACCAATAATAATAGCTTTCTTCATCAACTTTAAATCATGACCTAATTCCATTTTTAATTCAGGAATTGTAGTAAACCCTAAAAAAGCAAAAATAACAACACCAATTGGCAAAAACAAAAATGAATTATCAAAAGTTGTCAAATTAGAACTATCAATATTTAATCCAAAAAGAAAAAATGCACCAACAATAATTAAAATAATTACAGTAACACCATAAGGTTCAATCTTTTTTAACCCCTTTAAACCACCTCTCAAAAGAAATGACATAGCAACCCAAAATAGAACAGAAAACATTACAGCATAATTCATATTACCAAAAAATAAAAGAGAAAAAGATTTTCCACTCCCCAATAAATATGCAAGTAATGAAGAATGAATCATAAAAAGCATAATTATAATCATAGTGATTTTACCTTTCTTTCCCAAAAATTTTTCAGCATAACCCGGGAGCTGATGACTTGAATTAACCCTCAAAGAAATCTCACCTAAATATAAATAAACCAACATCATAAGTAATCCTAAAAAAATAAGATAAAATAATCCCATTCCAAAACCGACCTTAGAAAAGGCATACGGCAAACCCAGAATACCAGCACCAATTATAGAACCAGCCAAAGTAAAAGCACTAATTAATATTTTTCTATCCATACAACCTCTTAGAATTCTTTAGAAACACTAGTTTATAAAAATTAACCATACTTTCTTTTCAAACCAATCAACAAGAACGACATAATTGATACAATAATACCTGTAAAAACTAAAGACCAGGCATCCTTAAAACAACCATAGATTAACCACAATACCTGAGACAAAATATTAATCAAAAGCCACATCATCGATAAATCTTCTGTCTTTTTACTCTTGAAAGATTTTATTAATTGGGGGAATAAAGAAATAGCAATCATAAGACCAGCAGAAAAACCAATTAACTCGACCCAATCCATAAAATAACAAACAAAATCATTTCTTATAAATCTTACTCAACAAAAATACCTGGCATTCCTGGTCTAGCTTTCTTGCTCTTATTCTCTGGGTCATACTTCTCAGAATCTTTCACAGAATAAATAATTACTTCACAACCAACAAATTCTCCAATAATTTTAGCATTCAATTTATCAATTTCAAATGGCAAAACATACAAATAAACCTTCCTTACTTCCTGCTTCTCTCTTAGTTTATCAACAATATTCTTAACATTAAAAATAACTTTCTCATTAACCTCAACTTGTTTTTTCTCAACTTTTAATTTATTCTCATTATATTCAGGCCAACTGGAATTTGAAATAAATCTTTCATTACCTAACTTTTCCCAAAGTTCTTCAGTTAAATGTGGACAGAATGGATTTAATAATTTCAAAAACTTATCTAAGGTATCTTTATTAATTTCTTTAGATTTTTCAATTTTATCAAATAATTCTCTTAATTCAATCGTTCCTTTCCTATATTGAAAATTACCTAAATATTCTGTCAAATTTTTAATTGTTTGATTTAACTTAATTTCTACATCTTCAGAAGTTTTCCCAAATCTAATATCATTAAAATAAGAATATACTTTTTTAATAAATCTAAAACTTCCTTGAATCCCTTTTTCACTCCAACTAAAATCTTTATCAGGAGAAGCAACAGAAACTAAAAATAAACGAGTGGCATCAACACCATAATTTGAAACAACACCTAAAGGCTCAACAACATTACCTTTGCTTTTACTCATTTTTTGTCCATCTTCAGCATGTAACATTCCTTGATGAAACAATTGTTTAGCAGGCTCACCAAAATTAATCAAACCTAAATCTCGCAAAAACTTAGTATAAAATCTAAAATATATTAAATGCATACATGCATGTTCAGCACCACCAATATAGACATCAATAGGATTCCAATACTTTACTTTTTCCTTATCAAAAATAACTTCAGAATTATTAGGGTCTGCAAATCTTAAATTATACCAACTAGAATTTGCAAAAGTATCCATCGTGTCAGTTTCTCTTTTAGCAACACCACCACACTTAGGACAAGTAGTATTAACCCACTCCTCATTTGTAAGCAAAGGATTACCATCACCAAACTTAACATCTTTAGGTAAAATAATAGGTAAATCACTCTCAGGAACAGCAACACTACCACATTTCTCACAATGAATAATCGGAATAGGAGTTCCCCAATATCTCTGACGACTAATACCCCAATCACGAAGCCTGAAGTTAATAACTCTTTTAGCTTTTCCCTTACTCCCTAACCATTCAGTAATTTTCATAATAGCATCATTTGTCTTCATCTCATTAAATTCACCAGAGTCAATTAAAGTCCCCTCTTTATCAGTATAAATATCATCATTTGATAGAAACTGTTTATTACAATCCATAGGTCTCTTTATAACTTGTTTAATTTTAATTCCATACTTCTTTGCAAATTCATAATCTCTTTTATCATGAGCAGGAACAGCCATAACCATACCACTACCATAGTCAGCAACAACAAAATTACCAGCATAAATAGGAATTTTCTCACTACTAGCAGGATTAATCGCATAACTACCAGTAAAGATACCTTCTTTTTCCATATCTGCTAATTCCTTCTCACTAACAGAACCTAACTTCTTCAAAAAATCTTGAACAACTTCTTTTTGTTCATCAGTTACTAAATCCCACAACTTATTGTGTTGAGCAGAAACAACCATAAAAGTAACTCCAAAGATAGTATCCGGACGAGTCGTAAACACAGGCCAAAACTCACCATTAATTTCAAATTCAATTTCACTCCCGTGAGATTTCCCAATCCAATTTTTCTGCATAGCCTTAGTTTTAAACGGCCAATTTAAATTTTCAATTCCCTCATATAACTCATCAGCATAATCCGTAATTTTCAAAAACCATTGTTTTAAATGTTTAATCTCAATAGGCGTATCTTCATGTCTCCAACAGTTCCCTTCATGAACTTGCTCATTAGCAAGAACAGTATTGCACTTAGGACACCAATTAACAGCAGATTCTTTTTGATAAGCTAAACCCTTTTCAAACATTTTTAAGAAAATCCACTGGTCCCATCTATAATATTCAGAAGAAGCAGTATTCAAAATACGACTCCAATCATAAGTAATACCTAATTTCCTTTGTTGCTTCATAAAATTTGCAATTGAATTATTAGTATAATCCTCTGGATGAGTCCCAGCTTTAATAGCAGCATTCTCAGCAGGTAAACCTAAAGCATCATAACCAGCAGGATGTAATACATTAAAACCTTGCATAATTTTGAACCTAGCTAGAATATCACCAATAGTATAATTCAAAGCATGTCCCATATGTAAACCAGAACCAGAAGGATAAGGGAACATTTCCAAAACATAATAAGGAGGTCTATTACTATCCTCATTAACCTCAAACAATTTAGCATTATCCCACTTAGCTTGCCACTTTTCTTCAATCGCCTTAAAATCTAACTCACTCATAATATTATCTCAGCATTTGACTTTAAAATATTTACCATTCTATTTTTTTATACTCCAAATTAATCTATTAAAAATCAATCAAGTAAAATCTTCTTATTTTTTATATAATTATAATTATAAATTCTTAAAACTTAGAACAAGCAATTCTTCAAAAAATATATTTTTTCTGGCAACAATTTCAGGATTATACTCATTAATTTTATCCATTGGTGTCAAACTTGAGACCAACATATAAATTTTAGCATCTTCTTTAATAAAATTATTAACACTCTCTAAAAAACGAACAGCAATCTCATCACCTCTTTCACCACCACTAGTAGCAAGTTTTGACTCATCATCCTCACGATCATCATTAGGTAAATAAGGAGCATTAAAACAAATTAAATCAAACTTAGAATCAATCTTCTCAAATAAATCACTCTCAATAGCTCTAAACCCCTTACTCTTAGCCAAATCTACAGCATCAGAATTAATGTCAACAGATAAAATATTTTTAAAACCTAAATCTATCAAAGTCTCAGACAAAACACAACTACCACATCCCATATCAAGTACATTCATTTTACTAACTTCACTAGTTTCAAAATAATCTCTAAGAAAGTCCATAAACAAGAAAGAATCTTCAGCAGGTTCATAAATCAATGTCATAATAAAAATAGAATTTACGCATTTAAAAATTTATCAATTCTAGTCTTATTAAAATAAGAAAACTTCACAACAAAAACCATAAACCAATCAGCCAGAAACAAGAATTAAAACTTTATTTTATTTCTTCACTAAGGACACTACCATGACTTGCATCGTTAACCTTATCATAAAAATCCATAATCAATCCACTAGGAACCTCAACATTACAATATAAATCACCATTATTCTGCCATTCTTCTTTCCTAATAAATTCTTTTGCAAAATTATAAACTTTACCAGTATACCTAGCAGGAATCTTTAATTTAACTTTCTTAGTCTCAATTTTAATCGGTAAAATTCTGGATAAAGAATCCATAATCTCACTAATCTGACTCTCTATATTTTTATTCTTAACATTAACATGAGCTTCATGTAAAGCCTTCGTAATCCTATCAGGCGTATAAGGTCTACCTTCTGGACTAACAGCATTCCTAACCAAAAAATCGACAACCTGTTTATACTTTTTATCTTGATCATCCTTTATAGAATCAGCAGTACGAACAACTTCTCCACTCTTAATAATTTTACCAGCAACATCCAATAAATCAGTAGAAGCAAAATTCTCCATTAAATCTTCCTTAGAGGCATGTTCACCACTCTTTAAATTATAAAAAATATCACCAGTTAAAACAGCTTGAGCGATATCCCCTTCACCTTTCATAACCTTTAAAGCCTCATCTAAATCAACAAGAATTTCAAAATGCTTCCCACTTTTTTTTATTCGAGCAATAGTCTCTGTCATAACAACAATAAGTCATAAGACTTTATTAAGTTTTTGTTATAAATAAATATCAGTACACTAAAAAAAACAATATTACAAACTTAAATATATTAAAATATATATCATAATAACTCTTCAAATATTTTTTATCTTACTTAGAATATGCTCTCCTAATATTACCCTTAATTCTTTTTAACTAATTAATTAAACATTTAATAAATATATCTTTATAAATTGGTAACAACATAATCACTTAAAATATCTTATTTAAAATCAGTGCTTTTTGCTCTACTAAATCCTTTATCCTTTTCTATAATACCAATATCAAATCTACCAACATCAAAATCTTCACCTTGAACTTCCTTAAAAATTTTCAATATTTGCTTAACAGCCTCAGAAATACTAAGTCCATCCTTATACGCCTTACGTAATTTATCCCTAGTTTTAACATCATGTTCCCCAATAACATTAGCCTTATACTTCAAATAATTACCAGTAACATCAGTAGTATACAGACTAGCATCACCATTAATACCAGCGAACATCATAGATACACCAAAAGGCCTAGTACCACCATAATGAGAAAATTGTTGCTTTATATCAGCAATATCTTTCACAATAGATTCAGTACTAACAGGAGAATCATAAGTAACCATATGTTGCTGTGCAAGATTCCTTGCCTTATCAACCAAAACTCTAGCATCACTAGTAATCCCAGCACTAACACAAATAATATGATCATCAATCTCTTGAATCTTATTAGCAGAACTTTCTATTACTAAACTATCTTGTTTTCTTCTATCACTAACAATAAGAACAGCATCTTTACAAACCCAACCAATAGAAGCACTACCAAGTCTAATTGTTTTTTCAGCATACTCTACTTGCAAAATATGACCATCTGGAGCAAACATAGTAGCCGCTCTATCATATCCCATTTGTTGATGTTGTATATCATCCATGTTATCAAAAATAATTTTTACTTAATAAGGGTTTTGGTTTAGAAAATTTTATTTCTTAGCCATTGTAATCTCTAAAGTAGAAACAGTAACATTTTTACCGTCCTCTCTTTTAAACTCTTCAGAGTCAATTTTTACATCCTTAACAAAAACATTAAAATCATTCACAAATTTTTTCCTAGAAACTTCGCAAACATCAACAGCTTTAGATATAAACTTTCCTCTCGATTTTACAATAACTTCATTTGCTGCTTTTGTCGTAAATTGAATTACAACACCAGTAACATAGTTCATAAAAGGTTTCCCACCCACTAAAATAACATTATCATTACTCTTTACTTCCATCATCACTATCAATCAAACTCTTACTATTTTTTTTAATTCTACAAATATAACCAACAACTTTATTTCTCACTCGATTACTAGATAAAGTTGAACCAACAACTCTCTTATTCTTTTCAAAAGACTCATTAAATAATTCAGGAGTCGCTTGAACTAACTGTCTAGCAGTTCTCTTAATCAAAGTTGATTTAATTCTTCCCATATTAGAATTATAAAAATACGCTTTATAAGTATTACGGTACTCATAACTAAAAAATTATTGAATCATGCTCTCAAACTTAATTAAATTAGAATACTCCTCGAGGATCCCTTGAATTTTCTTCCCTGGAGTCCCTTTGCTAATTAAGAAAAGTGGCATTTTAAACTCATCAGCCTTAGTCTTAGCCATTAGGATATCAGGATGAGTCAAATTTTTTTTATTTCTAGCAACAACTAAAAAAACAATATCACCAAAATCACTACCAATTTTTATTTTTCCAACAACTTCATTTCTACTATCAACAACAATTTCATATAACCTGACCTCTTTTTTATTTAAAAAACATTTAACTTCCTCTAAAAAAGACATTTTATGTTCAAAAGATTTATTTTTAATTTCAAATTCAGTCGGTTTTATCTCTTCAATACTAGTTTCAATATATTTTCCCTCATTTTTAATATTTTTAAAAGGTGATTCAAATTTCTTAATAATATCTTCAGTAGCATCAGAATCAACTTCATGAATTATATCATTGCTAACATCCTCAACATCAGTATTTTCTAATTGTATCTCCTCAATAATATTTTCAACAACATCTACTTTTTCCTCTTCAATTATTTCATTTTTAACAAGAACCTTTCCCTCCATCTTATTTCTAATTTCTTCTCTATCAATTAAACTATATCTCCAATAAACTTCCTCTTCAAATTTAAACGGAATAGCGAAATCTTTAAGAGACCTCAACGCAACACGAACAGCCGGAGCTTGTTCAGAATCCTTCAAAACCTTATTATCCCTTAATAAAAGGAAAACATCCTTCTCAACACCCTTTAAATGCTCATCCCCAACCATTTCAAGACCACTCTCCTGCCCTCTAAGAAAATAAAAACAAGAAGAACCCAATCTAAAATTAGAACACTTCACTTTTTTAGAGTTTAACAACTCCGATAAAATAGCAGAAGTAAACACTGGCTCCATCTTAACAGCTTTAGCAATCCTAACAGGCAAGCTCAATCCATTCTCCTCTAAATACCCAATAATCCTATTTTTAACATCATTAACATCTATCATCTAAATATTAACACATCAAATTATTTTAAAGGTTTTTATTAAAAACAGAAAACTATTCTAAACAAATTTTAAATTTAGACAAAATATAATATTCTGTAATATATAAACAATAAATAAAGATTATCATAACAAAATAGAAATTAGAAACTAATAAACATTAACGAGCAGCATCTGCTTGTTTCTCAATCTCATTTTTCTTAGAGATAGAATAACTCTCATTAGAATTAGCAGCAGCTAACATAATTTCTTTAGCTAAAGATTCAGTCATCGTAGCTTTTTTATTAAAAGCCTTATCATAAGCACCATTAACTAAAAATCTCAATACTAAATTTAATCTTCTACGAGGAGAAACATCAACAGCTTGAGGATACCTAGCACCACCATATTCAACAGCAATAACTTCATCTCTTGGAGATCCATTTTCAACAGCCTTAATAAAAACCTGTAAAGGGTTTTCTCCTGTTTTCTTTTCAATTACCTTAAAAGCATCAATAACTATTCCTGTACATCTAGATTGCTTACCTGTAATCCAAGATGTAATAATTCTATGTTTCTTTCCCCTAGAACCTGGAACTTGTAAAATATTAATTAATCTTTCTACAACATTAACTTTAGCTCTAGTTGGATCCCATTTAATTCTACCATGACTTTTTAACATCAACTTAGGATTCAAGTTAATAACTCTCTTCAAAGAAGGATCACTAACTTTAACTTCAGTAGCATCAAAAATCCCAAAAACTTTCATTTGTACAACCATCTTATCTTCTACCTTTTTGGATCTTACCTTGCCATAACCTAGACAATGGTTGATCATTTACTTTAATAACTTGAAAACGAACACCAGATAAATCACCTTTAGTTCTACCTTGCTTACCACCAATTCTTTCAATTAGAACTTCATCATGCTCATCAATAAATTTTTGAGCTAGATTACCAGGAATAAAACAAGAAACTTCTTTACCAGAACGAATTAACTGAACTCTACAACACTTCCTCATAGCTGAATTAGGTTGTTTAGCTTCCTTTTGAATCTTCTTAACAACAATACCTCTAGCTTGACTAGATCTTCCCAAAGGATCATATTTTAAAGTAATACCCAATCTTCTTTTTTTATCAGGCAACCTATTATCTCTAAAAGATTTTCTCTTCTTTTTTATTGTTCTAGCGTTAAACATTCCCATTGTATAATTATTTGATAAAATCGGTTTAAAAAGATTTCCCTTTTTTAAACAATTCTTAGGCTTAAATTGAAGAAATCTTTCATTATCTTATTTAATTCTTGTTCTCTTCCTCGATTCCTACCGATCAGATTAGCCTTGTTAACTCTATTAGCATTTATTATCAAAGAATCCTCTCTCAACTCAACTTTGATTAATTCAGCAGGACTCGTTAATCTTTCAATAAAAGCAGCCATTTGACCTTCATCGTCAAATTTAGGAAAAGCAATAATCTTAACTTTCTTAGCCATAATAGTACTCATTTTTTTAACATTAATAGCATCTTTACCAATAGCCTGAGAGACACTAGCTCTAGGAACCAAAAAAATCAATTGGTTATTATATTTAAAGGAACATTTGGGAATTATATGTGAAACTTTAGAAAAAAGATTAATATATCTCATCTGTTGCATATCAATTGTTCGAGCCATCTTACTTAATAGAAAAGACCTCACAAAAAAAATCAAGATTCAATAGTTTAACCATTTCCTTTTTGTCTTTAAGAATTTTATAATCAATTTTTGAATCACTTAGTTTTTGCAATGTAACTTCTCTAGCATTTTTAGTAACATAAACATTTTTAATTTCTTTTTTATGTTTAACACACTCTTTTAAACCAAAATATACATTTTTATTTTCAATTGCTTCTTTTATTTCTTTAACACTCATTTTATTCCTCCTTATCCTTTAATTTATTACCTTTAGCTAAAGAACCAGTAACTTTAACCAATAAACCAGGTAAACCAGTACCAACAGGAACCGGTTGATTCAACATAATGTTCTCAATTACAGACGCAATATTATCTTTTCGTCCAGTCTTAGTAGCTTGAACAAAGTGTTTATCAGGAGTTTCAAAAGATGCTCTAGCCAATATAGAACTTTTATCGCCAATAATACCCATCCTAGTAATACCCTTAACAATTCCAGATGCAGTCATAGTATCAGCAACAAGCATAAAATGCTTCTCATTAATATCAAGACCTTGAGAGTTTACAACTTTTTGAATTTCATTAATAATAGCTTGACGAGCAGCTTCAATACCTAACACATTTGAAACTTCATGAATATCATTAGTTGTAATCTTCTCAGCATCAATACCTTTGAATACCAAAACGTCTTTCAAATTTGAACCAGCAGTTAAAATAACATAATCTTTTCCTCTCTTAGCAACTAAAACTTGTGAAATCTTCTTAACACCAGAAAGAATAACTTCTTTTATTTTTTCCTTAGTTTTATAGATTGTTTTAAAATCTTCTTTATCCATTTCCAAAATAATCATATTATTACCTTGGGCTTTAGCATCAAATCCTTTATCATTCAAAACAGTAATAGCAGTATCAAGACTTATATGAGCAGTTCTTAAAGATTTTAAATCAATACCAATCTTAATAACTTTAGTTGCAAAATCAATAGAAATATCAGACATTATTTCTTTTAACTTAACTTCTTTCAATTTCTCAGCAACGATTCTAGCATCCTTTTCGTTATTATGATCTACATCTAAAAAGATTTCCATAGCAGGTGTTTTTGGTATTTTTCTTGCATCTAATATCTCAATCAAACGAGGAAGACCGCTAGTAACCTGAACCTCAGCTACACCAGCTGAATGAAATGTATTTAATACCATCTGAGTTGAAGATTCACCAAAACTCTGAGCTGTAATTAAACCAATAGCTTCACCAGGTGAGACCTTTTCATTCTTATGAGCAGCAGAGATATCTAAACCATCTTTACCATAAGTAAACTGAACAACATGTTGAGAAGCATCCCTAACAGTACCATCATATGCATAAACCAAATCTTGCAAAGCATTAGCCAATCTTCTATATAAATAACCAGATTTTGGTGTTCTAAGAGCAGTATCCATCATACCATCTCTACCTGTTATAGCACCAAAGAACATTTCAATAGGACTCATACCATCCATAAAAGAACTTTTAATAAAACCATGAGCTTTTGGAGATAAATCACCTTTTTCAAAGAAAGGTAAAGTTCTTTTACTATAACCAAAATCGATTCTACGACCATTTAATACTTGCTGACCAACAGAACAAGCCATCTGAGTAACATTAAGCATACTAGCTCCTGCTTTAGCTGAAATCATACTATTAACATTATTATTTTCAGGAACATTATTAGCAACAACCTCACCTAAAAGAGACCTAACTTTATTCAATATTTGCAAAATTTTAATTTCCCTTGTTTCTTCAGAATTTCTACCAGGTAATAACTCTAATGAATTATTATAATATGCTTCAATAATTTCTTGAGTCTTAGTTTCAGCATCTTCTATGATTTTATCTGTTTTCTTTTTAACTTCAGAACCAACATCCAAATCTCTAATAGAAATTGTAAAACCATTTCTAGACAAGAATGTAACACCCAACGCAAATACTTTTCTCAAAACTTCCATCGTCTCAGCTCTGGATGATGTTTTATCTATAATTTTTAAATCATTACCACTACCTTTCTTAAATCCAAAAGGAGTCATTCCTGTATGCTGAAATTCTTTAGGCAATACTTTATCAAAGACATCTGCACCAGTATTCATTTTATTTAAAGACATATCTTCAACACCAGCAGAATACAATAATTGAGATGATTCAGCTTTATCCATAGACGTTTTAGTCAATAAATAATTACCAGTAGCAGCATCACCGATACAACCCATTAAATTCATATTGTTCTTTGGTGAAAATAAATTCGCATTAACATTTAATAAAATTTCAGCTTCAGCTCTAGCCTCTTCATTCTGAGGACCATGAATATTCATTTCATCACCATCAAAATCTGCATTATATGGATTACAAGAAGCGGGATGCATTCTAAAAGTTCTACCATCTAAAACCTTAACATAATGAGCCATTATATTAGCTCTATGTAAAGAAGGATGACGATTGAACAATAAAACATCACCATTGATTAAATGTCTATCAATAACATAACCAGGTTCAACTTCCTCGGCAATACTTTCTCTTAATTCTTCAGTAATTCTCTTTCTTCTTCCATCTGGTCTAACAACATAATTAGCTCCTGGATACTCAGTAGATAAAATTAAATTTTTACATCTTTCAATATTTAATGTAGTAACTCTTTCAACAACAGTAATAACCTTAGCAACAGCTAATGGAATACCAATCTCATTAATATCTAAACTTGGGTCTGGAGAAATAACAGTTCTACCTGAGAAATTAACTCTCTTCCCAGCTAAATTCTTTCTAATACGACCTTCTTTACCCTTAATTCTTTCTGTAATAGTTCTCAAAGGTTGACCACTTCTATGTCTAGCAGGAGGAACCCTTGCAATAGAATTATCAAAGAAAGTTGTAACATGATATTGTAATAAATCCCATAAATCTTCAATAATAACTTCTGGAGCACCAGCATTCAAATTTTCCCAAAGTCTCTGATTAGCTCTAATAATATCAGATAATTTATGAGTTAAATCATCCTCACTTCGCTCACCAGATTCTAAAGTAATAGACGGTCTAACTGTCACAGGAGGAACCATTAAAGAAGTCAAAATTGCCCATTCTGGTCTTAATGTTGCAGCATTAATTCCTAAAATTTTTAAATCTTCATCAGGAACCTTAGCTAATCTTTCTCTAATTTCAGAAGGAAATAATCTTCTCTTCCCAACTCTAAAAGTTGTTGGTTTTTCAATTTTAACTTTCTCTTGAATAATCCCACAATAAGGACATTTTTTACCATCTTTTGCTTTCTTAATTCTATCTTTCAAATCTTTATTCAAATCTTTTTCATCCTTAATTAAAGCTCTACCACAAGCTTCACAAGTACTTCGTAAAACCATATCAATAATTGGAGTATACTTAATATGAACCAAAGGCCTAGCTAATTCAATAATACCAGGATGACCTAAACATTCTTTTAATCTACCACCACAAGTTCTACATCTAACTCCAGGATCTACTGCTCCCAATCTCAAATCCATCAAACCACCATCAACAGGATACCCATCAACATCATAAAGTTCTGGAGTTACTATTTTAGCAACACTTAACTTCTTAATTTGTTCTGGACTCAATAAACTAAAATTTATCGACTTAATTTGTTTCTTAGTCACTTCCATTATTCGTATTTATTCTTTAGTTCGAATTTAGTTAATAAATGTAAGCCTTGTAGCTCCTCGATTAACAGCTTAAATGCATAAGATACTTCGACAGGTTCAACCTGATTAGAATGGCACAAACTACAAACTCTTTTTTTGTGAATTTGGTCATCAATAACAAGACTACCACATTTAGAACAGATATAAACTACAACCTTATCAGAATCATATCTTTCTTTCAATAATAAAGATGCACCATGTGCTACTAAAGATTGTTGTTCCATTTCTCCTAATCTTAAAGCACCACCACGAGATCTACCTTCAATAGGTTGTCTAGTCAATAAAGCAATTTTACCATTAGCTCTTGCATGTAATCTATCAGCAACCATATATTTCAATTTCAAATAAAACATACTACCAGTATAAATTTTAACAGGCATTCTTTTACCAGTTACCCCATGATAAAATATTTCTTTACCATTCGTTCTAAATCCTAATTTTTTCAAACTACCTTCCAAACTATCTAATGTCTCACCAGAAAATGGTGTAGCATCCATAATTTTACCAGACAAAGCACCAACTTTACCAGCCAAAATATCCATAACATACCCCATTGTCATACGAGAAGGCATACCGTGTGGATTAAAAATAATATCAGGAGTAACACCATTACTAGTAAAAGGAATATCCTCTTCAGAAACAATTGCACCAACAACACCTTTCTGACCATGTGGACATGAAAATTTATCACCTAATTCAGGAATCCTTAACTCTCTTGTTCTAACCTGAACAATTCTATTCCCTTCTTTATCTTGTGTTAAAAAAACAGAATCAACAATACCAGTTTCTTCCTGTCTAATGGAAACAGAATTTTCTTTCTTATTTTGAATTGAGATTTCTCTGACTTCACTCAAAAATTTAGGAGGAGAAACCTTCCCTATTAGAATTTCGCCACTAAGCAAATCAGCCTCAGGAAATACAATTCCATCTTCTTCTAAATATCTATAACTTTCTTCAGTTCTATATCCAGAAACATCTTTTTCAGGAATACAAATTTCATCTCTTAAACCACCAGCATAATGTAATTCAACAGAACAATATGGTCTAAATCTAGTACTTCTACCCATTCCTCTCTGAATAGCACCTTTACTCAAAACAGTAGCATCCTCAATATTATAACCTTCATAAGGCATAATAGCAACAACAACATTTTGTCCAACAGGATGAACATTTAACGTATCATAAATAAAACTTCTAACAATTGGTCTTTGTGGATAATGTAAAATAGAAACATCAGTATCCATTCTAACTAGATAGTTTGCAGTATAGATTCCTAACCCTTGTCTATAAGCTCTAGAACCACCTTTAACCAGACGAGCAGGAGGATTATGATTAGCGAATGGGATCATAGCTACGGTAACACCAAGAACATCAATCTTATCAATCTCTAAATGAGTATGATTTGCAGTTAATTGATTTTCTTCCAATGCAATTAAACAATCATTTTCTTCACCAGCATCTAAATATTCCAAAAGACCTTGCTTAAATAAATCATCCCAAGATAAACTACCTTGCTTTACCATTTCTAAATGCTCTTCCTTTAACTTAGATTCACCATTCTCAACAATTATTAAAGGTCTCAAAACTCTACCAATTTCACTACTAACAAAAACTGTATTCAAAGATTCATCATACTTAATAGATATTTCAATAGGAAGTTTATTATTTCTTCTTTTATTCTTAACATTTGCTAAAAAAGCTGGAATATCACTAACAACACCAACAAACATACCATTGAAAAAAACATCAATACTCCCATCATTTTCACTTAAACCAACACTTTTCAAAACATTCAAAATATCTTCATGAGACATATTCGCAACATTCGAAATTCTAGCCAAAAGAGCCAAATTCTTTCTCAAACCAATTTCGCTACCTTCTGGAGTTTCAACAGGACAAAATCTACCATAATGTGTAGGATGAACCGTTCTCGCAGCAAAGTTTTCACCAGTTTCAGAAGATAAATTAGAAGTAACCCTCTGTAATTGACTCATCATAGCAAAAGAATTATTCTTATCCATATTTTGAGTAACACCTGTTCGCTCACCAATCCAAGAACCAGTAGCAATAGCAGACTCAACTCTATGAGAAAATAATGTAGATTTAGCCAAAGTTTTAATAGAATAAAATTTTCTTCTCTTAACTGTCTTCTGTAAAGAATGTTGCACTTCTCTCAATAGAATATTCATATTAACTCTAAATAAATCAGCTAACAAATCACCAGATAATCTAACTCTTTTATTACCATAATGATCTTTATCAGTCAAAGCATTTTTAGGACTTTCCTTAGCAACATAATATTGCTTAATAAATTTACATAAAGTTTTTGCTTTTTCTAATCTAGATTCTTCATCTAAACCAATATGAGGTAAGAAATAAGCATCAATTCTTTGAGTTGCTCTCTGTAAAATTTCATCTGTAGTACCTTGCAATGAGTTTTTCTCTGCAATCCACATTAAAGCATCTTTTTGACCAGAAATAGATGCAAACTCATATAAATTAACAATTAAACTATCTGTTTCTTTTCCTATCAGTTTAGAAATTTCAGCATCTGAAGACATACCCAAGGCTTTCAATAAAATAATAGCTGGAATATCTCTAAACCTAGAAAATGTAAGTTCTAAAATACCTTCATTACTTTCAATTAAAGTAACAGGAATCTTATAAGCTCCTCTCTGTGAAAACAATCTTAACATCAAAAGTCCTTTTGTTTTCTGAAATTCAATAAAAGTTTGATTACTTGCTAAATCCTCAGCCATAATCATAACTCTTTCATTACCATTAATTAAGAAATATCCACCACTATCTCTAGGATCAACATAATTAGCAATTAATTCTTCTGCACTCAAGCCATCTAGATTACAAGCCTTACTATTAACCATAATAGGTATTCTACCTAAATCAACAGTAGCACTTTCAGCTTGTCCAGCATAATTAATAGTCATCTCTAATTTTATAGGAGCAGAATAGGTTAAATTTCTTAAACGAGCTTCAGCAGGAGTAATTAATTTCTTAGAACCATCAGATTCAACAATATTTGGTTTTTCAACAGTAATTTTTCCTAATTTAATTTCAAAATCTTCATTAGGTAAAGCATTCGATAAATCATTTACAATCTCCTGCATTTTATTTCCTATAAAATTATTAAATGATCTAATATTTGATTCAACCAAAGAATGAGTCTCTAAATAATTTTTTACTAATATATGATTTTCTCCCATAATTAAATTACAACTCGGTAATAAACCTCATCCCCCCTTTTAATCTCAATAACATCACCCTGGACACAACCTTCGGGTAAACCAGCATCTTTCAAAGAAATTTTAGGCAATTGCGTTAAACCAACATTGAAACTATCTAATATCTTTTCAACTTCTTTTTCTTCCATTTTTTTTTGTTTTGGTTGTAAAATATGCATTGTTTTTCTCAAGAATTTTTATCTCTACAAAAATATAAAAAACTTCCTTTAAAAACCTTTTGTTTATTACAGATTAGAAGGACTTTAAGCCAAAAGGAATTCTTGATGAAGACTTATTCAAATCCAGAGAGTATTCTCGACAATCGGTTTTATATTTATAATATAGATTAAAAATTTAATTAAAATCTTACATATATATTAGGTAATATAATTAAAATAAATTTCTTTATCAAAACCTAAATAAATAAATGACCTCGACGGGATTTGAACCCGCGACACCTGGGTTAAAAGCCCAGTGCTCTACCAGGCTGAGCTACGAGGCCATTAATGAAATGACATATCGAAGTTAGTATAACAACGAAATCAACCTAATATAATAACATTATAAATCCTTTAAAAATCTTTTGATAATTCAAAATCCTACAATAAATTAACTGATTTTAGGATTATACAATCCTGTTTCACTATCAAAATCTTTAAAATTCTTACTCATGTCAGAAACTTGAATTTGATTAGCACCGTAATAACTACTATTCCTAGCTTTTCCATAAGGGACATTACATTCTCGGCCTAATGTTTCAAACGCAATTTGACCAATTTTCATTCCAGGATATAATTTGATTGGTAATGGACTAGCATTAAATAGTTCTAACGTCAATTGTAAACAATTCCCGGGATCCAAGAAACCAGCTGTAGTATGAATAATTAGCCCCAACCTTGCAAGAGAACTTTTACCTTCTAAACGACCAACATGACAATTATCGACACCAGTTTTTTCTTTAATTAATCCCAAAGCGAAGCTACCAGGATGTAGAATAAATGTATCATTATCTATCAAGAAAACATCCTCCATAAAATCATTAACAGGACTTTTTGTATCAATAATTTCTGTTTTATGTGGCCTAAAAATCTTAAACTTGTTGTCCAAATGTAAATCATAACTAGCAGGTTGGACACAACTATCACAAAAAGGCTCTAATACAATATGGCCATCACTAACCGCATCTTTAATTTGTCCATCACTCAATATCATAACTGTTTTAAAACGAAATGTTTTATAAAATAAAACAAATCACAACATATACATTAGAATAGTCTATAATGGAAAATATATTATGATTAGTATATATTTTATTTACCACTGCTACCAAATCCATTATTGCCACGTATACTTTCAGACAGACTTTCAACTTCTTGAATTTCAGCATTAACAACAGGTTGGATTAACAACTGTGCTATCCTATCACCTTTTTTGATAACAACATCATCATATCCATTATTCAAAAGAACGACACCAACATCACCACGATATGTACAATCAACAACACCACCCAAAACAGCAATACCATTTTTAATAGCTAAACCACTACGCCCCATAATCAATGCGACATATCCATTTGGAAAATCTAAACCAATACCAGTAGAAATTACCATCCTTTGTCCCTGCTCCAAACTACGATCAACACATGAATACAAATCCATTCCAGCATCTCCATCATGGGCATACTTCGGAATAATAGCATCATCTCTTAATTTTTTAATTTTTATCTTAACCATAAAAAGAAATAGAATAAACACTTTAAATAAATTACTCACCAATAACCACAATAATCTTATAAAGAACTCAAAACAATAACAAATATGGAAAAAGATATCGGAAAAATTTCAAAAAATCCAGAGACTCAAATAGTAATAAGAGTTGATGATTTTGGAGGACGAAGAGGATTAACAATTAGAGAATTTGTAACAAGTGAAAGATACACAGGATTTACAAAGGCAGGAACTAGAATATCAGCAGACAAATTCGCAGAGTTCAAATCAATGATAGATTCAATAACGGAAGCAGATATGAAAGACACACCAGAGATTTCGTCAGAACAACAAAACCCACAAAACGAAGATGATGATGGAATTAACGACGACGGAACAATGTAGAATTTCTAAATCTAATCCAAAACTATTTAATTATATAACTTATTTATCACAAGACACTTTTTATAAATATAAACTGATAAATAATATATCAAACCCCAAAACCCTTAAATATTACCACACCTTTATTTTAACATGAATGAGATTAACCAGTTTTTTGCATGCAAACATTTTGCAGTAATCGGTGTAAGCAGAAATCCGAACAAAGTAGGACATATAATTTTTAAAAATTTGATTGATTCAAAACAAACAGTTGTAGGAATAAATCCTAAAGCAGAACAAATCCTAAGCAGAAAAATATACAAAGATATATTCGAAGTACCATACAAAATAGATTGCCTAATTATAACAACACCAGCAAATACAATCCCATCAATTCTACGACAAGCAGGAAGAAAGAGAATCCCTTTCGCAATCGTTATAACAGCAGGTTTTGGAGAAGTTTCAAACAATAAGTTAGAGAAACAAGTCTCAGATATTGCAAAAGAAGAAGATATACGTCTATTAGGACCAAATTGTTTCGGATATATTGATACATCAAGAAATGTAAATACAACATTCTATACAGGAGAAATCAAAAAGGGGAACGTAGCATTTCTTTCACAATCAGGAGCAATTGGTGCTGCAATGTTAGATAAAATTGGAAAATTCTCAAAATTTGTAGCACTAGGAAATTCGATTGATTTAACATTTACAGATTTTGTAAGATATCTAATAAAAGATAAGGAAACAAAAGTAATCTGTCTATACATAGAAAGTCTTTCAATAAATGAAGGACGAAATTTTATTGACATCTGTAAAAAATCTAAAAAACCAATTATCGCAATCAAAAGTGGGAAAACAAAATCAGGTCAAAAAGCAGCAAGCTCACATACATCAGCATTAGCATCAGATGCAAAGATATATTCAGGAATTTTTAAACAATCAGGGATAATAGAAACAACGTCAATTACAGAAATGTTTAATCTCGCAAAAGCAAAAATAAAATATCCAACAATACAAAATGGTGGAGTAATAATAACAAACGCCGGAGGATATGGAGTTTTAACAAGCGACTATTGTGAGGAAAACAATATACATCTTTCGAAATTCTCAAACAAAACAATAGAACAACTAGATAAGGTACTACCAACAAACTGGAGTCATAATAATCCAATTGACATAATTGGAGATGCAACAAGCACACGATATGACGAAACATTAAAAATAATAGAAAAGGACCCTTCAATAAATTTTGTAATACTACTCCTAACACCACAACATATGAGTCAACCAGAAAAGACAGCAAAAATATTACTAAAATTAAAAAAACCCATCTTTACTTCATTCATTGGAGGAAAAGAAGTATTAGAAGCACGAAAATTCTTAAACAAATTCAAGATTCTAAATTACACAGAACCAGAAGATATGTGTAAGATTATTGGCAAAATTTTAGATTAATTTTTAAAATTTATAATTAAATACAAATAATTAAGAAATTAGAATTCTTGCATCAACAATAACAGGCCCTAATTTATTATCCAGAATAACTGGATTCAAATCCATCTCAGAAATATCATAATAATCAATTAAAAATGCAACCTTCTCAATAAATGTAATCACCTTTCCCCTCATTTTAGCCTCAATTTTCTTGTAACCTTTTAACTCCTTTAACATAGCTTTAACATCATCCCTCTTTAATCTCAATGCTCTAAAAACGACATCACCACCTTCTTCAACACCACTACCACCAAAACCAACAACAAGCACACGCCCAAAAACAACATCAGTTTTCACACCAACAATCAACTCAATACCATCAACTTTTTCCTGAATAACAATACCAACACCATTAAATTTCTTAATCCATTCATCATATTTAACCTTAGCATCAATCAAATTATCACACAAATAAACACCACCCATTTTTAACTTATGTTCAGCAGAATCAATTTTCATATAATACGGAAAATCCATCATAGATAAATCACTTTTTTTATTAATAATCAAATACTTTGACAACGACAAATTCTTTAAAACATCAAAAGAATCACTTAACTTTAACATATCACCCATAAATAAAACAAATAAACTTACTTTATAATATTTTGGAAACCTTCTTCAAAACCTTTAAATAGAAACACCCCTAAATTATTTTAGAGATGATAAAATGAGATATAATATTCTAATAGGTGGATCTGCAGGACAAGGAATTAATAAAATTTCGCAAATCGTATCAGAGGTTTTATCAGATCAAGGATACTATACATTCAATTACCGAGATTATCCAAGTTTAATCCGAGGAGGACATAATTTTAACGTACTATCAATCAGCAATAAACAAATAATGAGTACAGATTCAAAATTTAATATCATTATAGCACTAGATAACACGACCAAGATTTTACACAAAAAAGAACTAGAAAAAGGTGGAGTAATTTTAACAGGAGAATCATTCAAAGACCTAGGACAAAATCTGAATATTGCACTCGCAGGTGCATTAATAAAAATAATTGGTATCTCACAAGAAATATTAATCAGAATACTAAAAAAACATTTCAATACCCCAGAAGCAATTGAAGCAGCAAGATTAGGGTTCTCAAATCAAGAAAATAAATGGGAATTAAAAAAGTTAAAAAATAAAACAACAATTCTTTCTGGAAGTAAAGCAGTAGCATTAGGAGCAAAAAAATCAAAACTAGATTTATACATTGCATATCCAATGACACCAGCAACAGGAGTAATGCACGAATTAGCAAAAATACAAGATAAAAAATTAATGGTTTTCCAAGCAGAAAATGAAATTGCAGTAGCTAATATAGGACTCGGGTCAAGCTTCGCAGGAAAACGGATAATGATTGGAACAAGTGGAGGAGGATTTGATTTAATGGGAGAAGCACTAAGTTTACAAGGAATAAGCGAAATTCCACTAACGGTATACTTAGCTTCAAGACCAGGACCAGGGACAGGGATACCAACATACACAGCACAAGAAGACCTAAACATCGCATTATACTCAGGACATGGAGAATTTGCAAGAATCGTATGCGCACCTGGAGACACAAATGAAGCAATAGAAAAAACAAATGAACTACTTTACTTATCAGAAAAGTACAAAGCATTATCAATAATTCTTTCTGATAAACATTTAGCAGAAAGTGAATATGCAATAAAAGAAAAAACAAAAAGAATATTACCAATTACAATAAAAAGATCAATACCAAGACAAAAAACAACAAAAGCATCAAGTTATGAAATAAATAAATTTGGTAATTCAACAGAAGACCCCACTATCTCAAAATTAAACATAGATAGAAGGAATAAAAAAATAGACAATATACAATTAAACTTAGATAAACTAAAAACAACAAAGATTTATGGAAAGAAAAAATCAAAAAATTTAATTATAGGATGGGGATCTACAAAAGGTGCAATCATCGATGCAATAGAAGATATAGATGCAAAATTCTTACAAGTATTATACCTATCTCCTTTTCCAAAAGAAATTGAAACAGAACTTAAAAAAGCAAATAAAATAGTTTTAATAGAAAATAATGTAACAGGACAATTAGGAGAATTAATAAGACAAAAAACAGGAATAAAAATAAAATATAAAATATTAAAATATGATGGAAGACCTTTCTATTGTAACGAGTTAAATAAACAAATTAAGAAAATTTTAAAATGAAAACAAAAGACAAATTAAAAACAAATGAAGAAATTACCTGGTGCCCTGGATGTCCAAATTTTATGATATTAGAGTCATTCAAACAAACTATTGCAAATTTAATAGATACAAAAGAATATACCCAAAAAGATTTTGCAATAACAACAGATATTGGTTGCCATGCAAAAATGTTCGATTATCTTAATTTAAGTGGTATTTATGGATTACATGGAAGAGCAATACCAACAGGATTAGGAATAACATTAGGTGATCCAAAATTAAAGGTAATAACATTCGCAGGAGATGGAGCAGTGTACTCAGAAGGAATTAGTCACTTGATACACGCATTCAGATATAATTCAGATATGACACTAATCCTACATGATAACCAAAGCTTCTCACTAACGACAGGACAATCAACACCAACATCACAACAAGGATACATAAGTAAAGCTTCACCACAAGGAGAACACAATCTACCACTAAACCCAATAAAATTAGCATTAGCATCAAACGCAACATTTATAGCACGAACAAATGCACGAGATATCACACATATGATAGAAGTATTTACAAAAGCAATTCATCACAAAGGTTTCTCATTCGTAGAAATAATTCAAGACTGCCTAATTTTCAATAAAGATGCAAACAATAAAGATAAGATGATGTATAAAATAGAAGATAATAAAGATTACACAAAGGCACAAAAATTAGCAGAAGAATATGACTATAATAGTAAAGATGGGAAAATTCCATTAGGAATAATATATCAAACAAAAGCAAAATCGCTACAAGAAAAATGGCCTCAATTACAAAATGGTTGATAAAAATAATATTTCTAAAATAGAAAAAATACTAAAGAATAAAACAAAATGTTTGATTATGGTAGCACCAAGTTTTGTAACAAATTTTTCATACCCATCAATAATTCATCAACTAAAGGAATTAGGATTTGATAAAGTTGTAGAACTAACATTTGGAGCAAAAATGATTAACAGGGAATATCATAAACAACTAAAAAATACTAAAAAATTATTAATATCATCAACTTGCCCAGGAAGTATAGCCACAATAAAAAATAATTTTCCTGAATTAGAAAAACAAATAATGCAAATAGATTCACCGATGATAGCAATGGCAAAAATATGTAAAAAACACTTCCCAAAATATAAAATATTTTTTCTAACACCATGTAATTTTAAAAAACTAGAAGCAAATGATCATAAAGAAGTGGATTATACAATAGATTTTAAACAACTAAAACACCTGTTTCAAAAATATGATATAAAAGAAAAAAACTACCATGCTCAATTTGATAAATTCTATAACGACTATACAAAAGTCTATCCACTCAGCGGAGGATTATCAAAAACAATTCACCTAAAAGGTATACTAACAAAAAAACAGGTAAAGGTAACAGATGGAGTAAAAAATATTATAAAATTCCTAAAAAAAACAAATAAACAAATTTTATTCCTTGATTGTTTGTTTTGTAACGGAGGATGTATTGGAGGACCACATACAAATCAAAATATATCAATAGCAAAGAAAAAGAAATTAATTAAGAAATACTTAAAACAATCAAAAAAAGAAGACATTCCAGAAAATAGAAAAGGCTTAATCAAAAAAGCTAAAGGTGTTAGCTTTATTAATTGATTTTATATTTTACAATTATAGAACATCTCCATTTGAATCATTATAAAAAGAATATTTTATTCCAATTTTAAAATACGCTTTGTATTCTCAACTAATTGCTTTCTTACAACCTCTTCCTCAACATCCTTAATATTTGCAATTTTTTTAACCGTTATCATCACATTAACAGGTTCATTTCTTGTCCCAACAACAGGCGATAAATAAGGAGAATCAGTCTCAGTCAACATCTGCTCCAAAGGAACAATATCAACCAACATTTGGAAATGTTCAAGACGAGTAATTACAGCAGGAACACTCAAGAACCAACCATTCTCAACAATACGTTTAATCATTGACTTCTTACCGCTAAAACAATGCATAATAACATTTTTTGCTTTATGCTTTTCCAATAACTCAATACACTCAAGTTCAGCTCCACGAGTATGAATCAGGATAGGCTTTTCAATTTCTTTGCTAAACTCAATAATCTTCTCAAAATTTTCAATCTGAGCAACTTTAATCTCAGGTGTCGCCTCAATTACTTTAAAATCCAAACCAATTTCTCCAATAATAACACATTCATCTTTATGTTCACGAATCCAAGCAAGTTCTTTATCAACATCAAAGGGTAAAATTTCACGAGAACCATCATCATTTAAATTAGGAAATTTTGAAATGATTCCATCAATAGGATAAATCCCAAACGAAGCAAGAACGTTATCATACTTACGAGAAAATTCAAGAACCTTACGATTAGCAACAGAATTCACACCAGAACTAACAATATAACAATCATTTTCTTTTGCACGAGTAATAACATCATCAATATCTTCGGCAAAACGTTCCATATCTAAATGAGCATGTACATCAATATATTTCATATAAAAATATATCTAAAGTTCTTTAAAAAAGTTCTTCTAAAAAATACCAAACAAAAATTAATAATTTCATAATAACCAACTGATTATCCCAAAAAGAATAAAAACTTCTAACATATAATCTTTATATGAAAGACAAAGAAATTCAAAAATCTTGTATTTTTTGTAAAATTGCTAACGGCGAAATACCAGTATATCAAATATACGAAGATGAACTGGTAAAAGCATTTTTAGATGTAAACCCTATAGCAAAAGGACATACATTAGTAATTCCAAAAAAACACTATGAAAATATATTTGAGACACCTGATGAAGTATTAGAAAGAATAAATATAATATGCAAAAAACTTGCAATTAAAATAAAAAATAAATTAGGAGCAACTGGAATAAATATTATAAACGCATCAGGAAAAGATGCACAACAAACGGTATTTCACTTACATTACCATATTATACCAAGGAATCAAAATGATAACTTAGATTTATGGTTTCATAAAAAATCTAAAGAAGAAATTAATTTAGAAGAAATTAAAAATAAACTTCTTATTTAATTTAGAGATCAATAATATTAGTTTTTTTTATTCAAATTATAAACAACTGTATATGTTTCACCATATTTAAAATCAGCTTCATAATTATAGATTAAATCTTCTGCAATTTTAATAGATTTTTTATTATTTTCAGTTAATCCTTTTCTATTAATATATATCTTTTCTCCATTTTCAAATACACCATATTTAATATGATTATATAAAGGATTATTATATCTACCCTGTAAACGAGCAAAAACATAATCTTGAGGATAAGGATTTCCAGAACTTGGAATATTAGGGAATATTTCATTTACAGATTCTTTTTTAGGAACATCAGCTTTCTTTTTTATATTATAAACATTGTTTCTAATATACTGAATATTCCCATTATCTTCAAATTTACCAACATGATTTTTTGTCCTAATATCATTTTTCTGATTATATTTTTCTAGAATATTATCACCTTCATGATTACTATACAATACTCTATTCTCAGGTTCTTCTACAATATTATTTTTATTATTGACAGTACTTTTAATGGTCTCAGTTAATTCATTTTTAGATGGAGCAGGAAGATTTATTACATTGGAATAATAATTCTCTTTCTCATATTTAACAACAGCATTTTCTATATTTTCACTATTCTCTTCAACTTCTTTAATTAATCCAGAAATCTTAGATGTATCAGAAAAAACATCTTCTCTAGAATTATTATATTTATTTGTACTACTAATAACATTACTAATATCTTGAACAAGATCATCTAGACTACCAGAACCAGCCTCAGGCTTTACTTCTACATTAGAAACAACCTTATTACTGTGTTGGTTTGATTCGATATTTTTAGAAACTTTATTGTTATACCAAGTATTAAAATCAGTATACATTTTTTTTACCTTATTACAACCAAGTTTAACTTTATTACAACCATTCTTAGTATTTTTATAAAGATCAACAGCATCATCCTTAAAACGAGAAAAATAATTCTTTACACCAGTCCCAAATTCACTAGCAATCCCTTCAGGTTGTTTACTAACACGATAACTACCAACACCACCAAGTATAATAGCACTTAAACCAATAGGTATACTTAAAGGAGCAATTGTCAAACCAGCTAATCCAGCAGCAAGACCAGAATATACTGAAATCCTTTGTCTATTTTTATTTAACATACAAAAAGACAGTAAAATAACTTTATAAAAGTTACTATTAAATAATAACAACTAAATAATAATTTACTATCGATGAATCTCTTTTCCTTCAATGACCAATGTAGACGGCCTACCATCTAATATTCCAACACCAATAATAATATCAGCAGCATCCAATATGTCAACATCAATATCACTAATCTTAATAGCATAAGGCTCACCAGCTAAATTAACAGACGTTGTAATAAAAGGAACACCAGCTTCCTGAACTAACTTAGTAAACTCACAATCCGGGATTCTAATTCCCAAATCATCATTAGCAGAAACAAACTTCAAAAAATTAGGATTCTTCTTCTTAACAATCAATGTATATGGACCAGGTAAATATTTCTTAATCAATTCATCATCTACAATACAATTATCCTTAATCCACTCAATAGATGGAGCAATAACACTAAGTGGTTTATCTCTATCTCTGTATTTCAAGTTCTTGATTAACCTAACGGCATCCTCATTGCTTGCATCACATCCCAAACCATAAATAGTATCCGTCGGATGAATAAAAATTGCCCCATGTTTGATATCTTCAATAAAATCCATAATAATTATAAAGCAACGAGGTTTAAAAGAATTATGATAGAGCCCTTACTAACAAGCATAATTATACTACTAACAATCCCAACAGCCTATTTACTATATAGAATAACACAAGACGAAAAAGAAATTTATAAAAAATACTTTCCACCTATCCTTTGGATACTAGCAATAGCAACGGCAATACTAGCAAATATTGATAAAATTTATGCACTCACAATATTATCAATATTTTTAGTTATATTATTTTGGAATAATTTTGATAAATTGAAGAAAATCAAATAGAATATAGTAATAACAATCTTTAAAACCTCATAAAACTACCTAATTATAGAAATATTATTAAATTAATTTGGAGGAAAAAATGAAGTTATACATAGGAAATTTATCTTGGAACATTGATGACAATAAGTTGAATGAACTTTTCGCTAGTTATGGCGCTGAAGAAGTTCAAGTTATTACAGATCGATCTACAGGTAGATCTAAAGGTTTCGGTTTCGTAACAATATCTGATGATGCATCAGCTCAAAAAGCTATTACAGAAATGAATGGTAAAGAAGCAGATGGTCGAGAGTTAAAAGTAAGCGAAGCAAAACCACGAGAAGATAAATATTAATTTATCTAATCTCTTTTTTTTATTTTTTTTATTATTATTTAAAACAAAGATAGTAAAATTTTTCTTTATATTTAGTATTCACATATTGTTTCTTTTTATGATGAATCAAAGAAATATATACCATCCTTCCATCTTACTCCTCAGGTGTTTATTTATATAAATCACTTTTCTGTAAATAATAACTAATTATTATTGGGTTTTTTTAATATTTTAAATTATTTGATCTAATTCATTAGAATTTTTTAAAGAATCTAAAAACTTTGCTATAAAATTTTATCTAAAATTAAATAAGCAAAAACAAAAAATTACTGATTTTCAGATAATCCCTTTCTC
>CAZFHC010000006.1:0-35670 GCA_964518625.1 Candidatus Woesearchaeota archaeon | reverse complement strand
TAAAATTAAATAAGCAAAAACAAAAAATTACTGATTTTCAGATAATCCCTTTCTCTCTCTAATCTCAGCAATAACTTTTTCTTGAAATTCTCTAGGTAAAGGTTTGAAAGTCTGACTTACAAGACTTGAAACACCACGACCTTCAGTAGCACTTCTCAAATCACTTGTCCATCCAATCATTTCGGAAACAGGTAATTCTCCTCTAATAGTAACTCCACTACTATCTTGCTGAACATCTACTAACATTCCTCTCTTCTGAGAAATTAAAGAAGTAACTGTACCCATAAAATCGGTTGGAGCTTCAACTTGATGAACTTGAACTGGCTCATAAATAGTAGGAGTAGCAGACTTCATTGCTTCTCTAATAGCATTTCTAACAGCAGGATAAACCTGAGCAGGACCTCTATGAATAGAATCCTCATGCAATTTCAAATCAACCAAACTAATCTTCATTTTCAAACAAGGCTCTCTAGCTAAAGGACCAGCTTTCATTATTTCTTCAAAAGAATCCAAGACTAATTCAATAACTTCACCAATATGGACTTCCCCCTTAGTCTTCTCTAAAAGAACATTACCTTGAAAAATATCTCTATATTGTTGAGCTTCATCTCTACTAATACCCAAGTTAACCATAGTTTCATTTAAACTTTTATCCTTTTTCTTAACTCTACCCTCAGGTAAAAGACCATCAACAATAGCTTGACTAATATTATCCTCTAAAGGTTCAACAGTAATGAAAAAACTATTATGCTTATTTGGAGAACGACCTTCAGCAGGACTACTAGCCTTACCAATAGACTCTCTATAAACAATAATTGGTGGACCCATTACAATATCCAAACCTTTCTCACTCTTAATTCTATTTTCAATAATTTCCAAATGTAATTCACCCATACCAGACATCAAAGACTCACCAGTCTCTTCATTAATTTCGATATGTAAAGAAGGATCTTCCTTACCAACTTGCCTTAATATCTCAATCAACTTAGGTAAATCAGCAGTTCTTTTTGCACTAATACTTTTTGTAACAACAGGATCAAATAAATGTGTAATAGCATCAAAATGATCCATTGGACTAGTACTAACAGTTTCACCAACAACAACATCTCTCAATCCAACAACACCAATAATATTACCAGCAACAACCTCATCTAATGCAACCCTCTGAGCACCTTTGTAAATAGAAACTTGTTGAGCTCGAACTTTCCTTCCAGCAATATTCATAAATAATTCATCACCTTGTTTTATTTTTCCAGAAAACAATCTACCAGCAGCAACTTCACCAGCATGAGGATCAACAACTATCTTAATTGGAACAAAAGCAACTTCACCATCAATATTACAATTTATCAAATCTTGACCAATTTTACTTTCAGGATCACCATGCCAAATTTTAGGAATTCTATAAGATTGAGCATCTCTTGGATTAGGAAGATGATGTACAACCATATCTAATATAACTTCATGAATTGGAGCCTTCTTAGCCAAAACCTTATATGAATCTCCACCATCTTCATAAGCATCAATAATTTCCTTAAAACTAATCGCATTCTTTTTCATATACGGAACAGAAAGTGCCCAATTATGAAATGCACTACCAAAAGCAACCGTTCCATCACCAACCCCAACTTGCCACTTCTGCTTATATTCATCTTCAGCAATAGAAGCAATCAACTTATTTACATCATTAATAATTCCAATAAATCTTTTCTGCATTTCTTCAGGAGTTAACTTAACTTCTCTAATTAATCTATCAACCTTATTAATAAATAAAATTGGTTGAACTCTTTCTTTCAAAGCCTGTCTTAAAACAGTTTCAGTTTGAGGCATAATACCCTCACTAGCACAACATAAAACAATAGCACCATCAACAGCTCTCATAGCTCGAGTAACATCACCACCAAAATCAACATGACCTGGAGTATCAATTAAATTAATTAAATAATCTGTACCTTCAACATGATGCACCATAGAAACAGAAGCAGAATCAATAGTAATACCTCTCTCTGTTTCATCATCATGAAAATCTAAAGTTCTAGCTTTCCCAGCCAAAGCCTCGCTCATCATACCAGCACCAGCAAGTAAATTATCAGAGAAAGTTGTTTTACCATGATCAATATGTGCACAAATTGCTATATTTCTAATATGAGTAGGATCATTTTGTAATTCCTTAACTTTACTTGTTACATCAGCCATAACAAAAAGTATTTTCTTTCCTTTAAAAAGTTTTTGTATAAAATCATTCAAAATCCTATAATAATCAATTTTTAAAATAAAAAATAAAAACATTTATATACTATTAGTTACTTTTTGTTAACAAATGGTAACTAACCAAGAAACAACAGTAAAGATAAGTAAATGGATTCTAGAAGAAGTTGATAATTACGTCGACAAAACAAAAAAAAACAAAAGTAATTTTCCATCAAAACGAAATTTTGTAGACAGAGCAGTAATGAGTTACCTCGAAAAAAATGGAATACAACTAAATTCAAAATAAATACAATGAATAATATAGAAAAAGCACAAAGAATGTTCTTAGAATTAGAATCAAGAAGATGTGAATCAAATGAAGTTGCAAAAAGGAACTTTGAGATTTATTCAAGATTACAATTACTGAAAAACTAAACATTTAAAATAAGAAAAACACATAAATTAGAATGGGAAAAGTAATAAATAGACTCAAAGAAAACTTCTTAACAGGCTTTTTTAATGGAGGTACACCATTCAGTGCAAAGAAAAAAAACAAAGACTGTGCAAAAAACCCATTAAGACAAAAAGCAGAAAAACATCTAAAAGGAAAATGTTTTGAAGATTATGAATTTTTAGATTCAGTTTGTTATTTTGGTGGTGGAATAATCGGATTAACAATTGCTCCAGTAGACGCTGTAATAACATTATACGGAGATATGAAACAAACATTCAAAATAGAATAATTTATTAATAAAAAAACAATTTTACATCTATGAAAAAAATTATTGCAATTCCAAGAATCAATGCATTAGGATTAAAAGGACCTGAAAAATTTCCAGGACTTCTACTAAAAAAAATTCCATTTTCAATAATAAAAATCCACAATCAAGATATTTCAAAAGATGAAAAAGAAATTTATAAAACAATAAACACTGAATTGAAACAAAATAACAAACTAACACTTATTGGAGGAGATCATTCAATAACTTATCCATCAGCGAAGGCATTCTTAAAAAATTATAAACAAAAATCATTCATAATAATTTTTGACGCACACGCAGATTGTATGCCTCCAATGAAAGAGCCAACACATGAAGAATTCTTAGCAGGATTAATAAAAATAAAATGGCCAACAAAAAATATAATAATAATAGGATTAAGAAAAGTAGAACCAGAAGAACAGAAACTCTTAGAAAAGCATAATATAAAATATTTTTCAAAATATAATAAAAACATTTTAAATCAAATTAATAAACTAACAAAAAATAAGAAAATATATTTATCAATTGACATAGATGCAATTGACCCAAGATATGCACCTGCTGTAAATTACCAAGAAAAAAAAGGACTCACAAAAAAACAATTTTTTAAAATAGTAAAATCAATTCATAAAAAACAACAACCAATTATAACAGATATAGTTGAGATTGTGCCACATAAAGATATAAAAAATAAAACACTTAAAATTTCAAAAAAAATAATAAGAATTATCACAAAATAAAAATTAAACTAGCTAATTGTCTTAAGTTTTGTATACCCAAAAAAATCTGTTGTATAATTATAAGCACCAGCATTCAAAAATACAATTTTATCACCAACTTCTGGATTCTTTAATTTAACTTTATATCTAAATATATCATCTCTCGTAGGAGAATTCCCTTTAATCAAATAATATTCACCATCCTGGTTTTCAGTTAACTCATCTTCTACTAACATCTTAGTATCAGTTAAAATACAATCCAATGCACAATTATATATCGTTGTATTTACAATTAAATTTTTATCTTGAACCTGAATAATCTCAACTTCCAATTTAATACAAGGAGCAGCAATATACCTACCAGGCTCAATAAATGTCTCAATATTTTTTTCTCTCAACCAATCAACAACCTTTTTTAATTTTTCAAAAATATAAGGCAAAATATCAGCTGTATAGTTTTTATATTTAACAGGCAAACCACCACCCAAATTAACAAAATTAATTCTTTCTAAAACATTTTTATTTAAAGAATCTTCTAGCTCAGAGACAATTTCCCATTCAGAAGTATTCTGACTTTTTCTATGGATGTGAACACCTAACCTATTAATTAGATTATTATCCTTAACTTGTAATATTAATTCATTAACTTTTCTCGAAGATAAACCATAAACAAAATATTTTCCAGTCCCTACCCTATGTTCTTGGAATTTCATTCTAATAGACAAATCAATTTTAATTTGTTTCAATTCAATAGCTTGTAAAATACTCTTAAAATCAATTTCATTATCAACAACAAAACTACGTATACCGCTATTTAGAATAGATATTAATTCTTCTACACTCTCAGCTTGTGTAAAAAAATAAACTTTATTCTTAATTTTAATCTTATCAATTTCATCTTTAGAATGAATAGAAAAATTAACATCCATTTTAGAATCTTGTAAAACATCACCAACCTCATGATTCGTTTTATATGAATATGAAACTTTCAACCCCAAATCTAAAAGAGATTTTACCTGTTCATTAACAATTTTTTTATCCAGAATAAATTTAGCTACCATCAATCAATCCCTCGGATTTCATTTGATCTAAACATGAAGTCATAAGTAAAGGGAAAGTAATGCTAACGTCTCCATTTATCGTAGCTGCTTGACCATCATCTTTTATTTTTCCCCAACTCTTAGCTTCTTGCGTCGTAGCACCGCTCATTGAACCAGAAGTAGCATGAGAAGTTGTTAAGTATACTGCATAATCAAAACCACCAGATAACAAAGCTGCAAAAACAGCATAATGCTTAGATATTGAACCACCTAAAGATATTAATCCTTTTTTTTCATCGAAACTTAAATCAGTAACAATACGATTCATATCATAAATAGTATCAACAATAAAATCTGGATGTTTTTGTTGAAACATAAACAACTGAAACCCAAAAGAAGAATCAACAATCCCAGGACAATAAATAGGAATATTATTTTTAGCAGCTTGGTATAAAATAGAATTTTTATCATCAACTAATAAACCTAATTCATATAATAGTTCAGAAGATGACAATCTTTGTTTTTTTTCATAAATTTTATTTAACATTTCAGCCATCATATCCTCAAATTTCATATAGCTTTCATTTCTAATCAGCAGATTTCCAACACGGTTTGAGCCATTCTCATGTAGAGCAGTATCATCAGCATTAAAACTAGAAATCTCAAAATTCTCACCAGTAGATTTAATTAAATCCTCTTCAATAGACCCAGAAGTTGTAACCAAAATATTAGGTAATTTCAATCTACATAACTGAGCAAAAAAACCTCTTAAACCTGTAGTAACCATATTTGAAGTAAAAGTCAAAAATATCTTTGCACCATCACGCTTCATCTTCAAAATAACTTTACTAGCTTCATTTAACTCAAGAGCCTGAAATCCTAAATTCCCAAAAGATCCAACTAACTCAGAAACACTCATTCTTTCACTCCATAAAAAATCTTTAACTTTTTTCATAATACACTAAAAATAACAAAGTAAAAACTACACAACTTAAGAAAAAATTGGAATAGCTTTTACAATACTCATAAAATACAAACAGAAAAAGAGTTTTTAAGAGTTTTGATTATTATAACTAAAAATATTAGGATAGAAATAATGCATTCCATCATTTATCCAACCATGTCTAGAATAAAATCTTTGATTGTTTTTTTTATTAATAATATTTTCTCCCGTACTATCTGTTAAAAAACAAGATAATTGCTCTTCCTCTAAAAAATTTTTTACATGTTCAATTAAATAAGATCCATATTTTTTATCACGATTCTTTTCGTTAACAACTAAAGACATTAAAATGTAAAAATCCTTTCCATACATATTAGGAACGAATCTTAATTTTGCCCTACCAATCTTTTTTTCAGAGATATCATAAAGAGATATTTCAGTTAATAATCCCAAATATTTATCTAATGTCTTACTCTTTTTGATTACTAACTCTTTCATAAGAACAAAAAGACATTAATTATTTAAAAATCTATTTACTATTCATTATATAATGATAACTATTGAATAGGACGTTTTATTTCCCCCAAAAATCTTAAAAACTAAAACAACAAATTAACATTATGAACATAATTTTTATGGGAATTCAAGGATCAGGAAAGGGAACACAAGCAAAAGCAATAGCAAAAAAATTAGAATTAGCACATATTTCTACAGGAGATTTATTCCGAGGAGCGACAGGAAAACTAAGGATGAAATTAAAAGAAATAATGGATTCAGGCCAATTAGTCCCAAATGAATTAACATTAGAAATATTAAAAAAAAGAATAACACAAGATGATTGCAAAAATGGAATAATATTAGATGGATTCCCAAGAAACTTGGAACAAGCAAAATATTTAGAGAAGGAAATCACAATCAACAAAGTAGTAGAAATAAAAATATCTGATAAAGAATCTATAAAAAGGCTCTCTGGAAGATTCTCATGCCAAAATTGTAAAAAAGGATATAATATATATACGACGCCTAAACCACAACAAGAACAAATCTGTGATAACTGTGGCGGGAAATTAATACAAAGAGCAGATGATACACCAAACGCAATCCAAAAAAGAATCAATACCTACCACGAACAGACAGAACCAATATTAGAATTCTATAAAGAAAAACTAATTACAACCAATGGAGAAAAATCAATAGAAATCGTTAAAAAAAACATTTTAAATCTTCTTAAAAAATCTTAGATTATCCCACGATATATCATTTTTTTCTTTTATTGAATAACCAAGTATATTTACTTTTTTATTAATAATTTCATTTTCATCCGAATTAAGGATATACATTTCATTATTAAAATACCAAATAATTATATCAATATTCTCTGGTTTCATTTTTTGAATATTATAATAATTTCGAAGATTACTGGCATATAACATTAGGTAATCTGCTCCAAGATTTTCTGTTTCAGTATAAAGATTAATAATTCTTTCATCCGATTCTAAAAAAGTATCAGAAGTTATATAATAAATAATTCCTGTTTTTACATCTGGATATTGTTCATTAATATATCTAATTACATCTGAAGATATAGAACTAAATAATACAATTTTTACTAAATCTCTTTTATCAATATCGTCCATAATAAAATCAACAATCTTTTTATCATCTATCAAATTCCCTTGAGATTTTATTTCTATATTCAAACACTTTTTATTACCAACCAAATCCATAACTTCAGAATATAATGGAATATGATAATCGCTAACATTTAATAAATCATCATAAGTTAAACTAGAAATTGAGTATAATTTATGATGCAATCTAATCAAATTACTATCATGATAAACTATTATCTTTTTATCTTTTGTATATTGTACATCAAATTCAATGAATTGATAACTTTCATTTTCTAATGCACTTTTTATAGCAGGAAGAGTATTTTCAATATATCTAACAGAATCTCCACGATGAGCACCTAAAATCATATTATCGACATGTGAAACATCTATATTAGGAATAACCATCAAAATAAATATTAAAAAAAGCATACCAAATGAAATAATAGTTAAAAGAGAAATCCCAAATATTTTTTTGAAATGAAACTTAAAAATAATTATATCATTCAAAAGCCAATTATACTTCTTTTTTGCTAAATGAATTCCGTAATTATAAATAACTTTCTTTAACAATATGGAAAATAATAAAGAACCTGAAAATACAAAGACTAAAAGAATATCTTTTCTATTAACTATTTTTGAATATATAAATATTAATATAAAAAATATACAAAATGCACAAATATATGAAAAAATGTTAATATTCTTTTTAATAGCAATTATATCTCTATTATCTAATCTTATTTTAATATTGGGAAGATCAGAATAGAAATTGTTTTTTTTATTTTCAACCATTATGTTAAATTATGAAACTAATTTAAAAATATTCCGAAATTTAATCATAAATTTAAATTTTCAGAGAACTCTTCCAAAGCTTCAGCCTCAACGAAATGCATCTCACCTGGAATAATAAAACAATAAGGTTTTACAATATTCAAATTTCTCAACTTTTCAATACTATCATAATAAATCTTTTGATTTTCTAAACCAGCATTACTAATAATAGCCAACTTCTCAATCTCACAACCTTTATCATTACAAGCCCTCTCCAATTGGTCCAAAGCACCATCCAAATCCAAACCAATATCAACTAACAACAAAGTATGCGCACCAACTTTTTTATTTTCTAAATAATAATCCAAAAATGACGTAGGCTCAAACGACTTCTGCCACTTAGGCATAGAAGGAATCTTGCCAAACTTATATAATTGTAAACCTGTTTCAGCAATAGCTATTAGAATAGATGCATTATGAAAAATTTGGTAATCAATCCCTCTTTTTTTACATTCCAAAATCAACTGAGTATGAGTTGTAGCAGACAACGAATCACCATACACCAACAAAGCAATATTCTTATTCTTAGATTCAACCAACAAATGTTCATCTTCAACAGGCTCTCTCTCTAATACTTCAAAATTACAACCAATTCCTTCTTTTAACTCCTCAAAAGAATAGGGAAAATCAACAGTATAACCCTCAACATAAACCTTATCACACTTTCCTAAAACCTTCTTAGCATCACAACTAATAGAATTTTTCTTTAAACCCAAACCAATTAGATAAAACGTCATAAAATAAACAATAAATTCACCTTTTTAGCTTTTTTTATTGCCAAAAATTCACAATCTCTCTTTAACACTTAACTTTTTAAAGCAAATTTAATACTTATACACATAGGCCAAAGGTCTAAACATACTAACTAAATTAAAAAAAAATAACTATGGCAAAAGAAAAACCAATCATGAATGTTGTCTTCGTTGGACATGTAGACCAAGGAAAATCTACTACTGTAGGTAGGGTATTTTTCGATGGTGGAGCTGTCTCCGAACAACAGATGAAGAAGTATAAAGAAGAAGCAGAAAAGCATGGTAAAGCTGGTTTTGAATTCGCATATGTAATGGATAACCTAAAAGAGGAAAGAGAAAGAGGAGTTACAATCAACTTATCTTATAAGAAATTGATGACTAAAAACTTTGAAGTTACTATTATTGATGCACCTGGTCATAAGGATTTTGTAAAGAACATGATCACTGGTGCTTCACAAGCAGATGCAGCTTTCCTAGTTGTAGGTTGTGAAGATGGTGTTCAACCTCAAACAAAAGAGCACGTTTGGTTACTTAGAACAATGGGTGTTAAAAGCTTAGCTGTTTTAATTAACAAGATGGATGTTGTTGATTACTCTCAAGAGAAATTTAACAAAGCCGTTGAGGATGTTAAAGGTGTTATTAAACAAGCTGGATATTCTCCAGATACTACTCCTTTTATTCCTGGTTCAGCTCTTATGGGTGAAGGTGTTACTAAAAAATCTGATAAATTAGCTTGGTATAAAGGACCAACTGTATTAGATCAAATTGACAATTTCCCTGCACCAGAAAAACCTACAGGATTACCATTGCGTATGCCAATCCAAGATGTCTATGATATCACTGGTATTGGAACTGTTCCTGTTGGTAAGGTAGAAACTGGAATAATGAAAGTTGGCCAAAAAGTAATAGTCCTTCCAGGTAGAAGTGGAACTGGTGTTCAAGGTGAAGTTCGTTCAATCGAAGCTCATCATGAGCAACTAAAAGAAGCTGAAGCTGGAGACAACGTAGGTGTAAATCTACGAGGTATCGGAAAGAAGGATATGGCTCGTGGTGACGTTATATGTGATGCATCAGCTCCTGCAAGTATTGTAGAAGAGTTTGAAGCACAAATCGCTGTAATCAACCATCCAACTGTAATCGCAAAAGGTTACACTCCTGTATTCCATGTTCATACAGCTCAAGTTCCATGTCAATTCGTAGAACTAAAGGCTAAATTAGACCCTGCTTCAGGACAAGTTAGTGAAGAGAACCCAGATTTCTTAAAAAATGGGGATGTTGCAATTGTTAGGCTTAAACCAATCGGCAATCTAGTATTAGAAGCCGCTAGCGATAATCCTAATATGGCAAGATTCGCAATTAGAGATGCTGGAATCACTGTAGCTGCTGGTGTCTGTAAATCTGTTGTACCAAAGAAAATTTAGTTTTAATTAACTAAAGATTTCTTTTTTTTTATTTTTTTTATTTTTCATTCATTTGATGAGTTTACTCTGCAAAATATTATTTTATTATAATTAGATTTATCCTCTCTTTACAATAAACCTTTTATAATTCTATAAACTATTCTAATCATGGCAGACTTTCAAAATAATTTTTCATGGTCAAAATCACGAGACGAATGTTTCAAACAATGTAAAAGAAAATATTATTACAACCACTACGGATTTTGGAACGGTTGGATAAATTCAGAAGAAGATAGAATAAAAAGAATCTATTACCTAAAACAACTTAACACAAAGGAAATTTGGCTAGGACAAATCATTCACGAAATAATAGAATATGTATTGAATCAACACAGACAAGAAAACAGAATAACACTAGGACATGCACTCTCAATACTAAAAAAGAAATTCGATAACGGATTTATACATTCAAAGATAAAAGAATATACAGGATACAGAAGTAAAATCCATAAATTCTTCGAAGATGAATACAGCATAACAATAACAGAAGAAGAAAAGCAAGAATTATTCAAAAAAGCAGAAACTTGTATTATTAACTTCTATAATTCCGATATTGCAATCGAAATAAAAAAGGCACCAACAGAAGATTGGATTACACTAGAAGACTTCCTATCCTTCAACTTTGAAGAAAATAAAATATTTCTAAGTATAGACTTTGCAATAAAAAAAGGAGATGAAATAATACTATACGACTGGAAAACGGGAAAAGAAAGATTCGCAGACTATAAGCTACAACTAGCATGTTACTCTCTTTACATATCAAAAAAATTTGACATCTCACCAACAAAAATCAAAGCAAAAATCTTTAATCTAGCAATTGATAAAGAAGACACATTCGAAATAACAGAAAAAGTTTTAGAGGAAATGAAAGATTATATAAGAGAAAGTATTAAGAAAATGAAAGGTTTATTAGACAACCCAATATTAAATACGGCTTCAGACGAAAATTTTCCAAAAGCAGAAGATTATCATTGTAAAAGATGTAATTATTATAAAATTTGTTTAGGCGATTGGAAAAACAAGTAATTCTTTTTTAACTATATATTTATTTATGGTATAATCTCTGGACCAAAATAATCTTCATACTCAAAATCTTCCCTACAAATAACACCCTTCTTAATTAGCTCTTTAATCTTATCCATAACAAGTCTTATCTTACCAATATAAAATTTAATCGATTCACAAATCATATCATTACCATCTTTAGGCCAAAGATCTGATTTTCTCCAATACATACATCTTCCACCACACAAACCAAAAACTTCACAATCACCACATTCATCTTTACAATCAAATTTTTTCAAATCCTTTACATCACTCTTTAAATCACCTGCTTTAAAATTTTCAATATTATTCATAATTGGACAATGTACAACCTTTCCACCTGTCCCAATTGCATAACCAGCAAAACCAGCGCCGCATCTCAATCCACAATTTTTAATACCATCTAGCAAAGGTTTTACAATCCCAACAAAGGGATATAAACGATAAACTTTTCCCTCACTAATTTCGCCAATCCACCAATCAATTAATCGATTAATAGACTCATTATACTTATCAAAAAAATTCCTTATTTTATTAAACTCATAATCTTCTTTATAGAAACCAACATCCAACTGCCAATGCACCGAATTAAAAACACCTTCATCAATTAAACCGACTAAATGAATAACTTGTTCAAATAAATCAGGGAATTCCTGAGCAATCGTCATTCTAGCAACAATCTCACCATCATAACCATTATTTCTAGCCCATTTCAAACCATCAATAACAGCATCATAAGTTCCAATTCCACGATTAAATTCAGTTCTTTCACAATCACCATCAAGAGAAATTAAAATTTTATCAATCTTTTTTAAATATTCAATAGGTAAATTTTTTAATAAAACGCCATTTGATTGCATTCTATATCTAATTTTCATATCACTTAACCCATCCATTATTTTAACAATTTTATCTATTTTCATCAAAGGTTCTCCACCATAAAAAATTAATACTGGATCATCATCTTTGCTTAAAAACGTCCTCAATTCATCAACAGAAACAATACTATCCTCAGGATCACTAAAATCAAAATCAAATTTTTTATCTAATCCATTATCAAATTCCGCCATAGATTTTTCATAGCAATACCTACAACGTAAATTACAATTTTCAGTCAAAATAATATGATAATGCATAAAAAAACATATTAAAAACATATTAAAAAGTTATTGATTCAATTTTTCGATTAACTCTTTTAAACCATTAAAATCATGAATTAAATAATCTGGATCTTCTTTTGTAATCTCACTTAAAGTTGACCACGCACACTTATTATGAATCGCTACAGCATGCATATGAGCCCTATGGGCATAACTGATGTCACTAAATCTATCTCCAACATAAATAGTATCTTTTTTCTGAATATTATATTTTTTCAACAATCTCTTCAGTAATTCATCTTTCGTACTAAATTTATCACTACCATAAACTTTAAAGAACAATCCCTTTAGTCCTAAAACTTTGATGGAACTTTTCAAAAATTTAGAATCCGAATTAGACACAACAATCAGCTTATAACCTTCTTTACTAAGCCCCCACAAACCTTCAACGTCAACACAAAGATTCAACTTATTCAAATTTTTCTTATTAACCAATTTTTTATAAAACAATTTTCTAACCATATCAACCTTAGAAAAATCCAAATTCATATTCTTAATAATTAAAGGTGTTTTATATCCCATTTGTTTTTTTAATTTTGATTTAGAAAATTTAAATTTCATACTTTCAAAAGTATCACACATAGTCTCATAAGTTACACGACGAGCATCAGAAACTGTTCCATCAAAATCAAAAAATAAATATTTTATCACCATCTTAATATCTATAAAAAAACAACAAATCATATATATAAACATTATCTAGATAAAATTAAAATTAGAACCACTAATAAAAATTTAAAAAATAAAAATATGATTATATACATTATATTTATACAACACAATAATCAAATTTATAATTCAAAGACTTTCTTCTAACTTGCTAATATCATCTGGCATCTTTTTAAAATCTCCAGAAAGAAATTCAATCAGATCATGATATATCCACTTCTTGTTTTTGTTTACCATCGAGAAAAATATCGTTCATTTCATTTATAAATCATTCGGAAACATTAATATCAAAATAAAAATTATTAAGACTAAAAAAAGAAACAACTTCAATATAACTTTTATATTCATATAATTTACTAATGAAAAATAAAATTTAGCAAAATAAAATCTTATCAATAACTTCTACCAGCATAAACAACAACCTTTGCATCCTTACCACAGAAAGGACACTTACCACTAGCTTTCTCTTTCATATCTTCTCTCGTTCCTCTCACTTCAGCAAACATTTCCTTTTCAATAACTCCAGCACAAGCTTCACCATCAGCATCAACACTACAAAAATTAAACCGAGCAATCTTACCATCATTAACAGCATTAGCTATATCTTTCTTACTCTCACAATCAACAATACGTTTATAGAAAAAATCATCAGCCTTAGCTTTTAGTCTCATATCATACTCTGCACCTAAATTTCTAATATCCTCAACTAAATTATCAATTTTCATTTTTACCTTTTCCTTAATATCACGAATAAAAATAGTAACTTCACCATCTTCCAACTCCTTTTCACCAATCTCAATTCTAAAAGGGACACCCTTCATTTCCCAATAAAAAAACTTTTCACCAGGACGTTTGTCAGAAGAATCTATAATACAATCAATATTAGAATCAAAAAAATCATTTCTTAATTTCTCAGACAAATTTTTAATCTTATTATCTTTAGCCTCGCTATGCATAGGAGTAATCACAACTTGGTAAGGCGCAATAGCATAAGGTAAAACCAAACCATTATTATCACCATGCATAGAAATTACACTAGCCAAAATTCTTGAAATAGCAGGACCATAACACGTTTGCCAAACATACTGCTCTTTCTCATTCTTATCAACATACTTAACATCAAAAGCTTTAGCAAAATGCTGACCTAACAAATGAGTAGATGGCTGCTGAATAATTTTACCATCAGGCATTAAACAATCACTACCAATAGTGTAAACAGCACCAGGAAATTTATCCCATTCTGGTCTTCTAAAAGGTAAAAATGGAACACCAAAGACATTGTGCATAACAGCTTCAGTCATTCCAATGTCTTCTTGAACTTGAGCTTCAGCTTCTTTTTTAGATGTAAAACAATCATGAGCTTCAATCCACCAGAATTCTCTTCCTCTAATTAATGGCCTCGTAGCCTTAGTTTCATAACGAAAAACATTTGCTCTTTGATATAATTTAAATGGTAAATCTCTATAGCTTCTAATCCATTTATTATACATTTGATAAAACTCAGTTTCTCCAGTAGGCCTCAAAGCAACTCTTTCATCACCTTGTTTCATTTCTAACCAAAAGACTTGAGGACTAAATCCTTCAACATGCCCAGCTTCCTTTTTAAAATTTTCTTCAGGAATCACAGTAGGAAAAAAACTAGGTTCATGTCCTGTTCTTTGTAAAGCAGACTCATACAATCTATACATTTTTTCCATAATTCTAGCACCCCAAGAACGAACAACAACAAAACCTTTCACACCATAACGCATATCCGTAATCTCTGCTTTCTGCACAATCTCAGAATACCATTCAGAAAAATTATTTTCTTTATCAATATCAAATGTAGTCTTCTTTTTACCCATAAAAAATCAAACCAAAATTAGTTTATAAAATTACGCAAAAACGTCTATTTTAGAAAAAAACCCCTCAATACTATCTGCAACCTTTTCTAAGTTACCTAAATTATAAACAGATTTTCCATTACAAACAACATACCCAGGAACTTTTATACAATCTTCAGAAAATGTTTTTAAATATTTATCATACTGAGTTTGAGCTTTATTAATTTTGTTTTTATTGTTTTTAACTTCAAAGAATATCTTATTTTTACCATTATTATGAATTAATAAACAATCAATATCACCAGCCAAAAGCTCACCACTTTTTTCAATTTTATATGGTAAAGTTATAATACATCTATTGTATAAATTTGACTTTTCAGCCAATCTAACTAAATTAGAAACAACATTATCATGAATTTCAACATTTTGACGAGCATAATTCAATCTATCTAAATAATTTTCATAATCAATCGCAGGACTCTCCAAACTCATAAAAGATAAAACATATTAACCTTTTTTAAATTTAATTACAATAGAAACATCTTCCAAAATTCAATATTATCTTCTATATATTTTTCTTTCTTCTTCAGCAATTTTCAATCTCGTCTTAATCACTGTATCAGGATTTAAAGAAATTGAATCAATTCCACATCTAACCAAAAACTGAGCAAAATCAGGGAAATCACTAGGAGCTTGACCACAAATTCCAATCTTTCTTTTATTATTCTTGGCCTTAGTAATAATTTCAGAAATAAAAGCCTTCACTCCTTCATTCCTCTCATCATAAATATCAGAAACAATTTCAGAATCCCTATCCAATCCCAAAGTCAATTGTGTTAAATCATTAGACCCAATACTAAATCCATCAAAAATCTTACTAAACTCATCAGCCATAATAATATTATTAGGAATTTCACACATCACATAAATTTCCAATCCATTAACACCACGTCTTAAACCATTCCTCGCCATAATGGCCTGAACTTTCTTACCTTCTGCAACAGTTCTACAAAAAGGAATCATAATCTTAACATTTTTTAAACCAAATTCATTTATAACTTTCTTCAAAGCCTTACATTCTAATTCAAAAGCATCTCTATAACCATCCTTATAATAACGACTAGCACCACGCCAACCAATCATTGGATTATCTTCAGTTGGTTCATATTCTGCACCACCTATTAAATTTTTATATTCATTACTTTTAAAATCACTTAATCTAACAATAACATCCTTAGGATAAAAAGCTCCAGCTATCATACCAATTCCTTCAGCCAACTTATCAACAAAAAACTTCTTCTTATCATCATAACCAACAGTAATTTCATCAATTTTTTTCTTAACCTTTTTATCTTTAATCTTATCATAATTAATCAAAGCATTAGGATGAATCTTAATGTGATTATTAATAATAAATTCTTCACGAGCTAAACCAACACCATCATTAGGAATAAAACTTTTCTCAAAAGCCTGTTCAGGAGTAGCAATGTTCATCATAATTTTAGTCTTAGTTTTAGGAATTTTCTTTAAATTATGTGTCTCAATATTAAATCCTAACTTCCCATCATAAACATAACCTTTCTCACCCTCAGAACAACTAACAGTAACCATCTGACCTTTCTTTACTTTTTCCGTTCCATTATTAGTACCAACAACAGCAGGAATACCAAGCTCACGAGAAATAATAGCAGCATGACAAGTCCTACCACCCTTATTTGTAACAATCGCCGACGCAATTTTCATAATAGGCTCCCAATCTGGATCAGTCATTTCAGTTACCAAAACTTCGCCTTTCTTAAAAGAATGAATCCCACTGACATCTCTAATGATTCTAACCTTACCAGTCCCAATCTTAGCACCAACACTACTACCTTCAATTATAATTTCACCTTTATCTTTCAAAACATATTCCTCTAATTTATTAACATCCTTTCTACTCTGAACTGTTTCAGGTCTAGCTTGAACAATAAATAATTTACCAGTTTTACCATCCTTAGCCCATTCCATATCCATAGGCTTACCATAATGTTGTTCAACAATAACAGCCCATTTTGCCAATTTCAAAACTTCATCATCACTAATAGAAAATTTATTTCTTAAATCAACAGGAATAGAAACATTCTTTACAGGTTCAGGTCCCTTATTATTGTAAATCATTTTGATTTTCTTATCACCAACTTTCCTGGAAATAATCGGCCTATATCCCATACTCAATGTTGGCTTATGAACATAAAACTCATCAGGATTAACAGCACCCTGCACAATATTCTCACCCAAACCATAAATAGAAGTAATAAAAACAGCATCCTTAAACCCAGATTCAGTATCAATAGAAAACATAACACCACTCGAAGCTAAATCACTTCTAACCATATTCTGAACACCAATAGATAATGCAATACTAAAATGATCAAATCCTTTATCTTCCCTATAAGAGATTGCTCTATCAGTGAACAAAGATGCAAAACATTTTTTACAAGCAACTAATAAATCTTTCTCACCACGAATATTCAAATAAGTATCTTGTTGACCTGCAAAACTAGCATCAGGTAAATCTTCAGCAGTAGCAGAAGAACGAACCGCAACATCAGTATATTTTTCACCATACTCTTTAGATAAAATTTTATAATGTTTAACAATATCTTTTAAAATTTCCTTTGGTATATCAGCAGCTAAAATAGCATCCCTAACTCTTTTACCATGAGCCATCAAATTTCTAGTATCTTTAGTATTCAAGGTAGATAATATATCTTTAATTCTCTCTCTTAAACCAGTCTTCTCTAAAAAATATCTATAAGCATAAGCACTAACAGCAAAACCATTTGGAACATTGACTCTCTTCTTTTTTAATGTCCTATACATTTCACCCAAAGAAGCATTCTTACCACCAGCTAAAGGGACATCATTAATAGTTAAATCCTCGAACGGAATAACAAAAAGTTTATTTCTATTTACCATCAGCCTCTTACAAAGAAAATATCATTTCCCTTAATAAACATTACGCAAAGACTTAATTTTATAAACTAAAACATACTAAAATAAATATCTGGGCTCGTAGTTTAAGGGATAGAATCACAGGTTTCGGCCCTGTTGATGGGAGTTCGAATCTTCCCGAGCTCGTTTAAATTAAGAGAATCTTTTATTCAAACTTCTTGAAGAATTTATATTTTTTAAATCACAAAAAGAGATACCTAATCAAAAATTCTTTTCAATACCTTATTCCTATTTTCCTCACCCAAACACTTTTTACAAATTTTACTCCCCTCAATAGAAACACCAAAATATTTTTCTTGTGTCACACCATGACACCGACTACAGGCTCTTAAACAATTCAAACACAAATACTCTCCACTAACACAATCCATTCTAAAATGATCTTTACAAACATTCTGTCCACAACTAGGACAAACCTTGGCACAATTCTTACACAGCTTTCTTCCACAAACAGTACAAGTTCTCTTCAAACACTTCTCACAATAAACCTTACCACAATCAGAACAATGATCTAAACAATCAGAACAAACAATATGTCCAGAAGTACACAACAAAACATCTCTTACTAACTTATTGCAATTTTCACAATGCAAATCACTAAACGTCTTAGTTAAAGGATCATAAAAGACCTCCACAACCCTCTTAGAACCATCCGCAGTAAGCCACAGATTAAACGAGTAAACAGGATAATAAATAACAGTAGTATTCAACAATTTATTATTGACATTCAAACTATATTTTTGTTTTGCATTATTAACACTAAAATTCTGCTCCCTCATAACTTTTTCCTTAGCATCATCATCACCCATCTTCAATAATCCTTTACGCAACCTGTCAATACGCCCCTTCAACTCTTTTTTCTTTTCACCTTCACTAACTCTCATATCCAATTCCAATTCACCAATCCTCTCCAATTGTTTATTTAGATTCCCACCAAGTTCCGATAATTGAGTATTATAATGAGCCTTGATTCTATCTATTTCCTTATCCAATTCATCAGACAAATAAGAACTACACTCCTCAGTTTTATCCAACAACAAACCCTTCAACTCTTGCCTAGCAATCTGATAGTACCTTTTTATATTCTCAACTTCAGCTTCACTGCTAATCCCTTCAACGACCTTATAACCCGATAAATCACCATTAACAACCTTTCCATCATGAATATATATTTCATTCAGAACTTGTTCCTGATCATTCAAATATCTAAAATTTGAAATAAAACTATACCGTGCAAAGAAATTATTTTTATGTTTTTTCTCAATATTACCAATCTCGCAATTCTTCAAATTAAAAAACTTCATAATCTCCTTCTCTGGATCAATTTCAAAATCAATCTTCAACAAAGTAGTTTTCCCAGCACTATCCAAAAATTTTTCAATCGCTCTAACAATAGAAGAATTTTTCTGAATCAACTCATACCCATCAACTTTTTTATCAAAACAAATTTTCAAATCACCAGCAGAATTAATCAAATCCAAAAAGCTCTTTGGAATATCACTAATAATAAATCCATTCCCATCATCAGCAATACTACACTTAATCTTTCTAAAAAAATTTAAAATGAATTCCTCAATTTTCTCACTCATAGAATATTACCATAAACACCAGTTAAAAGTATTATTATTAAAAATTATATAATTACTTTTTTTTAGACAAAGGTTTCAAAAAAATCATAGCTACAAGTCCAACAACAGCTAATCCAAAGATTATCCAAATCCACCATCTGCTTCCATTATCATTATCTAGAACTGCAAGTAATCCTTTTTCCTCAACACTCTCATTATTATTAATATCAGTTCCCAAAGCACTATCAACAACAACTTCATCAGTACTCTTCTCTTCAATAGCCTTTATAGTAAATGCAGCACTTGTTTCAGTCACGGCAGTAACTTCAATTAACATATCATAATCACCATCATCATCTAAATCTTTCTGAGCAGTTTCACCAACTCCTAATAAATAACTTGTAGGAGTAGATGCAATTGTAATATTAGCTTTTCCATCAACTACACCACTTATCGTAACACTATGAGCCGAATCACCATAACTAAATTGATATTTACTACCAATTCTATATGTTTTACTAATACCAGCTTTAGTTAACGCAGCACCATTTGAAGCACCGCCTCCTCCGCCTGAGGAGCTACTAGAATCATCATCATCGTCATCATCGTCATCGGTGGGACCATCCCAGCCATAGACTAAAGGATAATAATCAGTATTATTTCCCGCGATAGAATAAGTATTATCACAAATACCATTATCATCAGAATCAGTACAATCTCTAGAAGTTTCATTCAAATAAAGCCAGTAGTTTCCCCTTCCGGAATTATTCCATTGATTAAATTTATTTGGAGAATCCTCGTCATCTCCTTCTAAAATACCAATAGAATCTGGCCTAATATCTCCTCCTTCTTCCTCTTCAACAAAAGCAATTTCTTTTGCCTTGAAAGTATTCTCATAAAACAAATTACCGGAAGCTGCAGTAAAATCGAGGGACATACTATAACTGTTTATTGAATTATTTGCTTCAAATAAATTATTATAAAATGTATTATTTTCGAGCGTATCTTCTGAATAAAGGGCAGCAGCACCTTCTCCTGAAAGTACAAATGAGTTTTCAGAAATATTATTATAACCACCAGAGATGTCTAGTCCATAAGCTTCTTCATAATCCGAAAGAAGAAGATTTTTATATAATGTAGAATTATCTATAGAGACCGAAATTCCTTCGCCTTTCAAAGAAAAATTATTTTCAGATACAGTACTATTTATACCATCTTCAGAATTAAAACCATAACCCGAAACGTTCCAAATATTATTTCTAAAGATATAATCATTTGAAGAAGAATAAAAACTAAATGAACTAGAAGATAAATTTTTTATTTGATTATTTGAAAAATTATTACTATCTGAAGAATATGACCAAAATCCTCTATCGGTATTTGAAATACTTAAATTAGTAAAAGATGAGGAATTAACTTCAAACAAAATAACAGGGCTTTCTAAAATAAAATTTTCTACAGTAATATTGCTAGAATTCTTTAAGATTAAAAAGCCTAAATCTGAATTTAAGTCTAAATTAAAAACTTCGTCAGAAATCGAATCATTAAAATAAATCTTCTTATTATCTGTCAATAAATTGCCACTTAAATCTAAAGTCTCTAAAATAGTAGGTCTTGCGTCCATTATGTTAATCCTAAAGTCATACTCAGAATTATTAATTAAATTATTATTCCTAATGGTAATATTCGAACTAGAAACATAAAGAACTAAACCTTCATAGCTATTTGTTATATTATTGTTACTAAAATTATTATTAATTCCAAAAAATTCAACACCACCCGCATTATCTGAGAAATTATTTTCAAAAAAAGTAATATTATTTGGTCTAAGAGAGTCCATTTCTAAAACTGCATTACCCCCATAATTACCATAAACTTGGTTATCATAAAATAAAATATTCTCAGAATTGGTATCTAATTTAATTGCTCTTCCAGAATTGTATCCAATTGAATTTCCTTCAATACTAGAATTTTTCAAATTATATCCATAGAAAACATAATTACTCGGATTGTTATTTAATGTATTTTCATTGAAGGTCATATTATTAGAATCTTTAATATAAAATACTGTTCCAGGATTACCTGTAAATTCATTTTCAATAAAAACAGAATCATTTGTGGCAATTCCATAAAACCCATAATCAGAACAATTATTAATATAATTAAAAGAAATGTTGGCATTTGTAAATTCTTCAGCATATATTCCTTTCCCAGAAATATTTTCTAAACGATTGTTATAAAATGCAATTTCATCTCCACTATATAAGTAAATTCCCTTTGAGCTATCCTCTAAAAGATTACTAATATTATTATTATGAACAACATTAGAATAAGCATCTGAACCAAAATAGATACCTATAGAAGATTCATTAATTTCATTATAATTCACCAGAGTATCATTCCCTTTATCTAAATATAACGCATAATAAGAATTATTCTGAAAAACATTATAGGAAATAACGTTCTTAAAACCATGAGAACCCCAATCTCCACTACAATCAAATCCATAAGAATTATTAATAAAGGAATTATTAATAACCAGATTATTATTAGTGTCATCATGAATCTGAAAATTAATTCCCTGCTCATTACCTATAAAATGATTATTAGTAATATTAGTATAATTTCCTCTAAAATGAACTCCACCCCATATTGCGCTACTGATATAATTATCATGAATAACTCCATTACTTACCAAATGGACATGAATTCCTTTTGAGTAATCATAAGTTAAATTAGTAATATTTATCCCATAAATACTAAAATTATTTACATTCTCAAGATAAACACCCCTATTCACATTATTGATATTTAAATTATATATTTCTAAATAATTTTATTTCGTCACCTGATAATCCTATCCCTTTTCCTGTATCATTTTGACCAGAAGTAATTTTGTCATAATAAGAATCTGTTATATTTTCTCCGCCAATACTTCCGACTAACCCACCGACACCTCCAATAGAAGAAGTGTTTTCAACAATTCCAACAGAGAAAGAATTAGAGACATTACCATGACATCCACCAATAAGTCCTCCGACATTTTCAGATGCAGTAACATTAACAAAAGAATAACAATTAGAAATTAATCCACCATCTTGTCTTCCAATTAAACCTCCGATTTCACTTCCACTAGAATTAATAGTACCATAAACAGATATTCCGGAAACATTACCTTCGTTTAAATGACCAACAAGACTACCTGTCCTAGTCCCCCCAGAAATGTTTACATTAACAATTCCAACATTAAGAATATTTCCTGAAACAGAACTAAATAATCCAACATAAAATTCAGGAGTCCTATTAATATATAGGTTAGAAATGATATACCCTTTCCCATCAAAAACACCACTAAAATTTGAAGAAGATGTAACCCCATCTCCAATCGGTTCAAACCCAGCTCCATCATTCAAAGTAGAAGTATTAGAACAATTAATATCATTACTCAATTCATAATAAGCAGATAGATTATCATTCATCTCTTGCAATTGTGTACAATTAGTAATTAAATAAGCACTATCCGAAGAACCATCTCCATCTCCAGAGAAAGACGCACTGACAAACCCAAATAAAAATAAAAATAAAAATAAAAATATCACCTTTTTCATTCTTTTAGTAAGAAAGATTACTATTTAAATTATTCTGAATAAAACCTACCAATAAAATTCTCAAAATTATTAATCATCCCAACACTCTAAACCACAATCAATATCTAAAGATTTTCCAGAACAAGATTTGTAACAATCTGGTAATTCTGAATCTGAAACATCATCACAAATATAATCACATACAATAAAGAAATCATCTCCAGAACAAGATTTGTAACAAACAGCAGGTTCTTCATCTAATTCTTCACAATCATCTTTACAAGGATTACCAGCCATAACATAATCACAAGAATCTCTACAACTAACCATATAAGGTGCTAAACCTTTCCCTTGCATAAAATCGTCAATTGTTATAGCTCTATTCTCATTACCTAATTCATCTGTAATTCCTACATAAGTTTCTTCTCTACCAGCCTCTACATCGTCAGCATAAATATCTCTTCCTTCTGTAAAAGTATCCATATCAGAGTAACCTTCATCATTCTGTTGACCAATATTTTCACCAGAATCAATTCTAGCCTGATATTCATTTAAAGTTGAAGTTTTATCCTTTAACAACCAATTTACAACTTCCCATTCTTCCCCATCATTAATATGTTCCAATGTTAATTGTCTTCCATCAAATTGTTTATTTGAAGCATCCATAATTCTCCATTCATTATTATCAAAATCTGATGGGTTTTCTAATCTAACTTCAGCCCAATAATGACCTGCAATTTCAGAATCATTAGGAACAGTTAATCTAACAGCTTCATAATCATAATTTAAACCAGCTTTCGTCAACCAAGGTTTGAAAGCTTCATATTCAGAAGTACTCATACCACCAGCTCTTTCTTCACCATTAATATTCACATAAGATTGCGAAACTCTACACTCTAATCCATAATACTCAGCTATACTACAATAAACAACTGCAAATTCGAAACAAACTCCGTAAGGTTCTCCAGATTTACTTATATGAGTTTCTAAAACATCTTTAGAAGTAAAAATTCCAGGAATTAGTTCTTGCCATCTCCCTTCATAACTTTGTAAAAAAGGACCCTCATTCTCATCAGCGCTAGGAACATAAATCATATTATCTGATTGCCAATCTAAAATACATTCAGCAATCTCTTCATCTGTTCCAGAACAATCAACTTCTAATTTTTCAATATCTTCTTTTGTAAATTGTGCTATTGGACTTTTTTCATTAGAAATCATTTCTTGAGAATCTAAATTTTTAATTTGAATTTGAGCATCGGTAGAGTCAAAATTTTCTTTAAATAATGGATATACAACAAAAAGAAAAACTATTACTAAAAATATACTTATTCCTATTACTACCTTTTTTTGCATTTGAATACCTTATTATTACATTAGAAATTATCTTTATATATCTTTTCGTTATTCTATCTAACATGCTTAAATATAAAACATATAAATTACCCAATCAATATCTAAAATTTAAAAAAATCATTACTCTTTTTGAATTAACAACATAATTTAAAAAAAACAGACCCTATTATATTATATGAAGAAGAGAAATAAGAGAAAACCAATTCTAACAAAAAAAGTAAGATTCTCATATAACGATAGAGAAATACTAAAAGGAATAGACTTTGAAATAAAACCAAATCAAATAACAGCAATCATCGGGAAATCAGGATCAGGGAAAACAACCTTTCTAAAAATCATTGCAAGTATCATACCAGGAGGCTATAAGGGAAAAATTCAAATCTTTGGTAAAAAGAAATTATTCCAAAAAAACAAAATAGGATTCGTTCCACAACAAAACTCATTCATCCCAGACTTATCAATAGAAGAAAATATAAAAATAATGGGACTAAACTTAGGAGTCACAGAAAAAGACGCACTAAAAAGAGCAGAAATATTACTAGACAAATTAAAACTAGAAGAAGACCTAAAGAAAAAACCAACAGAACTATCAGGCGGACAACAAAACAGACTAAATATAATACTATCAATGTTACATAATCCAAAAATCCTAATTTTAGACGAGCCATTTACCGGTTTAGATTTTAGGAACAGAAGACTACTATGGCACTTCTTAGAAAAATTAAAAAAACAAAATAAATCAATAGTCCTAACCTCTCACTTACTAACAGAAACACAAGAGCATATAGACAAATTAATTTTATTACGACAAGGAAAAGTCTTTTTCTCAGGAATAGTTGAAAAATTAAAACAGAAATTAAAAGTACAATATATATATGAAACAAAATTCTCAGTCCTATCAAAAGAAAAAGCAAGTGAAATAAAAAAATATTGCATCTACAATGAAATCTCAATAATAGATAGTTATGATAAAAACTTCCTTTTTGCATTACGAGATTACAATGGGAAAGAAATGCTTAACAAATTATTCAAAAAACTAAACTTAAATTTCAACGAAGTTAGCTTCAGAGAAGCAAACCTAGATGAAATATTTATGAAAGAATGAAAAATATAACACCAAAACCATTGTTGAAATACTGGGCATATTTAAAAAAAGATTTTATGCTACTCTACAGCAGAAAAAAATACCTAATAACATTCTTACTATTACCAATAATAATAGGATCATTATTCATACTTCTACTTAACTCATCAACATCAGAAATAAAAATTGGTGTTTGTGACTTTGACCAAAGCCAGACAACATTACAGATTTTCAACAACATCGGAAGATTCAAACCAATAATGCTAGACAATACACCACAATGTCAAGAAAATCTAAAGCAAGGAATACAGGAAAACAAATTTCCAATAGGACTAGTAATAAATAAAGGATTTGAAAATAATATACAGAACCTAAAACAAGGAAATATAGAAATTCATTTTGATAACACAAACGCAGCACTAGCAAGAAGCGTATACTGGATAATAGACAACGCATTAATACCAGTAAAAACAGAAATTATAGACAATTTAAATTCCGAACTAACAACAAAGACAACAACACTACAAGAAAAACTAGAACCAATAATAGAATATGTACCAAGACATTACGAAGCTGAAGCAGAACAAATAAATATAGAATTAAAGAATATAGCAGAATTAGAAACAGGATTTTTAGTAGAACCAATCAAAACAGAAAAGATTCCAATATATTCATACGAAGCCGGAGACGCATCAACAATAGCATACATTTTCCCAATCATAACAATTTTCATAATACTAATGCTTTCATCAACCTCATTCATTTATGATAAAAATAATAATTTTCTAACCAGAGTAAAAACATCAAGCACACTACTAAATTACTTACTAGCAAAAATAACTTATTTCACAGCACTAACTTTCGTACAATTTATATTGATTTTTGGAATTTTCTTTGCAACAGGAACAAGATACAATGTTTCATTCCCAGGGATTATTGAACTAATATTATTTATTGCAATTATAGATTCTTTATTAGGTCTACTAATAGGACTATTCTCAGAGAATGAAGGACTTTCAGTAATATTCTCACTACTTATTTCATTCCCACTAATGCTTCTATCCGGAATGTTCTTCCCAACCGAAACCCTTCCAAACTTCATTAAAATAATAACAAATATACTTCCATTATCAAACCAAATAATAGCAGCAAAACAAGCATTATTATTTGGACAAACTATAACATACCCATGGTTTTATATTAGTATAGGATTATTCATAATAGTATACTTAATCATGAGAAAAAAATCTTAATAAAAATGAAACAAAAAACGACAAAATTCATACCCGGAACAATCCGTATAAAATCAGATAATCTAAAACCAGTTATCAGAACAGAAAAATCATGGAAAAGAATAAAATTTGATACAACAAATATTCTAAAAATTGTTAATTTATATAAATCACACGACAACTTTGAAATATTAAAAGATACAAACAATCCAATTTTTCTAAAAGGTCAACTAACACCAGACAAAATAGTAAGAGGACAAAGAATTAATATTTTACCAAATCAAAAAGAATTAACAAAAGCATTCTCACTATTTTCTCCAAACTTAACAATTCACAATCAAACAACAAATACACACTGGGATGTAATCTATCAAAATCCGAATGGTCAATTCGCATACATCTATACAAAAGAAAAAGAACAAAAATCAAAAAATAATAAATACAAAAAAGTAGAAGAATTTGAAAGAATATTACCAAAACTACAAAAGAATCTAGGTTTGGCATTACAAAATAATGAACCACTAGCATTACCAATGATAACATTACTAGCAACATACATGAGAGTCGGAAATGAAATGTATTACAAAAGAGATGGACACAAAGGATTAACAACACTAAAAAAATCCGACGTCAAAATAAGAAATCCAACTGTAACCTTTTCATTCTTAGCAAAAGATGGTATACCACAAAAAATAACCAAGAATTTTCTACCAGTTTATATCATAAAATTACAGAAAAAATTAAATAAATTACAGAAAAATAATTTTATCTTTACAAATAAAACAGGACACCCCTTAAAAGATACAGAGTTTGAAGAAGCATTTCTTAAATATTCTGGAATAACATTTTACCCTCATATTGTTAGATCATATTATGCAACAAAAACAACAAAAGAATTCTTAAAACAGAATCCAGTTCCAACAAAAGAACAGATAAAAGAATTATATACAACAATCGCAGATACATTAGGACATAAAAAATTCTCTAAGAAAAAAAATGAATGGCAAACATCGTACACAGTAACAGTTGCACATTATATACAACCAAAATTAGTAGAAAAAATAAATAATCTATTAACTAAGAATTAATTTTTTAGAACATACAATATCAATTATTTATCAAGTAATTTGCTTGTCGCCTTCTTACTCTTATCATAATCATCCATACCCAAACTAATCATATCAGCGATTTCATCAACACCCTTAGTGAAAAGATCCAAATTACCCTTTGATTCAATAAAAGAGCTCATCAATTTATCTTCAATTTTACTCCTACCATCACCATCCAATCCTAAATTAAACAAAATAATAGGTAACTCACCAATAACCAAACCGACACAACACATTTTATTAATAATTAAATCAACAACATTTTCTTCCATAGTCCCCTTCGTCGCCAAAGAATAAATATACATATCACGCATCTGACCGATTCTATCTAACCTACCAATTCTCTGTTCAACACTCATAGGATTCCAAGGTAAATCATAATTAATCAAATTACGACAAAATTGAAAATTCAGACCTTCAGCACCAGTATCAGTAGAAATTAAGACATCCGCCTCACCCCTCTTAAAAGAATCAATCCTCTTAGCCTTTTCTTCACGAGTCAAACCACCTAAAAACTCAATAATATTCAGATTATATGGCTCCAACTTCTCAACAATATATCTCAACGTAGTAGGATGCTTCGTATAAATAAGAATTTTTTCATCGCTACTCCTAGCCCGAATTTCATCAATAATTTCAAGTAACTTTTCAATCTTACTATCCTTTTTTAGTTTTTTATAATCATCAAGTATACCTTGTGCCATTTCTCTAGTACCCTCATGATATTTCTCATTACTAACAATTCCTTGTAAACTCTCAATAGCAGATCGAGAAGAACTAGTAACTTTAGGAAGCAACGCATAAATCACTAATCTACCATTAATTTCATTTCCATCAGCCCTAAAATAATTATCCTTCAACAATCTAACAGTATTATCATAAATCATTCTTTCCTCAGCACTCAATTCAATCGGAACAATTTTAGGAATACGACATTTATAATCAATTCCTGTTTCATCCCTACGCCGCCTAACCATAACTTCATCAAGACGCCTCTTCAATTCTGTGGGATTTAAAGGATGTCTCTTATTCCCTTTATACAAAAACTTACTCCTAAATTCCTTCATCGTACCCAAATGTCCACGCTTCAATAACTGTAAAAGATTATACAACTCTAACAAATCATTTTGAAAAGGTGTAGCCGTCAAAAGTAAAAACCTCTTTCTCTGTAATCTATCAACAAATCTCCAACGAACAGTATTTTTCTCCTTCAACTTATGAGCTTCATCAACAATAACTAAATCCCAACTAATATCATGCGCTTTACTATGTTTAAATTTCATATTCTTTTTATCAAATATTTTAACTCTATCAATCGACGCAATACAAAAATCATACTTACCCCAGTCATCAGCACTCTCAATAATATGAAACTCTAACTCAAATTTATCTTTAAGCTCCTGAACCCACTGAGTAACCAAACTAGGTGGAGTCAAAATTAAACATTGACGAATAAAACCACGAACAATCCCTTCCTTTAAAACAAGAGCAGTCGTAATAGTCTTCCCCAAACCAACCTCATCAGCAAGCAAAGCAGTAGAATTCAAATCACGCATCAACTTCAAAGCCCCCTCTCTCTGATAGGGTAAATCATAAGTCAAATTCTTCTTAATTAACTCATAACCAATCAAATTATCAATATTATTATCACTATTAATCTCTTCAGCCTCTTTCTTTAACTTAAAAAAATCACCATCATCAAAATCTAAATTATCAACATTATCGAACAAAGAAAAATCTTCCTCTTCAAAATCAGAATTAACAATCACATCAGCCATCTTTTATATAATAACAAAAATAAAATTCTTTTAAAATCTTATTAATCTTTATCATTTCCTTCAGAATCTTTTTGCTCAGCTAAGAAAAAGACTCCATTAGAATAATCTTGTCTACTAACCTCATCTATTTTATACTTAACAACAGCTTTAGGCAAAGAGAACTTTCCAACATAACCGACCCTAGAATAAACAATATAACTAAAGATTCTTTCCTCACCAGCTTCCAATTCTTCAATCTCCCATTTCATACTTCTAGTATTAACATCAATACTCTTAGGCTGAACAGAAAAAGACTTTCTATACAATTTCACAGTATTAGGAACTCTATCAATAACTTTCAAATCTTCAACATCCCATCTAGCTTTAACATTCAAAGTAACTCTCAAAGCAAATTCACCATTCTTCGTTTTAATAGGAACAGCAGTTTTTTTAACAGAAACTTTAGTCTCAGAAATCTTCTTAACAGCCCAAATAATAAAATAAACCAAGACAATAATAAAAATAGGATAAAAATAATTAGTCCTAGTAACTAACTCAAAGCTACTATCTGGAACCATTTTCTTTTCCCAATTATAATAGACTTTTCTACCTTCTCTATTAATAGACAAAGGTTCCTCGCTAAAACTAGTAAATAAACGAGAGAAAAGATCTTTTGAAACTTCAATTTCAACAATTTCAACAGTATTTCCACTATTGATTTTATTAATTATATCTCTCTTCATAAAAAATCCTTTAGATTCTTCTATCGTCTCAATTCCTTTCTTAGCTTCCAAATATAACTTACCCAAAATATCTTCACTTCCATTATCACCCTCAAACTCAGCATTCAATACATAAGTCCCAGCCTTAGTTTTCTTCAATAAATCTTCATCAACATCAACATCAATAACAACAACTTCCTCACCATCCAAATCAAAAGTCTCCTCAATATTAAACAGAACAGAACTAAACTTAACAGTTATATTTTTTAAATCAACATCAATATTATTTTCAACAAAAATCTGTACAACACCCTCGTCAAACTTAATATTATTAGTGTCAACATTAATAACATCTTCTAAATCATAAAAATTAACAATCTGTCTCTTTTCAATTTTCTCAACACCTCTATGATTAATAACATAAGTAAAAACATAAGCACCAACCATCTCCAATCTATCAAACGGCATAATAGAAAATTCTAAACTACTATTATCATCTTCCAAATAGAAAACATCAGCAGGAGTAATATACAAATCAGCATAAGTATAAACATTATATCTACCAGCATCAACCTTATCAAAATTAACAGTAAAATTCAAAGGCACATCAAAATTATTAATAAAAGACTCACTTTCAAACTCAACATCCAAAGCAGAACTAAAAGCTAAAAGACTCATCATTAAGATACCAATTAATAAAATTCTATTATTCATGTAATAAAAAGCGTTGAAAATTTTATAAACATTATTGTGTTCAAATACTAACAAAGCAAGAATATAGCAGGACACAAAGGGTTATAAACCGTTAAAACTGGAAATAGAAGTAAGGGAAATAAAAGCAATAATAAATATAATGAATTCTTTAATACTAAATTTGGAGGCTAAAAATGTCAGAATATCAACACACTGAAGATAGAGAAATGTTCAAAGCGATCTGCTCTGATTGTGGGAAGGAATGTCAAGTTCCATTCAAACCAACAGAAGGAAAACCTGTACGTTGTCAAGATTGTTTCAGAAAATCACGTCCTGCTAGAGATAATTTCAATAGTAGAGATAACAATAGAAGAAGCAGTTTCGGTAATAATCGAAACAACAGTTTCGATAGAAACGATAGAAGACCTAGAGAGATGCATAAAACAACTTGCTCTGATTGCGGTAAAGAATGCGAAGTTCCATTCAAACCATCTGGAGATAAACCAGTATATTGTAGAGAATGTTACGCAAATCATAGAGATTAATTTTTCTATGGACCATTTATTTTTTTTTATTTATTATTTATTATAAACAAACCAATTCTAAAACACAGAATTAAAACTCAAGTTAACTCATTTAGAGTTCTTGAACTACTTAGAGACATAAAAACATTCATACAACCTATAAAATATGAAAAATAGAATAATACAAGAAATAAGAGAACACATCCCATTCACAGCAATAGCAGCAATAACAGCAATAATAATAACCTTCACAATTTCTCAACTAACAAGATTTCAATATTCAGAAGATATTTTCCACTCTTTTCATCTAGCACATCTATTCGTTTCAGCAATAGCAACAACAATAGTCTATCATAAATACAAAAAATCAATCCCAAAATCAATAGCAGTTGGTCTAACAGGATCAATAATAATAGGAACTTTCAGCGACATCATATTCCCATACTTAAGTGCAGTAATATTTAATCTACACCCACACTTCCATATGCCAATATTAGAACAACCAATTCTTTTCATTTCAGTAGCATTAATAGGTATATTATTAGGATTAATCATAAAACAAAATAAAATACCACACCTATTACACGTCTTTTTGTCAACATTCGCAAGTCTATTCTACCTAGTAAGCTTCACAACAATCAATAGCATAGGACTCTGGATACTAGCAACACTAATTGTATTCATGGTAGTATTAATCCCATGTTGTCTAAGCGATATAATCTATCCACTATTATTTATCAAGAAAAAATAATTTTACTAAAAAATATATTTTAGGACTCTTCTATTATTTAAATAACAAACTAAAAACCTTTCTTCTCAACATTTCCTATAAAAAATCTTTCCTGCAGGCGCCGAATTATAACACTTTACCTTAAAATACTTCCCAAAAACAGAACTATAATATTCAGAATAAGAATCCATCTCATTAGTCTGACTTTCCACAACTTTATCATAATAATTTGACTTCTTTTCACCATAATACTTATTTTTCCAATACTCTTCAGCAAAACTACGCTCCCTAAAACTATAACTATCATCGTCTTTATCATCATCATTATTCTTATCCCTAACAAAATTTGGTCTATAAGAGATATCTCGTCTATCTTCAAAATAATCATTAAAATCATAATACTTTACACCAGAATCATAAACAACCTTGTAACTATCATTATCTAACCTATGAATACTATAAGAATTCACATTATCACTACCATACATATTATATCCAGTATAAGCAGAGCTAAAACTAATTAATAACATAAAAACTAACACCAAAATCATTTTATTCATGCAAAAGTAACAAAAACATTACTTATAAAAATTACTATCCTCTAAAACAATCAATCAATTTCAACTATCCAATAAATTTTTCCCAATTCATACCTAAAATTAAAGCACCAATTAAAAATAACAAAGAAACAATACCTAAAATCAAAGCCAACGACTTCTTAATCCCAAAAATTTTACCACTTAAATCAAAAATCTTTTTCTTAACTTTTACATCTACAACCTTATTCACTGGTAATTGCTGACCACCAGATATAACCTGACTCTGTTGACTATCTATCGAGTTCTGTTCTACCTTAACTTCATTCTGATTACTCTCTACAACTCCAACTTTCTGCGCAGCAGCCATAACATCATTAACATCATAACCAGCATTTGCAAAAGTCTGCATCGCTGAATCCAAACTCTCACCACGCACAAGAGCATTCTTTAAACCACTAACAATATCATAAAGAGAACCAGTCAAAGTTTCACCAGAATCTACGTCAGAAACTTTTTTATCAATATTCTTTTTTTTCTTAAAAAAATTCATAATTCAAGCATACCCCCATCTATCATTAAATGAGCATTACGATCTCTTTTGTATCCTTCTTCCTCTAGCAATTGCATCATAGATTCAATTTTTGGAGGATCAGCATGAGCAGGAATAACGTGATGAGGATGTAAAATATCCAAAAAATCTCTCAAATCTTCTCTACTAGCATGACCAGATACATGAGCATCCCTAAAAATTCTAGGTTTATGCTTTTTTAATCGTCCTTCCATTTTAGCAAATTGTTCTTTATTAACATCAGTAGGAATAACACTAGATGAAAAAACAATATTATCATTTCTTTCAATCTTAAATGGTAAATCATTACGGCTCATCCTCTCAAGAATAGATCCTGGCTCACCTTGATGACCAGTACAAACAACCAAATAATGGCCTTTATTCTTCTCAACATTTTTCAAAGTAGATTCTACTTGCTTCCTATATCTAGAAATTTTAATTCCCTTAGTAAAATCAGCTAACTTAGCAGATTGAGCAGCCTTACAATATTTATCCATACTACGACCAAGAAATATTATTTCCCTATCCAATTTCTTACCATAATCAACAATACTCTTCAACCTCTCAATATGAGAAGAAAACGAAGTAACAATCAAACCATGATTTCCTATCTGAGTTGGATCCATAACCTCTTTCAACAAAGCACGAGCAATCTTTTCACTAGGGGTTTTTCTCTCATTATCAGCATACAAAGAATCAACAATCATACACAAAACACCTTCCTTACCAATCTCTTGTAATCTCTTATAATTCGTCTTTAAATTGTAAACAGGAGTTTTATCCAACTTAAAATCATTACAATAGAGAATAATTCCTTGAGGAGTGTGAATTGCAACAATAACAGTTTGTAAAATAGAATGAGTAACATTGATAAATTCAATTCTATACTTTCTATTTTTACCCTGAACATAAAACGCAGTATTAGGCTTAGCAGTATACATTTTATTCTTTAAAGCAATCTCATTATCAGCAAGCAAACTTTTCAAAATTTCAATAGTATAAGGAGTACCATAAATAGGAGCATTGTATTTATCAGAAGTAAAAGGAACACCACCAACATGATCCAAATGACCATGAGCAATAATTTGAGCACAAATTTTATGAGCAATAGGTTTAATCGATTTATCATCAGCCAAAGCACCAACATGCTTCAAACCTTTAGAAGTCATATTCTTATCTCTTTCTTGCATACTAACAACAGCAGGCAAATAAAATCCATTATCAATAATAAAAGCATCTTCCTCTAACTCAATAACAGTCATATTCTTTCCGACTTCAGTATATCCACCAACAGTATGTATCTTCACCATCTTTTACTCACAAAAAATTATAATAAAAAGACTATATAAACTATTCTGAAATTACAAAAATTTTATATATAACTCAATAAAACGTGTATAATCAATAAAAAACTTATTCAGATTTTTCAACAGGCTCTTCAGCAACAGCGAATAAAGCATCAAATTTCTTAGAACCTTCCTTCAAAACTTTGCTATTAATTTGAACAGTATCTAAAGAAATTTCTTTACCTCTAACTGTCTTTCTTAATCTCAAACCTTTAGGAGTCTTATTTGTTCTAGCAACCTTACCTTCATACTTTGGTCTTTTATGCATACCACGCTCATAACTCAAAAGAACCTTATGTAAAGCAGGACCATTAATATCAGGCATACCACAAAAACCAGCCTTATCACTAGTTCCAGTAATCTCTAATTCATATCCAGCTAATTCATCAGAAAACAAAGAACCATCTAACTTATCACCAATAGAATAACCAATTAATTCATCGTTATCAACTTCAGCTTTGAAAGTCTTTCCATTAAACGCTACATTTACCTTGAATGCCATAACAAACTGTAAGAATTTGCCTTTAAAAGGTTTTTGTCTAATAACATCAAAAAAATAAGAATATCACAAGGATTTCTATCCAAGTCGCTTAATTGTCTCACTAACTTTCTCAACCTTAATACCAGATAATGCAAGAGCACTCTTAACATCAATCAAAGATTTTCTCAAACATGAACCAATAACCTTACCTGGAAAATCTTTACTTTTAACATACATATAAGCAGATTTTGCAAAACCCAATACACCAATATAATTAAAAATTGCAGCTTCAACTTTTTCATTAGAATCACAATCAATTAATAAATATCTCCGCTTATCTCTAGCCGACGGTTTCAATTTCAATTGCTTATT
>CAZFHC010000005.1:0-37451 GCA_964518625.1 Candidatus Woesearchaeota archaeon | reverse complement strand
TTGTAGCACCTAATGCAGATATTCCTAAGTCATTTGCAATTGTTACGGCAGCAACTGTATCCGAAGATGCAGCAGCAGAACCAATTACAATAGCAGAATCACTACCGAAAGTATCAGCATAACTAGCAGCTACAGCACTACCCATTGTAGCACCTATAAGAGCGCAAGTTCCTAAAACTGTTATAGCTTTGTGAAATAATTTTTTCATTTTTTTAAATAACCTCCTTTCAGTACTATTAATTTAGCCGCCTTATTCAAGGCCCTGATAATTCAGGTTAAGCTATAATAGCTTGGCTGAACTTATAACTAGGGAGCGCTATAAGGTCATCACTTAGGATCCCGTTGAATCACTAACTAGTTAGCATTATTGATGAACAATAACGCAATATTACGAGATAAAAACAGTTTATAAGGTTTGCTGCAAAAAAACCTTTATCGTCGGTGGTAAATTACGTATTTTTAACTTTTGTTTATAAAGCTTTTGTTACTATCCTTTTTTGTAACATGTTTTGGAGACCATATTTTTTTGTGATTTTGGGTTAGAGGCATTAACTTTATATATATGTTTTGATATGCCATATATACATGGCAGCTCGTCAAAAAACAAGAATTAGATATGCTAATATTAATCCTGATACAAGAGGATTTATAGCAAAGGCTACTGGTGGTCCTAGAGATTATAACTCATCAGATATTACTATAATTAGAAAATTATTATCTAAAGAGAAAGGTAGAATTCTTTTTACGTTAAAAGATAAACATCCAAAATCAATATATGCATTAGCTAAGCTTTTAGGTCGAGATTTTAAATCTGTACATACTGATGTTAAGTTTTTAGAGAGATTTGGATTTATAGAGTTTCATGCAGAAAAGACTGGAAAGAGAGAAAGCTATAAACCAGTCTTGATAGTTAATAAAATTAATATTAGTATTAAAATTTAGTCTGTCATACACAATTTTAAGTCAATAGATAAGCCTTCATCTCTGCCTAATGAAATTATATAGGGATCAGATCCATAAATACTACCTAAACAACTCCCATTTATTAACATAAGTTGGGTTTGCTGTTCATCTCTGTAATAGTAGTAGGCATTTAGCTCATACGCTGATATTCTATTGTCTGTTTCTAATATTTGTTCCAATATTACTGTCAAAGTTTCATTTAGGACTTCGCAAGCCATTCTGTTGGTATTTGAACATCTTTTATTATCGTAGCATTTTTCGAAAAGATCACCTATTGAATCTTTTTTACTTGTAAATGAGGTCTGACATTCTGAGGTTGTCTCCATAATTGATTGGATTATGTTGTCTGCAGATACACTTTTGTAGACTTTTGCTGGTTGAGACATCTTAAATATCATAAACACTAAAAGAGCTATTACCACTACTATTACTATTAATACGAAGCCTACCATCTCTTGTTGAGCCTTTTTATGCATTTTTTACACCTACTATAAATTTAGCTAATTGACAATTTGTTGATGATCTACCTTGTTGTTCACAAAGTGTTATGTAAGATGAATATGTTTTTTTGTTTGTTTGGTTAATTTCATAGATATTATAGTAATTACAATTCTCTGATGGACACTCTATAATCTCTGGTTCATCATTCGGATATATTAGTTGAACTTCTATCGAGGAAATTTGCCAAAAATCGTAATATTTTTTTCCTAAATCGCCTGACATTATTGACATTTTATCTTTGTCTACACACCATGTTGTGGTTCCACCGCAAGAAAACTCTGGTGAATTGACTATTGTTTCTATTGAGGCCAATGTTTGAGACCGCTTTAAGTCTTCGGATGATTGCTTTAAACCATCCATTTGAGAATTAATTAAGAAAATTCCTACTAATATAAAAAATAGAAAAATTCCTAGTACCATGAATATCATTTGCATTATTTTAAATTGAGCTTTTAATCCCATGTTTTACATCCTGATCTTTCATTTATTTTTTTCAATTCGAAAGATTTATCATATATTCCGAGTATTTGATCTGCATTTTCTATTGATTCTAAAGAATTTGTCCAATCTATTAATTGAGCTTTTGTAGAAGTTGCACATAATCTTGATGATAACAAATCTGTCTTTTGTGTATATAACTGAGATAGTAGAGAAGCTCTATACAACATTCTATCTACATTGCAAAAATATACATCTCTTTCTACAAATATTGCTGGATAAACCAATTCTCCTACAAATGGAATTATTCTGTTATCTTTTTCTATTATACCATAATCATATTTACTTTTACATTCGTAGTCTGAACACATTCCTTCTATTGATATATCACAATCGTTATTGCTTGTACATATTTGAATCATTTCCTTATCTGAACAATTTTCTGTATGAATCATTGGTATCTTTAATGCACCTAAACTTGTTATTATAAACTCTGGAGCATTTTCAAAGCAATATTGTTCTGAATCTGGAATTAATACTATAAAATCAGCTACATCATATGGAAATGAAAATGTTTTTGAAAGTGTGTATAACGATTGTGTTTCTAATTCTTCATTTGATATAAGATATTTATCTTGAACGGTTATTTCTGCACCAAAATCTCCATAGGTTTTTCCTGATGTATCTTGAGTTGCTACAGAAATTCTATTTGTTCCGAAATCTGAGAAACTTTCACATCTGTTTCTAAATTTTATTGTTTGATGAAAATCTATTTTTCCTGAAGATGATGTTGCAAAGCCTGCCTGCATTGGATCTGTGAAAATTGATATTTGTTTTGCAATTGTGGAATCTGATTGATACTTTTGTGTATCGCCACCTTTTGTTACACCATAAATTGAAAGAATCAATATTGCGATTCCTGCGAATATTGCAAATATTGTAACAAAATTAAAATCACCTCTTCTGTTATTCATATAGATTTTATGGTTTTCCAAGTTATAAGATTTTTGTTTTATTTTAGAGTTCTTCAATTAATACTTTTTGTGATCCTAGTTCTTTTACAATTGTTATTGCTCCTGGGTTCTCTACGCAGAATGGATTTTGAATTCTTGTAATACTTTCTATATCTAAATGTTCTATTTCTCTCATTGGTGTTGATGCTTTCTTCTGTGGAATTAGAAATATGTTTGAATCATAGTCATAACTTTTTATTTGGGAGCTTAATTCTTGTGTCCCTGTAAGCGGTGCTGAAAAGTTTGCAAAGCACACATGCGTTATTTGTGATGGTAAATCAAATTCATATATTTCTTCTAATGATGCCGTTGTCCATGCATCATCTATTTTATCTTGGAAATCTTCATAAAACTGAATTAATTGAGATGAGGATCCAAAATCTAAGAAAAATGTTATTGCTTTAAATGCAAAAGCAACGAATGCTATTATTAATATTATTGAGAATATCATACCAAATGACATGCCAACTGATTGCTGAGCTTTTTTTATTTTCATTTTAAATATTAGATGCTGGTCTTACAATTGTTGAACAATCTGTTGGTTCTGCTCTATATTTATCTTTACATTTAACATAGTATGTTTTTTCTTTATCCCACTTCACAAAATGTTCTTGTAATCCAATTGATTGCATAACTGTTCCATCTTCAAAGTCAACATCGCATGAATCATAACTATAAACACAAACAGCATCATATCCTGTTATTATCTTTAGGTTTCCAGAATCTTCATATAACCTTGCAATTATTGGAGATTGTGTATCTATTTCTACTCTAAATTTTATTGTTTGATTTGCTGTATTTCCACCTTCATCTGTACATCTTATTAAGTATTCATGATCACCCTGTCCTAGGTATAATGTTTTGTTAGTTACCCCATCATCATTATTTGTATCGAGAATTTTTATCCTATTTGCCAAGCTTGGATTTGGTCCTTCAATATATTCACAAGTTGCTTTCCCATCATTACATCCTGATAGTGTTTGAATTAATAATGTAACAGGTAATTTTTCAATTGTTCCATAGATTGTCGATCCTGATTCTGGTGCTATTGATGATATTCTTAATTCTGGTGCTGTTCTTAGTTTTAACTCATATGCTGATTTTAAGTTATAATTACCTTGACTATCATTACATGCAATATAATAGGAAGTTAATGTTTGTGCTACACCGTTTATTTCTGCATCACATAATTCTGTTTCATACATTCCTGAAGATGTTCTACATTCTAATGAATTTTCCTCTAGCATATCTTTAAACCCAAGGTCTTCCCTACTCCATCTACATTCTGCAATTGGACTTGAGTCTTTTATTCTAAATGTTATATTCATATCTGAGTTTCCTACACATCTTTCGTTTGCATTAAATGTTGAGCCTAAAACTTGTGGGACTGTCTTATCTGGTAATGGGTCTACATTAAATCTTATGATATATGGTGCAGGATTTGTATTACCATTATTATCTCTACACCAGACATAATAGGTCATTTCATTGTCATTTTTTAGATATAATCCATTCTCATTAATAGTTTCTTGAGTTGGTAATTTTAGAAATTGCTTGAACTCTTTTCTCGGTCTTGAACTGGAATCTACCCATTCTGCTTTTTCAAACCCGTTAATTCTAAACATTGATATTTTACAATAGGCTTGTTCGTCTGTTGAAAATCCAAAAGTTATTCCTTCTGCTGATTTTATATAATCAGTTCCATCTATTTGAGTTATTTTATAGCCTTCTCCACCTAGAGTAGGATCATCTACTAATAAAATATATTTATATCCTTCAGTTAGATATGTATCATTTGCTCTTATTGTTGGTGGATTTATTTCTGACATTTTTTTTAAGCAAATACTTCCTTCTTCATGGTTTACATATTCACATGATGTTCCTAATGATTTACATCTATATTCACTACAGGGGATATCCCCATCATTACATGATTCACAATTTTCACCTACTGGTGGAATCCATGGTTGGCAATCATAAGTTATTGTTTGAGAAGTTGTCTCAGAAAAAGCAGATGCTAAAAATGCAGCGCTTCCTACAAATATAGCTAACGTTACCCATGGTCCAAAAAACATTACAGGACTTAAAATCCCGACTGTTGTTAATGTTTGCCAAAGAAGAGGTATAGCAGCAACAATTGAGTGTCCACCTGCTTTTACTTCATTACTATCAAACCCAATAGATGTTTCATATTCTATTTCTTCTGCAGATACTCTTTCACATAAATTTACAAAAGAAAAAAATCCTAAGAACAAAAATATTATTTCTAAATAGACTACCTTTTTTATTTTCATTTTAAATATTAGATGCTGGTCTTACAATTGTTGAACAATCTGTTGGTTCTGCTCTATATTTATCTTTACATTTAACATAGTATGTTTTTTCTTTATCCCACTTCACAAAATGTTCTTGTAATCCAATTGATTGCATAACTGTTCCATCTTCAAAGTCAACATCGCATGAATCATAACTATAAACACAAACAGCATCATATCCTGTTATTATCTTTAGGTTTCCAGAATCTTCATATAACCTTGCAATTATTGGAGATTGTGTATCTATTTCTACTCTAAATTTTATTGTTTGATTTGCTGTATTTCCACCTTCATCTGTACATCTTATTAAGTATTCATGATCACCCTGTCCTAGGTATAATGTTTTGTTAGTTACCCCATCATCATTATTTGTATCGAGAATTTTTATCCTATTTGCCAAGCTTGGATTTGGTCCTTCAATATATTCACAAGTTGCTTTCCCATCATTACATCCTGATAGTGTTTGAATTAATAATGTAACAGGTAATTTTTCAATTGTTCCATAGATTGTCGATCCTGATTCTGGTGCTATTGATGATATTCTTAATTCTGGTGCTGTTCTTAGTTTTAACTCATATGCTGATTTTAAGTTATAATTACCTTGACTATCATTACATGCAATATAATAGGAAGTTAATGTTTGTGCTACACCGTTTATTTCTGCATCACATAATTCTGTTTCATACATTCCTGAAGATGTTCTACATTCTAATGAATTTTCCTCTAGCATATCTTTAAACCCAAGGTCTTCCCTACTCCATCTACATTCTGCAATTGGACTTGAGTCTTTTATTCTAAATGTTATATTCATATCTGAGTTTCCTACACATCTTTCGTTTGCATTAAATGTTGAGCCTAAAACTTGTGGGACTGTCTTATCTGGTAATGGGTCTACATTAAATCTTATGATATATGGTGCAGGATTTGTATTACCATTATTATCTCTACACCAGACATAATAGGTCATTTCATTGTCATTTTTTAGATATAATCCATTCTCATTAATAGTTTCTTGAGTTGGTAATTTTAGAAATTGCTTGAACTCTTTTCTCGGTCTTGAACTGGAATCTACCCATTCTGCTTTTTCAAACCCGTTAATTCTAAACATTGATATTTTACAATAGGCTTGTTCGTCTGTTGAAAATCCAAAAGTTATTCCTTCTGCTGATTTTATATAATCAGTTCCATCTATTTGAGTTATTTTATAGCCTTCTCCACCTAGAGTAGGATCATCTACTAATAAAATATATTTATATCCTTCAGTTAGATATGTATCATTTGCTCTTATTGTTGGTGGATTTATTTCTGACATTTTTTTTAAGCAAATACTTCCTTCTTCATGGTTTACATATTCACATGATGTTCCTAATGATTTACATCTATATTCACTACAGGGGATATCCCCATCATTACATGATTCACAATTTTCACCTACTGGTGGAATCCATGGTTGGCAATCATAAGTTATTGTTTGAGAAGTTGTCTCAGAAAGACCAATGCTAAGAGATATTCCTAAGAATGTTAAACCAATAAGGGAAAACCATGGTGCGATAAAAAGTAAAACTACAGTGGCTGCCGAGGATACCCCACCTCCACCCATTAAAGACCACCCTGCACGAACTTTATTACTGTGAGGATTTATTGATGTACTATAATCTAGACTCTCTGCAGAACTTATATAAATTAATGATAGAAATCCTATCAATAATAATAATATTTGAAATATTCCAATTTTAGCTTTTTTATTATTCATTATTCTTTTTCGTCTATCCATTTATTCAATTCCTTTTGTAAACCTACAATTTCAAATCCTGGTTCAATACTTGCCTTTATTGAATATCCATTTTCTTTATAATGTTCCCCTTCTATATTGTTATAGGAACCACAATCTCCTTGTCTTACACAAATTTTATTTGCAGCCACTGCCCATTTTTGTTCTGTACATTCTTTATTTTTAATTATTTTAAAGCCTTCATCCCCTGTAAGTGTTTCATCCACTTCACCATCTTTATTATAATGAGCTTCATCCCCACAAAAGAAACCTACCTTATCGCAATACCAATTTTTTGCTCCGGCATAAAATCCTCTTTCGTAAGTAACTTCACAACTAACTGATGCCATGTGACAAAGCTCATCTGAAGATGTTCCATCAAAACCCGGGGAACTCCTTGGGACGCAAACTCCTTTTTGTTTACCGTCTCTTTCTTTTTCTGTTTGTTTTGATATTTCAATTCCTTCTTCCGTTATTAACAATCTTGAATTTGTATCTGCAAGTATTTCTATTTCATCACTCTCTGAACTTAACCAAACACAATCTCTATTAACATAGTCATTACAATCATCTTTGTTTGTTTGTATTAAACAGCTCTCCCATCTATTAGCAACACATCCTGCGATTGGTTGATATTCATCATCGCTAACAAGTTTTGTACCCTCAATACAAACCTCTTTTCTATATGACATACAAGAATCTGTTATTATCTCTCCATCTAGACATTGTTTTCTTATATATTCTGCTCCTACTGGTTCTAATCCAAACGACTCTGCGCTTGTATTTGGATCTTTAGAAGATGAGTCATTAACAAACTTATTCTCAGAATTTATTTTTAGAATTGGGTTTTTATTATTAGGATCTGTTTCACACCAAGATTCTGTATTTCTTTTAGGTTCTCCATCATATGTACAGCTAGTATTTCTACAAAAATTAGTTACTTTTGTCGATTCTTCATCATCTGTGCCATCCTCTTTTGTTTTCTGTGCACAAACTGTTCCGAAACTACCATCTGAACCAAGGTAATCACAATTACCTTTTACATCTGATGTTTTCTTCTTTAAATCATCTATATTTGCTATTAATCCATTATTATCACTTATTTTATCTATTGTTTCGCTATTATCTAAACCTGTATAAATATTTTCTTTATTGCCACAACTATCAAACCAATAAACATCTTCATCATCTTGTCCTGCACATTCTGTTTTTGCTTGTTTTGCACAAGTTGTTGCTAATGCACCTGCTGAACATAAATATCCAGAATAAAATGTTTTTATGTCTCCCTCTTGATACAGACCACTAACTATAGAACCTTCGCTACCTCCACATTCTCCTCTTGATGTTAAAATACATTGCCTTCCTGTATCTGTTTGAGTTACACATGCTCCCATATCTTTTGTTTGACTTTTTGCAATACATTCTGATGATGAAGTTATTGACGGATCATATTGGGCATTTATTCCAGAAAAAGTTCCAAGTGATTTACATTGTGTTAATGTTGTAATTTTAGCATTTTCTAATAAGACACAACATCCTAACTGACATTGAGGTGCTTGCTCTATTTTTTGTGCTATAAATTCTCCTCCACTTGCCAAACATGTTGATTTAGCTGTGTTTGCTCCACATAATCCAGAAGAACTATCAAAACAGGTACCAACCTGACAATAGTTTGTGTTTTCACAAGAAGATTGAACTTTTCTTAATGAATCATTACATTGACTTATTGGAGCACTAATACAACTCCCAACATTATCTCCTGTCCCTTTTAATTTTTCACAACAATATGTTGGATTACTATCACTAGCTATAATTGCTGGTATTAATAATATTCCTAGCAATAATATTAAAGAATAAATTTTGAAAGCATTTGCCATTTTATTTTATTCTGAGTCTAATGCTACTAATAAAGCATCCGAGTCAAATCCTGCTGGTCTGACATAGCTTCTAGTGGCAAATTGGTATTTAGTTCCATAATTTTTATCTTCTATCGTGAAAATTTTTGTCCCATCGTTTTGTTTGAAATTTTGTATTAAATATCCTCTATTTGTTGTCATTAATTCAAAGGTATCTGTTGTTCCATACAATGCTTCTTCATATACTATCTTGTTTACTATTTCTAATATTCCATTAATATTTGTAGGTGTATCTATTACAAACTCTTGATATTGCTCAGTTGATATTGTTGTTGGTGCGTTTACCATTACTCTAACAGATTCTGGAAACATTATCATTTCTATTTTTGGATTACCTTCTACAACATCAAAGCCTAAACTTCTAAGTTTGGAAATTGAGTTTGAATAACATCCTTCTATTCCTAATTCTGTGTAAGTACTCAACTCTTCTTCAAATTTTTTAATTGGAAATGGATTTTGGTTTAAACCTGGTTTATAATATTCTGAAGTATAAATGAAATATGGAATTTCTTGTCCTCTATATATATAAGAGAATCCTGGATTTATGTATCCACCCGTTAAAGCCAACTCTGTAATTGAATCTGTCATGACTTTTTCAACACATCCATCAAAATTTAATTTTGATGCACTGTTTGAGATAAATGTTGGTTGAACCCAAAAAATAAATGCGAAGATTCCTGCAAAAATTATTATTCCAAGTATTATAAATAAGGTCAATTGACCTTTCTTATTAATTCCCCTCTCTTTCATTCTTATTTTAAGATGTTTCTATTTATAAATTCTTTGTAACTTCCGTTTTGTTTAGATAAATTTATTAAGTATTTTTATTTTGAATGTTTATGTTTGTAAAAGATGTGAAGCCGAGAATTATAAAAGATTCTCGTGGAGAAAAAACTGTAGAAATTATTTTGAAAACTTATGAAGGTAAATTTTATTGTTCTGCACCTGCTGGTAAATCTACTGGGATTCATGAAGTTGCAAGTTATAATAAGGATGGTTTGAATAAAAGTATTGAATTGACGACAGAATTTTGTGAAAAAGTTAAAAATAAGAACTTTTTAATTAAAGTTGTTGATGATTTAATGCAGCTACAGAGTATGATTGATCGTTTTGAAAAACATTATGGGAAACTTGGAGGAAATGTGGTTTATGCTTTACAGGGAGTTTTTCTTAAAGCTGCTGCTAAAGACAATAATAAACAAATATGGGAATTTATTTTTGAAGATGTAAATAAAGGACGAAAACCAAGACTACCTATGCCAGTTGGTAATTGTGTTGGTGGTGGACTTCACTCTAAATTTCTTAATAGGAAAAGACCTGATTTTCAAGAATTTTTACTAATTCCTCATGAGGAGACTTTTTCTAAAGCTATTTCTAAGAATATTCGTGCTTATGAATATGCTAGGAGTTTATTAAAAACAAAATCTAAAAATGATGAGTCTGCATGGAGAACTGATAAGTCTAATGAAGAAGTCCTATTCATTTTAATGAAAGTGCTTGAAAAATATGATGTTCGTCTTGGTTTGGATGTTGCAACTTCTTCTTTCTTTGAAAATGGATATTATCATTATAAGAATAAAAAACTTGTTCGAGATAGATTGGATCAAATTGATTATATGAAAAGAATTATTGAAAAATATAATTTATTCTATATTGAGGATCCTATGGGAGAAGATGATTTCTCTGGATTTAAAGAAATATTGGATTCTATGGGAAAAAGAAATATATTAATTGTTGGAGATGATTTGACCACTACAAATGTTGTAAGATTAAATAAAGCTCTTAGAGGAAAATCAATTAATGCTATTATAATAAAACCTAATCAAATTGGTTCGATTTTAGAAGTTAAAAAAGTTGTTGAAATTTGTAAAAAGAAACATATTAAGATGATATTTTCTCATCGGTCTGGAGAAACAAAAGATACTCTTCTTGCTGATTTAGCTGTCGGATTTGATGCTGATTTCATTAAGTGTGGGATTCTGGGACAAGAGAGATTAGTTAAACATAAAAGATTATTAGATATAGAAAAAAATCTTCATAAAAAAAATTAATTTAAAAAAAATTAAACACCTTGACTAGCGCCTTCGCTTACCTTTACAACCTTACTTTCGACATCGTCTTTATTCTCAGATTTTACAGTATTATCTTCTTTTTCTGCAATTTGTTTCATTCTTTCTTCGATTGCATCTTCAGCACTTTTCAAATCTTTTTCTTTCTTTTCTTTCATCTTCTTCTTTTTCTTTGGTTCTTCTAATATTAATTTCTCCCCAACAAATTCTTCTAAACTTGGAAGTTCTTTTTCGATATTATGTGCTTTCATATATTCTCTTGCCAATAACCAGAAGACTAATCCTAATGATTTATTTGATTTATTATTTGCTATTGCTACAACATCGATATTTACTGTATGATTGTTTGTGTCACAAACTGCGACTACTGGAAGTTTTATTTTCTTTGCATCTTTTAGAGCATTTTTATCTAACCATGGATCACAAATCATTATCATTTTTGTTTCAATAAAATTATCTAACTTCGTATTTGTTAATATTCCTGATGGATACTTTTTTGTAAAAACTTTCACACCTGTTAATTCTGAAAACATTTTTGTTGCTCTCCATCCTGCCTCTCTTTTACAGATTAGTGTCCACTCATCTGGTTTATATTGTTTTACGAAATCTATTGCTTCTGATAATTTTTTATCTACTAATAATGTATTAAGAATTGCTAATCCATCTAATCTTCTTCTATAAATATATTTTCTCATTGAGGGTGTAATTACTTTTGTTCCCAAATATGAAGCTGTTTTAATATAATCTTCAATTGGAGTTAAAACTGTGTTTTCTTTGATTGCTTCACCATCCTCTACTGGTGTAAACTTCTCACTAATTTCTGCAGCTTTCTCTTCTTTTTTGATTTCTTCTTTTGCCATCTTTTTATAATAAGTTCAGGAGTTAATGCTACTTCCTTGCGGGTTTGCACCTGATAATAATATTAGTTTGAATTTTATGTTTAAAAATGTTTGGTATTTATATGATTTTTCGCCAAGATGATTCGTAGTATGTTACGTCATTTTCTGGATCAACGATTGCAATTAGAAGTGATTTTTTTGTTGAGTGAGCTACTCTATTTTTTGCTGCAAAATCTTGCCATGTATTTTTCTCTTTAGAGTCAATTGCAAAACATACCCACTTTGAATGTGACTTACCTATTATTGATCCTTTATCATAGACCCTAAATGTACCACCAAATTTTAATCCTGTTTTTACTAAATAACTTTTCTTCTTTAGATCTTTATATGCTATATAATTAATTTGGAAATTTTTATCTATTTTTGTAAATTTATTTAAGACTGTTTCTTTTGATAATTCTTTATATGTGGATGAATATACTTGAATTTTGTTTTTTTCTATTAAGTAATATGCTTCTTCTAACATGTAGTATATTTTATCACCATCCTTCTCTCCAAATCTTTGTGTTGAGAATAAATCAAATGCTTCTTTTGAATTGGAACTAATTTTTTTACTTAGTAATACTGCTTGGATTTTCATAATTTATTATTGTTTTAGAGAGTTATAAAGATTAGTACGCAATATATTCTGAGTTTTTATAATTAATTTTTGTTGAACCTTTTCTTTTTGTAATAATAAAATAGCCCCGCCAGGATTCGAACCTGGGTCATCGGATCCAGGGTCCAATATCCTTGACCACTAGACTACGGGACTATTGATTTTGTTAATGATTTTTTTATTAAAAATCTATCGGATTGTATCTTTTTTATTATACAAACTTTTATAAAGCTAAAATTAGCCTTATATTTATGAAAAGATCTAGTAGAAGATGGAAAAAGAAAGGTCAGATGCGTTGGAAATGGCAAAGGAAGAGACTTAAAACTGAGAAACGTAAAAGAAAGTTACATAGAAACAAATAATTTTTATTTTTTAGGTATATTTTTAATTTAAGATTAGTAGTCTAGCATTTTAGATATATTTTTAAGATCTATTTCTAATTTAATATTCGTAATCTAACATTTCAGACGGATTTTTAAGTGAATGTCCACCTTTTCTTCTTGCAGCTATTACATCATCAATTCTTAATATCATTATTGCAACTTCTGTTGCTGAACTTATAGCTTGTGTTTTTACTTTTAGGGGTTCTATTATTCCTGCCGTTAGTGTATTTTCTATTTTTGATGTAAATAGATTTAGTCCAAAATTGGATTGCCCTGACTCGTGAGCTGATTTTAGTTCTGTTAAAATATCTATCGGATCTAGTCCAGCATTTTCTGCCAAAGTTATTGGAATATATTCTAAGGCTTCTGCAAATTGTTCAACAGCTAATTGTTCTCTTCCTGTCAGGGTTTGAGCATATTGTTTTAGTTGTTTAGACATTTCTATTTCTGTTGCACCACCACCTGACACTATTTTTGAATCTTTTAGTAATGCAGCAACATCTCCTAATGCATCTTTGATAGCTCTTTCTATTTCATCCATAACATGTTCGCTCCCACCTCTAATCAAAATTGTTAATGTCTTTGGATTTGAACATCCTGTGATATAAGTAAATCCTTGTTCTGATTCTTTTTTCTCTAATACCAATTGTGCATACCCGATATCTTCTTGATTTACCTCTGTTAATTTAGAAAGTATTCTCGCACCGGTTGCTTTTGAAATAGACTGCATATCTGATTTTGGGACTCTACGAATAGCATAAATGCCTGCTTTTGATAAATAAAATTGGACAACTTCGTCAATTCCTCTTTGACAAATTATCACATTTGCACCAGTTGCTTTTATTTTTTCAACTTTATTTTTTAAAATTAAATCTTCTTGAGATAAAAAATTTTGTAATTGCTCTGGTGATGCTATCGATATTTTGGAATCCATCTCTGGTGTTCTTATTTCTAATGCTTCTTCTAATAACAATATTTTTGCATTTTCTACCCTTTGAGGCATTTCTATAGACACCCTCTCTTTGTCCAAAACTATTCCTTTTACTAATTCTGTTTGCTCTATTGATTCTCCTTTTTGTTTTTCTATTCTTATATCACTCATATCAAAAATATTGTTTTCTGTAACAATTTTAACTGCATCTACTATTATTTGAGAAAACTTTTCTCGTAAATATTCTGCGCCTTTACCTGTCATTGCTGTTTGAGCAACTTGAGCTAATTCTGTTTCATCATTAATCTCATAAGAAATATCTTTTAGAATTTCTAATGCTTTTTGTTGAGCTAATCTATACCCTTTTGTTATAACAGTTGGATGTATTTTTTTGTCTAACAGTTTTTCTGCATTTTCTAATAATTTCCCTGCTAACATTACAGCTGTTGTTGTTCCATCACCAACCTCTTCTTCTTGACTTTTGGCAACTTCTACTAACATTTTTGCTGCTGGATGTTCTATTTCCATTTCTTCTAGAATTGTAACACCATCATTTGTTACTATAACATTTCCTACCCTATCTACCAACATTTTATCCATCCCTTTTGGTCCTAATGTAGTTTTTACTGTTTCTGCAATTATTCTTGCTGCCAGTATATTATTCCTCTGAGCTGTTTTACCTATTATTCTTTCTGTATCTTGAGGTATTATTTCTTCCGACATATTAGAGTTAGTAGATGTTTTCTTTTAAGGATTATTGTGTTTTATTGATGTTATAGAGTATTTCTGTTGAAATGACAAGTAAAACTTATAAAGAAAACGTTTCTTGATGACTTATGATTATTAAAAAGATTTTTGATGGTGATTTTGACGATGAAATTCATAATGATTTTGTTAAATTTTCTCGTGGTGATTTTAAAGATAGATATTTGATTCAAGGAAAAAAACAAGCTAATAAGTGGGCAATTAAAACTGGTCCTGAATTTGTTAATCATGTTGTTAGATATTTTTTACCAAAAGCTGGAGAGAGTGTCCCTGTAACTGGAATTATTTCAACTACTTTAGATATTGCAGATGAAGCCACTTTTAAAATTGAAAAAGTTAGTCAATTTCAGGGTGTAAAGAAGTTAATATTAAAGACAGAAGTTAATCCTAAAGAAATTTTAGGTTTAATGGATAAATATCCAAAAGCTTTTTTTGCATTGAGTTTTAAAGGAACTGATTCTAATATCAAAATAAGAGCAAAGTCTCCTAAAGCTGGAAAATCAGGTAAAGAAAAAGATGGTGAAACTGTAGCTGATTTTTGTACAATTAAAACTAATGATCAAAAATTTCTAGATGATATTTTTTGGGGTATTGATAAGGGTTGGACAACATTGAATGTTTCTCATGAAATAAAAATTGATGGGATTGTTTATCCTAGAGATATGACTGGTATGAAACCTGCTGAAATTAGAAAAGAATCAAAGAGAAAAGGAATTTTAATTAGAAAGGTTAACTTTGATGGTAAGTGTAGTGAGAGAGAAACCAGTCTTCTGGCATAATTACTATATTTTTTAATTTAAAAATCCTTAATTATATAATTGTTTTAATCTAGCACAATTTGGGCAAATCAATGCTGTTTCTTTTAATGACATAAAATATCTATTACCTTCTTCTAATATATCATTGAATTTATCCCAACCTTCAGCTATTGTCAATTTACCATTGTTTACCTCTTCAGAAACTTTCGCTGACCTTTCTAAAATATCTGCTCTTTTTTTAAAAAGATTATAATGATAGACGTTTGGTTTTGCAGTTTTTGATATTTTCTTACCACATAAATGACAAGTTGTTTGTTCTGACAAAAGTTCTTGTTCTCTTGCTTCCCATGTTTTTTGAAAATCAGAATCTCCTATTAATGCTTTATAATTTCCTATACTTTTTAATCTTTGAAATGTTAATTCTATTTTTTCAGATTCCTCTCCTTCATCTGTTACTATAATTTCACCTATTTTTTTTCTATATCTCCACATAAAATACTTTGTTTGTTTTTTATGATTAGTAAATGGTAATCCGAATCTAAAAGCCTTGTTTCCCAAGACTATTTTTCCTATCTGATCTGGGGTTCTTTTTCTATTTTTAACCGCTTTTTGTTGTTTTGCTTTAGCCTTTTTCTTTTGTAATGCTTCCCATCCTGGTTCACCTGGTAGAATACTTGGAGTTTTTATTGCCATGTTAATAAAACTTGAAATTAACTTTTAAAGTTATGGTGCTGTTTGTTTTTTGGACAGCTGTTTATAATGAATCTATTGGAGATTTTATTTTTTTTAATTCATTATTTGAGATGTGTGTATAAATTTGTGTTGTTGATAAATCTGCATGTCCAAGAAGTTCTTGTATCTTACGAATATCGACATTGTTTTCTAAGAGATGTGTAGCAAATGAATGTCTCAGTGTATGACAATGAATACTTTTATTTAAATCTAATTTAATCGAGGCTTTTTGCACTATTTTTTGAATATTTCTTGTTGTCAGTTTTCCTTTTGGTCCTGTAAATAAGAAAATTTTGTTTTTTCTTTTTTGTTCTTCTGATTGATAAAAAAGGTTATCAAATAGAAATAGAGGTATATTGAATACTCTATCTTTTTTCCCTTTTGATTGTCGTACATATCCAATTCTATTATCAAAATCCATATCTTTTATCGTTAAATTAACTAATTCTGATACTCTTAGTCCACATGCATACATTAAAGAGACTATTAGTTTGGATTTTTGATTATTTATTATATTGATTAATTTTTTAACTTCTTCTTTTGTTAATACTGTTGGTATTCTTTTTTCTTTTTTCGGACGTTTTATTGATTGAGTTGGATCTCTATTAAATATAGAAAGATGGGCATATCTTATTGCTGATAAGAAAAGTATAACAGAACTTGTTGCTTTATTTGAATAATTATCAGCTAGATATAATTTTATATCATTTGTCTCTATCTCTTTTGGATATTTATCTACAAATTTTAGCAATTCTTCATTAGCTTTCATATAATTTCGTAACGTATATTTAGAATTTTTTGATATTTTCAATTCTATCTCTAGTTGTTTAAGAAATTCGTTTTTATTCATATTTACCTCTAAGATTGTACGAACTTTTTGTTTTTATATTTATAGAATCACTATTGAATGTCTTTTTAGTTATTCGTTAAAACGAATAATAACTTGTATTGTTTTTTTTCTTGTTTTTTTTCTTGTTTTGATGAAATCTTTTATCTTTTATCGTCGATATTTTTTTAAAATGAAAAACTCACTTTTCTCTATTATATTTATTTTTTTCCTTTTTTCTCACTTTTCTTATATATTTTATATTGTTTTTGTTTTTAATAATAAAAATATTTATTTTATTAACTCTCACTTTTCTTGTTTTAAAATGGGTAAATTTGGTTATTGTGCGAACTTTTTATTTTATATTTTTAGATTTTGATGTCTAGTTGTTAGATTTTTTGATGGTAATGGTTTTTAGCTCTTTTAAGAAGACTTTTTTTTAATGTTAATGTTTTATTCTGTTAAAGGTAGTACTTTTAACTAAAGGTCTAAGCTGTTCATTTTGAAATGAAATATTCTTAGGGATTATCCTTTTTTGTGAAAATCTATTTTGATGTCTTTTGGTAATATATATCCCTTTTTTTGTAATTCTTGAAATATTTCATACTTATAATTATAATTATTAACCATTCTGTGATGATTTGGGCATAATCCTATTAAATTTTCTGAAGAATTGTTTTTTTTATTAAAATCTAAGTGATGAATCTCAACAATTTTATTAAATCCGCAGAGTACACACTCTTTTGTTAGTTTTCTATATGTTGTTAGATCTATATTATTAGCTTTTCTTTGATTATATGCTCTATTTTTATCGAGATGAAAAGTGTAATTATAACATGAGGCACACAAACCTTTGGCATGTATCGCTCTTTTTTTTTTACACCGTTTGCATATTTTTATTTTTGGCTTCCAATTTAGCTTTTTATAACAACTATAACATAACCCTTTTGCATGATGCTCTTTTTTTTCACCACAATTTGAACATACTTTTATCATTCCATTTTAAATCCGTTCGCATATATATATTTTTGTTAGAACGGGCTATTTCCGTTCGTTTTATAATGTAAGAACTTCACACAATGTATATTGTACGAACTATCTTGTTTTTTATGGTTTTTTGTGGTTTTTGTGGGTTTTATCGATAGCTATCCAAAAATAAAAAAAACAGCTGTTTACTTTGTTTGTTAAAAAATTTTTTTACTTTTTTTATTTTATCAATGTCTTTTTACTAAGGTTAAGAAAGTGAACAGGCTGAATTAGTCTTTTTTTTAAATAATTATTATTTTTAAAATTAACAATATCTTTGCTATTTTTTAATATTGTATCTTAAAGTTCAGCGTTCTTCTATTTAATCTTTTTTTCTATTTCTGGTGATGTTTTGTTTAAATTTATTTTTTTATTCACGAACTTTTTACTTTGATCTGTTTCTTTTGTTATAAATTCTTCAATATAAAAGTAAATTTTAAGTTTATTTCCATTATATATTTATCATAAAACACTTTATATTGAATTTCTGTTTTCTTATAATTATTTAATGCTTTAACAGAGTTACTCCATTTTTAAATTTTGATTTATAGTTTATTATTGTTTATTGTTAAGTCTTTATCTTCCTTAATTTATATAATTAAATGTTCTTTTATAAGATTGTATTGGTTCTGGTATTCGTTTTTATTAATTCTAATTATTATTGTTTTGTTACTTAGAAGATGTTTTATGATCTGGTCTTAATTTTATTTTTATTTAATAGAAATACTTAGTTAACTTCTGCTTCTATTTCTTTTTTTTACTAAACTTTCCAAAAATTGTCAGGATTAAGTATGTAAGAATAAATATCAAAATTGTTAAAATATATACTGCATTATTCAATTTGATTGTATAACCAAAATACTCTACTATAGAATTTGAATTTATTATTGTGTCATAATTTAGGGTACATAAGGTCCATTTGTATATTGGATTTGGAACGTTCGGTGCTTTTCTACATGGGACGAATGGAAATAAAAAACTAATTAATAATGCTGTTGTTGATATAATAAAAGAATATGTTATTCGTTGTTTGAATTTCATAATAGTCCAACGTTCTTTTTCTTTTTAAGTTTTATCTAACTTATTAACTTGTTTAAAACGCGTTTAAACATAAAGATAAAACACAAACATGTTTGGACGCAATTTAAACAACTGTTTATTATAGTATCAAATGAAATATAGAGTATTATTTTATGTTCTTTCTTCGACGATAAAAGAAAATAAAAAAAATAAAGATAAATATTCTTTTTATTAATACATAGACAGCCGTTTCTTTTCTGTTTGCTGTTTAAACAACCAGAAAGATTTATAAACAGGTGTTTGTTTTAAGTGTTAAGATGTTTGGTCAAAAAAAGAGGTTAGATCAGTTAAAAAAGGACATAGAAGAATCCTTTGAAAATGTTAAAAATGATTTTTCAAAAGTTGGAAAATGGATTGGTGTTTTCGACGATAAAACGAAAAAGAATGAAATAGATTTAAAAAATATGACTTCTAGTTTTAATTCTTTAACATCTGAATTAGAAGAACTAAAAGCTAATGTCTCTTTTTTTGGTTCAGGAAATGGTCATGATGTGTTTGAATCTGTCCAAACGATGCCTAATTTTCAAACAGCATCTAATTCTAGGCGAACAGTTGTCCAAACGGCTGTTCAAACAAATGATTTATCTAAATTAACAGTAATGGAGAGAGCCATTATCTTTGCATTGATTAATAGCGATTTAAAATTGAGTTATGAAGATCTTTCTAGCATGTTTGGAAAAAGTAAAAGCACTATTAGAGGTCAAATAAATACAATAAAACAGAAGATTCCTAGTATTATTGATGAGTTTACTGAGCCTTCTGGTAAAAAAAGGGTGTTTATTAGTCAAAAAATGAAAGATTTTATTACAAAAAGTATTAAAATTAAGATAAAAAATCAAAAAGGACGTTAAAACTCGAAAAGTGAGAGTTAAATTGTCAAAAAATGGTATAAAACTAGACATTTTTTGTTGTAAAAGTGAGATATAAATAATTATTCTTTATTTTATAAATAAAGTGAGACATATTATAATCTTTCAAAAAGTTTGATTAAATTATTTTATGGCTTCTTCTTGTCAAAAAGTTTGATTTATATTTATAAAAACAGCGACGATAACATAAAAAAGATGTATTATAAAAGATTGATAATATTCCCTTCTTATATTTATTCGTTAAAGCGAATATCTATATCTGTATTAAATTGCTCTTAATTTTTTTATTGTATTCAAATTTGTTACTTCTAATAATGTTTTTGATACAGTTAATACTATTCTTTTATTGTTTAAACGTCTTTTTTCTATAGGAATTCCTTTTTTTATCAATCGATTAGTATAGTCTCGTATGGATGATTCACTTAACTTTAATTTTTCTGCTATTATTCTATAAGTTATCTCTTCTACGTTTTTTTCTACATATCCATATATTATAGAGAATACTAACATTTCTTGTGTTGTTAGTTGCTTGAATGTTCTTCTTATGTCTTTTTTAATATCATCTAAAGAAGTTAGTATTTCGTTAGCTTTTTCAAAAGAGGTAGAAATCTCTCCCTGTATGTAATTATTATTAGAATTAGTCGTTATTTCTGTTTGTTGGTTTGTTTGATTAAGTGTTGGTTTGTTTGTTGGAACCCCATCGTTTCTTATGGAAAAATTAGTTTTTTGGTCTTTTAGACCCTCTAATGTATTTATTTTTGATATAACTATATTATTTTGTGTTGGAATTGTTGGATTATGTGTGGGAAATGATATGTTTTGTGTTGGAATTGTTGGATTATGTGTGGGAATAAAAAAATCTTGTGTTGGAATCGTTATTTTATTAAATGATTCTATTTTTTTGCTTAACAATTTTATCTGTTCTATTATTTCATCTGATTTTAATTGATTAGATTTGATAGATTCTATTTCATCTTTTAGTATGATTATATCATTTTTTATCTTACTAAAGGCCTCTTTTATCAAATCCATAATAAATTATATTAAAACTTATTTATAATTATAGTTATAATTTATTGTATGTTTTTTGATTATTGCATTTCTTTATATATACTATAAGCACTATTTGAAATTCTCCATCTTATTCTTCTTATATAATTGATTCCTTCTGAGTTTTTTGTTATTTTTACTATTAATCCCTTTTTTTCCATATCTAATAACATTTTCTTCATAAATTCCTCATCTCTTGCTAATTCTACCGCAACTTCTACTGTAAAAACTTGTTTAGGAAATTGAGAAAATAAATAATATAATATTTGTTCTGATATTTTCTTTTTTTTAGAATCTGATATTTTAGGCATAATTAATATTAATTACACTCTTTTATATATATTTAGAATTATTCTTTCTTTGGTTGTAAAGAAGGTAACTTAAAATGTACTGGTAATGATAACTCCTCTTCTAATACTAAAGCTTTTACTGAGGCTTTTTGTATAATTAAATTCATTATTGCAACCTGTTCTGGTGTATTATAATTTTTATCTGTCCAATTTTTTAACAACTCTTTTTGAAGTTTATTATCTCCACCAATAAATAAAATTCCTTCTATTTCTATCTTTCCTAATTCTTTATAATCAATAATATAAGAATAATTAATTTTCAAACTCTCTTGTTTTGAAAATTCAGATTTATATTTATCTATTTTTTTAATATTAATATTTTGATTCATATTAAGAGTTCCACTAAATTCTGGATCTCTAAATGCAGATACTTTCGTAAATTTTGAACCTAATAATTTTATTGCCATGATATACTTGAATATTAAGGGTTTTTAAGTTTTATTGTAATTTTCTACATTAAATCTTCTTCAGAAACTACAATAAAATCACCTACTGCAATTACAGAGTTATAAGGTATTAATGCTTCTTTCTCTTTAGTCTTTTCTAATGATAAATTTGCTGTATAAGTTGTTAAATCTTTTATTACTAAATGTATTAATTCACCTGTTCTAGCTTCAAATGTAATATCTTTTACTAATCCTAATTTTTTTCCTTCTTTCGTTACAACTTGTTTCCCTAAAAATGATTTAAATGGTCTTTTTTCCATATTTTATGAAGATTAAAATATTTTATAAATGTTTGTGTATTCAATGATATATTCTAATATAGATGCTTTAATTTTTTATTATATAAAAATTTTTACACTCTCACCCTATCATTTCACTTGGAACTATATAGTAAATAAATAAATTATTTTTTTAAATATTTTATATATTTTATTTATAAATATTTATATTATATATTATATATTATATATTATCTTATATTATAATCTATATATTATTTATTATATTTTTTTAAAAAAACCTAAATGTAATTTCTTTTGGAGAGGAAATAAAGGGGTAGGAGTAATTATAAATAGATTATTTTATATAGGTAAAATTAATAATAATTAATAATTTAAATTAATTATTAGTTATTATTTTCCATATGAAGTATTGGTATATACATCTATCTCTTCATGTATATGAAAGTTTAAATAGTATAATTTATTATAAAAAGTGAAAATGGGAGTTGAACTAAATGATATATTTAATAGTGCTATAAATAATAGTTTATTTAATAATAAAAGTGTTCTTCAAGTAAAACATAATCCCGAGAATATACCACATAGAGATATTCAAATAAAATCTATAGCCAGTATTTTAGCTTCTTCATTAAGAGGTGAAAGACCAAGTAATTTATTTATTTATGGAAAAACAGGTACTGGAAAAACATTATCTGTTGATTATGTTTGTGAAGAATTAACAAAGAAAGCCGAGGAATTAAGTGTAAATATAAGGTTTGAATATATTAATTGTAAGTTAAGAAAAGTTGCTGATACAGAATATAGAATTTTAGCTGCCTTAATTTATAAAATGGGTGGTAGTGTTCCTGCAACTGGATTACCTACTGATAAGGTATGGAATAAATTTATAGAAATAATAGATAAGAAAAAACAATTAATTGTTTTTATTTTTGATGAAATAGATCAAGTAGTTAAAAAAATGAGTGATAATTTTTTATATTCTATGACTAGGTTAAACCAAGAATTAGAAAATGTTCAAATTTCTATAATAGGAATAAGTAATGATGTCACTTTTTTAGAAAATATAGATCCTAGAGTTAGAAGTAGTTTAGGAGAAGAAGAATTTATTTTTCCTCCATATAATGCAATACAATTACAAGATATATTAAATGATAGGTGTAAATTAGCATTTAAAGAAAATGTTATTAGTGATGGTGTTATTGCTAAATGTGCTGCTTATGCTGCTAGAGAACATGGCGACGCTAGAAGGGCTTTAGATTTATTAAGAATAGCAGGAGAACTTTCCGAAAGAGATAGAAAAGAAATAGTGGAAGAAGATTATATTGATTTAGCAAATCAAAAGATAGAAAAAGATAAGGTTTTAGATATAGTAGAAACATATCCAAAACAACATAAATTAATATTATATTCTATTATTCAATTAACTAAAGAGCAGAAAAAGGGAAATATAGACAAATTTTATACTGGAGATGTTTATAATATATATCAAGATTTATGTATTCAGACTAAAAACGATAGTTTAACTCAAAGAAGAATAAGTGATATATTAGCAGATTTGGACATGATGGGCATAATTAATGTTAAAGTTATTAGTAAAGGAAGACATGGTAGAACTCGTGATATAAGATTAAGTGTACCTGATGGTGTTTTTCAAAAAATAGAGAATAATTTAATAGATATGTTGGGAATTTAAAGATTCCATTACGATAATTTATATAAAAGAAAATGAGTTTTATATGACTAAGATGGTTAATTTAATTTTAAAGGAATGTATGAAGAAGGGCTTTTTATTAGATAAAGAAGTTTTAAAATTGTTTAATAAACTAGAAATGGATAAGGCTCAAAAAATAGTTGATGTTATTGCTAATTTAAAATTAAATGAAAGAGTAATAACTGAAAAAATATTTTATAAAAATATTAATAGTATAAAAAAAGCTATAGGAAATGTAGGAGATGATATCTTTTATGAAAATAAAAAGAAAGACATTAAAGAAGTTAAAAAGAATGAAGGTGTTATCTCAGTATTAAATAATTTATCTAGTAATCCTAGAATATATGGTGTAAATGATTTTATAAGTGATTTTAGACAGAAGTATAATAAAATAAAGGATATTTTATTGGAGAAAGATTATGATGATATTACTAGTATTAGAAAAATAGGTAAAAATAGTAATTTTACCGTTATAGGATCTGTTTTTAGTAAGAAATATACAAAAAACAAGAATTTATTATTAAATATAGAAGATATAACTGGTAATATAAATATAATAGTAAATAAGAATAATAAGTATATTTTTGAAATTGGAGAAAAATTAATACTTGATGATGTTGTTGTATTTAGAGGGAGTAATTCTGGTGACCTGTTTTTTTGTAATGATATTATTTTTTCAAAATTGAAAGTTAATGATATAAGATTAGAAGATGATTGTTGGGTGGCTTTTATTAGTGATTTACATTGTGGTTCAATCAATTTTATGGAAAATAAATTTTTAAAATTTATAAAATGGATAAATGGGAAAGATAATCAAATATATAACCAAATATCGAAGAATGTGAAATATTTGTTTGTTGGTGGAGATTTAGTTGAAGGTGTTGGTCATTACTTAGGTCAAGAGAGTGATCTTAATATAAAGAATATGTCTGGTCAATATAAAAAAGTTCAAGAATTATTTAAATTATTTAGAGATGATTTAAAAATAGTCATTTCTCCGGGGAGTAGAGATGCTATTTGGTTTGGAGAGCCTCAAAATAAAATATCTGCAAAATATCTCCCTGAGTTGTATGATAAAGAAAACATTAATTTTGTTAATAATCCTTCAATGATTACAATTGAAGGAAAAATAAAAATTTTATCATATCATGGAGCAAATTTATATAATTTAATTAATGAAAATGATTTTATAAAAAATAAATATGGATTTTCATCTCCTAACAATATGTTAAAAGAATTATTAGATAAAAGACAATTATCTCCTGGTTATGGGAAAGTTGACATTATTCCTGATGATAATAGTTCGCTTATAATAGATGAGGTACCAAATGTTGTTTTTAGTGGAAGTTTACACAGGTGTGAAGTAGGTATGAAAGACAATATTGTTTTAATTAATGGATCTTGTTGGGTAAAAAACACCAAATTCTTAGACAAAAAAGGAATTATTCCTGATTCTTGCAAAGTTCCTTTATTAAACTTGAAGACAAGAGAAATTAAAATATTGGATTTTAGTGATGATAGTGTTAGATTTGAATAGAATGAATAGAAAAAATACTTATAAATTGTAAAAATGAAAGGTTCTTTTAAACAGTAGGTATTACTATATAAGAATATATTTAAAGAATTTTTTTATTTTATATATGTGGAGTTTTATAAAATGAGTGATGAAATTATGTTATGGGATGAGGAAAAATATTTTAGTGAATTAGATGCAAATATTAGAAAAAGTTATGACATAGCTAATCTTGCAAAGAAAAGAGGAATTGATTTTAGTGAACTAGTTGAAAGTCCGCTTGCTATGTCTATGGCTGAGAAATGTGTAAGTTTAATTGATACAATGTATCCTTTTTTGCCCGTTAATGCTATTAGTAAGAGAATAATAGAATTAGAAGGTCAATATGGTAAATTAGATTCTACTGTTAGTTTTGTTATAGCCAAAGAAGTTGCTGAAGAGAAATTCTGTAAATTTGATAATAAAACTATAGGGATAGACGTTGGTTTGAGGATAGGTTTTTCATATTTAACTCTTGGTGTCGTAGCTAGTCCTCTTGAAGGTTATACCGGTTTGACTATTTTTAAAGATAAGAAGGGTAGCGAATATTTTAATATTAAATTTTCTGGTCCGATTAGAAGTGCTGGAACGACTGCGACTTGTGTTTTTTTAATGTTAGTTGATTATTTGAGAGAGTCTTTTGGTTATAGTAGATATGTTGCAACGAATGATGAGATTAGTAGATATTATGTGGAGTGTGTTGATTATAATAGTAAAGTTTCTAATTTGCAGTATATGCCAACGGAAGAAGAATTAACATTTTTGGCTAAGAATTTACCTATTCAGATAGATGGTGATCCAACGGAAGCCATTGAAGTTAGTAATTTTAAAAATTTAGAAAGAGTTAAGGAAAATAGAATAAGAGGTGGTGTCTGTCTTGTTTTAGCTGAAGGTTTGGCTCAAAAGGCGGCAAAGGGATTACATAGATTGAATGGTGTTAAGAAAAATGGTATTGAAAGTAATGGTTGGAATTTTCTTGTAGAGTATCTGTTAATACATTCTAAGACAGAGCATTTGAACAGTGTTGGTGCTACTTATATTAAAGATCTTGTTGCTGGAAGACCTGTCTACGGATATCCCTCTAGAAGTGGTGGATTTAGATTTAGATATGGAAAGAGTAGAAATAGTGGTTTTAGTTCTGTTGCAATTAGTCCTGCGACAATGGGAGTTAGTGATGATTTTTTATCACACGGTACGCAGTTAAAATTAGAAAAACCAATAAAAGGTGCTATAATAACTTCTTGTGATAAAATTGATGGACCTATTGTTAAATTAAAAGATGGTAGTGTGAAGAAATTAAATAGTTATGATGAATCTTTAAAATATAAGGATAAGGTATCTGAAATTATTTATTTGGGTGATATTTTATGTTCTCTTGGTGATGTTAAGGATAGAAATTCTGATTTATTGAAGCCTGGTTATGTTGAAGAGTGGTGGAGTTTAGAGTTGCAGAAAAAAATTGATGTTGTTGAAGAAAAAGTTGAATATGATAAATGGAAAATTGATTTTAATTTTGCAGTAGAGTTAAGTAGAAAGTATTCTGTTCCTTTACATCCCAAATATATATTTTATTGGAATGAAATAAAATTAAAAGATTTTAAAAGTTTACTTAATTGGTTAAAAAAAGGGATTTGGAGAGGTGATGAGAGTAAAAAATTTGTTTTGCCTTGGGGACAAGAAACTAAGCTTAATTATTTAGATGCGAAACGTACATTAGAATTGATTGGTGTGGAACATAATATTGTTTTGGACAATGTTGTTTTAGAGCAGACTGAAGGTTTGGCATTGTTCTATAATGTTGGTGTTGAAAAAATAAAAAATGATGGAAGTGTTAGGGATGATGTTAATAATCTTATTAGTAAAATTGACGATGATAAAAAAGTTCTTGAAAATATAAATATTTTTTCTAATTTTGTAATTAAAGATAAATCTGGAGATTTTATTGGTGCTAGGATGGGTAGACCAGAAAAGGCTAAATTAAGGAAACAAACAGGTAATCCCAATGGTTTATTCTCTGTAAAAAATGGTGGAAGACAAAATGATGTATTTGAATCTGCTAATTCTGATGAAGAATTAAAAAATGTTGTTAATAATGCAATGGAAAAGTTGGGTTATAATTATGAAAATTTTAAGTCGATTGTTAAGGGTGTTAAGGAAAAAAAGAATGATAATGTAAATGAATATATAGGGAAAGGAATTTTGCGATCTAAATATAATTTATCTGTAAATAAAGATGGTACGATAAGGTATGATGGAACGGAAATACCTTTAACCCATTTCAAACCGAAAGAAATTGGAGTTAGTCTTGAAAAATTAATTGAATTGGGTTATAATAGGGATATCTTAGGAAAGGAGTTAGTTGATATTAATCAGATATTAGAATTAAGACCTCATGATATTGTATTAGCTGCTTGTTCTAATGGTCCTGATGAAAAAGCTAATGATGTATTCTTTAATATAGCAAATTTTATTGATGAAGAATTGGATAAAATTTATGGTGGTAATAAATTTTATAATTTTAAGACTAAGGAAGATTTAATTGGGCAACTAGTTGTTTGTATGGCTCCACATAATTGTGCTGGAGTTGTTGGTAGAATAATTGGATTTAGTAATATACAGGGAATTATGGCTAGTCCGTATATGCATGCTGCTATTCGTAGGGATTGTGATGGAGACGAGATGGCCGTTATGATGCTTATGGACGTACTTTTAAACTTTAGTAGAAGTTATTTACCCTCTCATAGAGGAGCTAGTCAGGATGCCCCATTAGTATTAAATGGGAGGATTTTCGCCGGTGAAGTCGATGACCAAATTTTGGAGTATGATGTTGATTGGAATTACCCATTAAATTTGTATGAGTTTGCTGAGCAGAGAAAGCATTCTAGTGAAATAGAAAATGATAATATAAAAAATCGACTAAAAGAGAAAATTTCTCCTTTTGTTGGAATTGGGTTTACCCATGATAGTGATGATTTTAATGTTGGTGTTAGTAATGGTTCTTACAAATCTTTGCCTACGATGAAGGAAAAAGTTGATGGGCAGATGAGGTTGGTTGAAAAAATCAGGGCTGTAGATAGTGATGATGTTGCCAGAATGATAATTGAAAAGCATTTTATGAAAGATATTAGGGGAAATTTGCAGAAGTTTTTTAGACAACAATTCAGATGTTCTTCTTGTAATGAAAAATATAGAAGGCCTCCATTAAGCGGTGTTTGTAAAAAATGTGGTAGTAAGCTATTATTAACTATTTCTTATGGTTCAATAAAAAAATATTTACAAATGGCTCTTGACCTGGCAGAGAAATATAATATTTCTGAATATACGAAAGATAGTTTATTTTTGTTAAAAGATTATATTGAAAATTTATTTGGTGTTGAAAAACAGTTATCTTTGAATGAAGGAATAAATGTTCCCGAGGAAGAAGTTGAACAGAAGGAAAATATTATTATCAAAACAAATCTTTTTAATAATAAAGATGTAGAAGATACAAAGAATATTAAAGAAGTAATAAAAGAAGTTGTTAAGGAAGGTGTTGTTGTGAAAAAAGAAAAATATTTTGATATAAACAATAATTTACAAACAAAAGAAATAATTAAAGAAAAGAATACTAAGAAGATTGAGAAGCGGGATGGGTTTGTTCATTTACATTTACATACAGAATATAGTTTCTTGGATGGTGCGATTAAGGTTAAAGATTTGTTTAATCGTGTTAAAGAATTAGGAATGGATAGTGTTGCAATCACTGAGCATGGTAATATGGAATCAATGATTAATAAGTATAAAGAAGCAAAAAAGGCAGGTGTTAAATTAATTTTTGGTACTGAATTTTATATTGTAAATGATTTAACTGTTAAAGATAAAACGGAAAAAAGAGGTCATCTTGTTCTGCTTGCAAAAAATGAGGTTGGCTTGAAAAATTTAATTAAATTAAATTCTATTGCCGCTTGTCATGGATTCTATTATAGACCTAGAATTGACTTAAAAGTGTTGAAAGATTATTCTGATGGATTAATCTGTACTTCTGCTTGTCTTGCTAATGATATTGCTCGTGCAATTGTTGATGATGATTTGGAGCTTGCTAAAAAAAGAATGAATGCTTATTTAGACATTTTTGGAAAAGAGGACTTTTATTTGGAAGTTCATAATCATAATATTCCTGAGGAGAAAAAAGTTAGAGATATTTATTATAGATGGGCTGATGAAATGGGTTTAAAATTGGTTGCTGCCTGTGATGCTCATTATTTATTGAAGGAAGATAAGAGAGCTCATGAAGTTATGCTTTGTATTCAAACTAATGGTAATATGGATGATCCTAATCATTTCCATTTTAATGGTGATGGATATTATGTTTTAAGCGAAGATGAAATGAAAGAGAAATTTAGTGATAGGTTAGATGCTGTTTATAATAGTGTTGAGATAGCGGAGAGGTGTAATGTTGATTGGAAATTTGGTGAGACGGTTTGGCCAAAGTACGATGCTCCCGGAAATATGAATCATGAAGAGTATATGGGAAAGTTGTGTTTTGAAAAACTAGAAAAGGTTTATGGTGAAGATGTTTTGTATGAAGATGCTAAAAAAAGATTGGAATATGAATTATCTGTTATTAAAAAAATGGGGTTTTCTACTTATTTTCTGATTGTTCAAGACTTTATTGCTTATGCCAAAACTCAGTGTCAGGTTGGTCCTGGTAGAGGAAGTGGTGCTGGTAGCATTGTCGCTTATTTGTTGGGTATTACTCAACTGGAACCTTTACATTTAGGATTATTGTTTGAGAGATTTTTAAATCCAGATAGAATTAGTTTACCTGATTTTGATGTTGATTTTGGTGATAGAGATGTTGTTATTAATTATGTAAAGCGTAAATATGGTGATGATAAAATTGCGCTAATTGGAACTTATGGTTCAATGAGTGCTAAATCGGTTTTGAAAGACGTAATGAGGGTATTTAATATTCCATTTAATGTTGCGAACGAGGTTACTAAGTATGTAGGTGAAAAAACGATTCAAAAGAGTTTGGATTCAAAAGATGACAAAGGGAAATTGACAAATAATAAATTGTTGGATTTCAAAGAAGGATATCCTGAAATTTTCGAGATTGCAATGAAATTAGAAGGTGGTGTTCGTCATAAGGGTGTTCATGCTTGTGGTGTTGTTTGGGGTGAGGATTCTATAACTGAATATATTCCTGTTTGTGAGAAGGATGGTTTTATTGTTGCTCAGGCCGATGGTCATGAAATTGAGGCTAGAGGTTTAGTCAAATTTGATTTTTTAGGTTTAGAAACATTAAATATCACAAAGAAAATTTTGGATTTTATTGGAAAAGATAATGAATGGCTTGAGAATATTCCATTAGATGATACTTCTGTTTATGAAATGTTAGGTAAAGGAGATAGCGTTGGTGTCTTTCAATTAGAAAGTAGTGGTATGCAGAAGACGTTAACTTCTATTGGCCCAACTTGTTTTGATGATATTATTGCTATTGTTGCATTATATCGTCCAGGTCCTATGCAATATTTGCAAGTTTATGCTGATAGGAAACATGGTCGTGAGAAAACAAGTTATCCTCATCCTTGGGCAAAGGAAATATTAAATCCAACTTATGGTATTATGGTTTATCAAGAACAAGTTATGCAGTTGGCACAGAAGTTAGCTGGATTTACTATGGCTGAAGCTGATACCTTGAGAAAAGCTATTGGAAAGAAAATATTAGAATTAATGAATAGCCTAGAGAAAAAATTTAAGGATGGTTGTTTAAATGTTGCGAAGATGGAACAGACTGATATTGATAAGTTGTGGGAAGATATTGTTAAGTTTGCGTCGTATTCGTTTAATAAAAGTCATGCTGCTGCCTATGCTTTGATTGCCTATAGGACTGCTTATTTGAAAAAATATTATCCTGTTGAATTTATGGCATCTACTATTTCATCTAATACAAATGATCCGGAAAAAATGAGTTTTTATTTAGAACAGTCTAGAAAAATGGGGATTAAAATTTTGGGTCCTGATATTAATTATTCTGTTGAAAATTTTAATGTTGAGAAAATTGCTAAGAGAAAATTTATTAGATTTGGTTTATCTGGAATTAAGAATGTTGGGCATGGTGCTATGGATTCAATTTTAGCAAATCGACCTTATGAATCATTTCAAAAGTTTGTTGATAGTGTTGATTTGACTAAGGTAAACAAAAGAGTTATGAGAAATCTAATAGGTGTTGGTTGTTTTGATAATTTTGGTTGTGGAAGAGGTGAATTATTGGCTACTTATGATGGGGTTAAAAAAAAGAAGGGTAGTCCTGGTAAGCAAATGACTTTATTTGGTAAGAATGAACCTGAAATTGTTGTTGAATCAGAATTGAGTTTGCGTGATAAAATTGAACTCGAGAGAGAATTAATGGGTGTTTGTATCTCTTGTAATCCAGTTGATTTGTATATTGAAGCGAAGTCTCCTTTGTTAAATTCTTATGATAGTTTAAAAAATGGTGAAGAGGTTAGTCTGTTTGGGGTTGTTAAAATGTATAAAAAAATTAGGACGAAGAATGGAGAGGATATGGCATTTTTAACCATTGGGAATAGAGATAAAGAGTGTGATTGTGTTATTTTTCCGAAGGTATTTGAGGAGTTTAAAACTTCTTTAGATTTGAAGGATGGCGATGGTATTGTTGTTGTTGGTAGATATAATGAGAGTGAGGAGAGAGGAAATAGTATATTTTTGAATGAGATTACGATGGCGAGAATTGTAAAATAAGCGTAAAAGATTGTCTGTTTGTTTGTTGGATTGTTTGTGTTGATTGTTTGTCTACCAAAAGCCTTATAAATTTAAAATTGGGTTTGTTTATATGGAAAAATGTGTTAGTTGTGATAAGAATGCACTTGATGGTGTAAAGTTTCCTTGTCCCAAATGTGGTTCTGCCATAAAGAGATGTAAGAAATGTAGAAGTCTTTCTATTGAATATACATGTCCTAAATGTGGATATGTTGGTCCGTAATTAAATTTAGGTTTTATATGATGGGAATGAGTGCAGTTCAATATAAGGTTATGCCAGAAGGTGTTGATAGTGATTTCGAAGCTATTAAGTCTGCTGTTAAGGCTAAAATTGTTGAACTTGGTGGTATGATGTCTAGTATTGAGGAAAAACCTATTGCTTTTGGTTTGAAAGCTTTAATTTTCTCTTTTGCTTATCCTGAAGAAAACGAAGTCGACCATGTTGGTAATGCAATAGATAAAATTGATGCTGTTTCTTCTTGTGAGATGATTGATTACAGAAGAGCATTAGGATAAATATTCTATGTTTTTGTTTACCTGTTCGCAGGTTATTTTTATTTTTATTTTTTAATATATTTTTAGAAAGGTCTAAAGATTTATTAAATCTGATATATTTTATTTTTTATGGTATTTAATGATGAGCAGGTGATACAAATTAAGGATTCTATCTATAAGCAGTTAGATGGTTTACCTGAGGGTCAACGTAGTACTGCTAGAGAGAAAATTAATTCTATGGATGCTAAAGAGTTAGAGGAATTTGTTAATAAAAACCAAACTGATGGTGGTTGTCCTTTTTGTGCAATTGCCGAGGGGAAGAGTCCTTGTTTTAGATTAGGTGAGAATGATGATGCGATTGCTTTTTTGGAATTAAATCCGGTGTCTAAAGGTCATAGTCTAATTATAAGTAAAAAACATGATGGTGAGATTAGTGAGGGAATGACTGATTTGGCTAAGATTATTGGTGGTAAATTGATTAAATTATATGTTCCTAAAAATGTTGATGTTAATGAGGGAAAAATTGTTGGACATACTGTTTTAGAAGTGATTCCCAATTATGGGGAAGAATTAGTTAAGAAGAAGGCTGACATTGAGGATTTGAAAATTTTAGAAAAGGAGATAAATGACACTGAGATATTAGAAGAAAAAGAGACTGAGTCTGAAGCTATAGTTAAGAAGAAAGAAATTGTTGAAGAAGACATAATAGATGTTGATGCTGGTAATGAGAGAAGCGAAGTTGTTGAAGATGAATTAGCTGGTTTACCACATTTTGACGAGAGAATACCATAATTTTAAATTTTTTACATAAATAATAAAAAGATTGTTGAGATTACTTTTTCTGCGAATAAATATTGTAATATTATTGCAATTGTGAATGATGGTGCAAAGGGTAATCCATTTTTTATTGTTACTTTTCTTTTGTTTTTTAGTAATTTAATATCTTTTTCGTTTATTCCTTTGAAGTCTGACTTTATGAGATTGCCTTTTACTTTTATATCTTCATTTATCCAGTCTCCTAGCCGTAATTCTTTTCCCGAGATTGTTTTTGTAAGTGCTGTTTTTTCTAGAGATTTTGCGAATATGAATAGTGCTGGATATAGTACTAATATTATTGCAATTGAAAGGAATATTATATTTAGAAAGCTTAGTATGAAGAATGGGATACTTACAAGTAGTATGTATTTTGTTTTTGTTGTTTTATAGAGTTTTTTTATTTCTTTATTTGTTTCCTTGGCTGTTTTTATGTATAATGCAATTGAATAGATTAGCCCATAAATACTACCTGCAAAGATTAGCAATATTATGAATGATAGAATGTTTAGTGTGCTTGTTAAAATAGTTGGTCCGATAAACAAGGCACTTATTGCGAATAAAAGCGAAGAATCTCCTCCTGCAAAAAAGTTTGTGTAGTATAGAAGGTTACTAAATAGGAAAATTATGGCGAAAGTAAATATTCCTTGTGTTAGGATTGTTATATTTTTTGTGAAAATTAAATTGAATGTTAAATAGATTATGCTTCCTACTAGTAGTGTATAATTTAACCATCTATCAATTTCTCTTCGTTTTATATCTTGTAATGATGCTAGTATTGTTCCTGCGAGTAGGAACCAGAATAAAAATGAATTAATCATAGTTTTTTGTTTTTCTTTCTACCTTTTTTAGTTGATGAATTTTCTTTTGTGTCATCTACTTCTTGTGATCTGAATTGTCCACCTCTTTTGTAAACCCTATATTGTCTTTTCCTTTTCAAATCTTTCTTTGTTTTTCGTTTTTGTGGGGCTCCGTAATCCATAATGTATTAATGTTTTATTTATTTTTAATTGTTTAGATTTATTTTGTATTCTTTTGAGTGTGTGAAAACCAGTTTTGTATTAAATCCTATTTTTTCATTCGTTTCTGGCACTAGTAGAATCTGTTTTTTAGAGTTTTCACGTTTTATTGTAATTATATTTTCATCTTTTGTAAATGTATAAAGACGTTCACAAAAGGGTATCCATTCAGTATCTTTATCCCAGAATGATTGTTCAAACTTCTGGTTATTGAATATTATATTTGAAGTTAAGAATTTTGAATAGGGCTTTAGGTTGGTACAAAAAAGTCTTTTTTGATTATCTAGATCTGTTCCTGAGCTTAAATCTAATTCGTTTAATAATATGTTCTCATTATGTTCAAATATTTCTAGTTCGTCTTCTAGTTTTAGAATTGTTTCTGGTGATGCAATATTTGTACTTAATTGGTTTTGGTTATATACAAAAGCAAAAATCGTAATTCCACAAAGGGTTAGTATTAAAAGTGGGAAGTATAATGCGAAGATATCTCCTCGTTTATTTTTTTTAGCAGTCATAACCAACTCCTTCTATTAAGTTTGAATTTTTTAAAATTTCAATTTGTTCTTTGTATTTTTTTTGTATTCTATTCTCAATATCCTGATAAAAACTGTTTAGAAAAATCTCTATATTATAATAATTCCCAGTTTTTTCTTCTATCACTAACTTAACCGGATCTATATTCCATTCTTTTGGTGTTTCACTTAATTGATAAACTCCATTTACGCCTGTATTCCAATTAAAAATTTGCCAATCTGTGTCATATTGTTTGACCTCTAAAAGATTATCATTAATTCTAAATAATAAATTTTTGTCTTGAATTAATCTATATATGGAAAACTCATCGCATTCAAGTTTGGTGTTTGGATTATTGTAATAATAAAATTGGTAATTACTTAGTTGCTCAAAATACATCTCTAAATTTACTAATTTATCATGAATCTCTGCATTTTTAGCTGCTTTTAATTTGATTGTAGAACTTGAGACAACGAACAGTGCTATTATTATAACTAAGATTATTGTCATGATGAAGTTCGAGAACAAACTTCCTATTTGTGCTTTTTTATTATAAATTTTCTTCATTTACTATTGTTATTATATTTATTTCTCCTTTTTGGCAGATTTCATCTATACAAACATGGATAGGGAAAGCTAGTGTTGAAATACCATAGTTATAGGAATCTTGATTGTTTTTAGCTGCTTCTTTAATAAATTGAGATATCCAAATTTCTCCAAGACTTCCTTGTTTATAGGTTTCTGTTTTTCCGTCATATGAAATTTCTATTTTTATTGTAAATCTTTGTATTTCTTCTTTTGAATAGCCACAATATTCTAGAATATTTTCTTTGTTCTCCTTTAGTATGCTTGGGTAAATAGTTGCTTCCTCTGTTATGCAATTAGATATTTTTTTACCTAATATTTGTGCTTCTGATGTCTTTATGTCTACGTTATTTTGATATATAGCACTTGAGATACCTAGAACAATAAATGCGGTGAAGAGTATTATCATTACTCTGTATATCATTATTGTTGCTTCTGATGTTGATCCTTTTTTGTTTTTCATTCTGTGATTGTTATTACGAGTTCAAAATTATTATTTTGCACATTTATTTGATGTTGTGAGAATATAGGGTGTCCGGTTGTTGAAGGTAAGCCATTAACTGTTGCGTATATTTTATTGTCTAATATTTCTATGTTAGTTATTATAATTTCACCTTTTACTTTTAGTATTGTAAATTCCATTCCAGGGATTGCAGAATCTATAAATAGGGCTAGTTGTTTTTCTACAACTTGTTGTTGTGTATATCGTGAATCGATTTTTTGTCCGGTTGAGGATATGAAAATGATGGCGATTATTCCAATTAAGACAATATGAGTTAATGTTGTTTGTAAGATGTTAGCTTTTTTATTTTTCATTTTATATAACTTTACTTACTCCGTTTACTATTGCAATTGTTGTTGCTGCTAGTATTCCGAGCATTGTAATCCATTTCAGGATTTCAGTTGTGTCTGCTTTTTTATTTTTCATTGTAATTAATTATATATTATTTTTAGATTTGTTTCAGAGTTCTTTAATTCGCGGATTCCATCTTTTATATCATAATTTTTATCATTAAATAATTCATTAGTCCATTTACCACCATCATAAGAATACGAAGGCTTTACATTATTCTTTTTAGCATCTATGACATAGGTGAAGGTAGCTACGTGAGAATAAAATTCTAAATCTTTAAGCGTATAATCCAAGTCATCATTCTCGAGAGTTAGTAGATAACGACTTTGCTTATCTATTTCATCTTTAATCTCAATATTTCCATTAATCATATTAATACTTCCAATTATTTCATCTTTATTTCTGATGTTATATAATACTTTAGAATCCTCATCATCTTCTATTATTAAGCCTAAACCTTTGCTTGTTCCACTAAGAGCTGCCCAAAAGCTTTTTGCCTTTATTGTGTCAAATTTGAGGGAAAAAAAGTCACCATCACATTCAAAATAGGACTCCTGTAATACCATAAATCTTTTATCAAAGAATAAACTTCCCGTTTTCAGACAGGGGTTTGCAGTTTCTTTCAATCTTTCTTTTGCCCATTGATTCAGAGGATTCTCTGAAGAATCAGTAATAATTTCGTCGTCGTCATAAAATTTGGCACATTCTGTTATTCTAAGCAAACTTTCTTTGTATTTTCCTGCCTCTAAATCACCTTCATTAATTAAACTTATAGAATAGTATTTTTCGGAATATGAAAAATCTATTGTAGTTCCTGCCTCAAGTGGTATTGCTGTTTTTTCTATCGATAAGAGAGGTTTTTTTAGATTTGTACAATATTTTTTATTACATGTTATTGTATTAACATCTTCTTCTAAAACTGGACAAATACATAATGTGTTCTCTGCTGTTCCTTTAAGAAAAAAACTGTATGTGTCAAAACTATTAATAGTTTGATAAGAGCTATCTTCAAAATAGATTAAAAAATATCTACTTGGTGCTAAATCTTGTGAAATTATCAATTGGTCAGAACCAGACTCTTTTGCATTTTTTAGTGTTTGTTTTAATGAAGTGAAGTATGACCTTGCTACTTCATTTTCTTTATCATAGAACGGTTGTGTTAGTTGGAGTAGTAAAATCACTAATATGATTAAAACTGCTGCGCCAA
>CAZFHC010000004.1:0-43783 GCA_964518625.1 Candidatus Woesearchaeota archaeon | reverse complement strand
TGCTCTCGTAGTCTAGTGGCCAAGGATGCTGCCCTTTCACGGCAGTGACCCGGGTTCAAATCCCGGCGGGAGCATAAGACCTTTTGTGCATCTTGAGGGGACAACCTTTTTTATTTAATAAAAAGAAGAATTTTAGAAACATCTCATCCATAGATTTTAGAAAATGCTAACATTTTTAAACCAATACAAATTTAAACAATTAAGTATTAATAAAAAAGTGGAAATAAATTATTATTTTATTCTATGAAAAAAAATTACGACAATAAAAAAATGAAAGACAGAAAATTTAAAGATTATAATGAGAAGCCAGAGCTATGCAACATTGAAGATGTTGATAAAAAAATGTCTGGAAAGAAAGTTTTTATTCAAGGACAAATTGATAGAGTAATCCAAACAGGAGGACCAACTATATTCGAAGTGAACGATGGAACAGGTAATTTATCATTAAAAGCATTTATTGTAGCAGGAGAAAGAGCTTATCCAACAATAGAATCAGGTGACTTTATTTTAGCATTAGTTTCAATATCAGAATTTAATGGAGAACTAGAAGGAGATATAGCAAAAATATCAAAGCAGAGAGGAGAAGATGCAAGGAAAATCAAAGAAATAATTGAAGATAAATTAAGGGCAAAAGCTAAAGTTAATTTTAAATCATTTTTAATAGAATCTCAAATTTTAGAAAAATTGAAACCACGTTTTATTAACGCAGCACAAGAAATCAGATTAGCAGTATTTCAAAATAGACCAATAATAGTAAGACATCATAATGATGCCGATGGATATTCTTCAGGATTTGCATTAGAAAAAGCAATTATTCCATTAATTCAAAGACAACATTCTAATCCAAAAGCAGCTTGGGAATTTTTTATGAGATCACCATGTTCAGCACCATATTATGAAATAGATGATTCAATCAGAGATACAGCAACTTCACTAAGAAATGCTGCAAAGTTCTCAAACAAAATGCCACTAATCTTAATTGTAGATAATGGTTCAACACAACAGGATCTAATTGCAATAAAACAAGCAAAAATCCATGGTTCAGATATAATCGTAGTAGATCATCATCCATTTGAAAAAGATGTAATTAGTGAGCAAGTATTATCACATATAAATCCATTTTTAGTGGGAGAATCAGGTTCAAAATTTTCAGCAGGAATGCTTTGTTCAGAATTAGCTCGTTTAATAAATCCAGAAGTAGAAAATATGGAACCAATACCAGCAATGGCAGGTTTAGCAGATAGAATAGATTTAGAAAATAAAGAAGGTGTAGACAAATATTGTGAATTAGCAGAAAAGAAAGGTTATTCAAAAAAATTACTAAATGAAATCTCATTAGTAATAGATTATACATCAGCAAAATTAAGATTTTTAGAAGCAAGGGAATATATAGAAGTTCTATTCGGAGAACCAAGAGAACAACAAAGAAAATTAGTAGATTTAATGGCACCCTATATTAAAAATTTAGATGCGAAAGGACTTGCAATGGGAAAAAGTAATAGAATAATTGAAGAGTATGGAGATAAAACATTACAAATAATTAACATAGAAGAAACATTCCCAGGATTTGGATTTTTTCCAAAACCAGGTAGATCAGTAGGATTAGTTCATGACAATTTGAAGCAGGAAAAAAAGAATATCAAATTAGTAACAGTAGGAGTAATGAATACAGCAATGACATTTAGAGCAACAGATTCAGCAAACTTCTCAGTACATGAAATGATAAAAAATATTAACAAAAAAATTCCAAACTCATTCGTAGAGGGTGGAGGACATAAAAATGCAGGTTCAATCACATTCTTACCATATAAGAAAAAAGAAATTTTAGAATTAGTAAAAGAATTTATTAAATCAAGTAAGTAATTCTCTTTTAAATATTTTGGTTAAAATCTATGTATATTAGAGAATCATAAGATTTATATACAGTATAAAATTCACTTCTCTAAGTAAACATGGTAGAAATAGAAAATATTTCCGATTCAAGAAAAGAACTCAAAAAAGAGTTTGATGCTGAACTCAAAGAAGAAGTCGAAGAAGATTTTGACGATGAGTTTGAAATGGAAAATGACTAAATACCAGATACCTAAAATGGATGAAAACAAACTTGAATTAGAAGAAGACGATGACGGTCTTTTCGATATGGACGAAGAGGTTGTTTAATTTTTCAAACACACATATTTTCTTTATTTTTTTTTATTTTTCAACTTAAAAAAACTATGCAAAAAAAATTATTTCAAACCTTCCAAATAGTTAATTTCTCTAAATAATCCCAAAGATTGATATCTAGATTTTAATTTTCCTTTAATATCAGACCTTTCCAAAGGATCCAAACTCATTCTGATTAACTTCTCATAAAACTTAATAGCAGAACTTTTTTTCCCTTGTCTATCCAATTCTTCAGCAAAAACCGAATAAATATTTTTCTTAGCTAAATCAATTCTAGCTTTTTGTATATCATCAACATTTCTAGAAGCCATGTTAAACATATGTTCAGCCTCATCAACATCTCCAAGTTTAGCATATAATTCAGCAGCAGATAAAAACGATTCAATTTTATCTTTCATTGAAATTTCAATAGTAGCTTTATTAATAATCGCCTTAGCAGCTTTCCTATACATCTTACGATTCTCATATAACTTAGATAAATATCCCAGAATAAAACGCTTAACCTCCAAAGTAAAATTTTTCTCCTTAATTACATTCTCAAGATAGGAAATTTTATTCAAATCAGTGTTCATTTCAATAAGTTTAGACTTAATTTTCTCAATAGTATGATCTTTAACATTCTCCATAATATTAATCTACTGAAGATGTTTTTAAGAATTATTGTACTATATTTTATATAATTTCAAGCATTTTTCTATTCCTAATAGTCAAGATCTTATTTTTTATTCTATTCTTTAGATCTCTATCTAAAGTAGCAAGAATAATATCTTTCCCAACAATATAATTAACAATTCCAATATCAACATTTCTATTTTTCTGTAGCTCAACAATTTCAGGATTAATAGTTTGTAATATATCAAATCCTAATCCAGCAGCAGCCCTATCTTTTCTTTTCATCCCATTACGGTCTTTTAAATTACCCAATTCATTCAAAACTTGTTGCGGAACAACCCACTCAATTGGCTCACTAAAAATTTCATCAGCTAAATTAGGAAAATCAATTTTTTGTTTCATAGTTGTCAAAATAAAGTTCGTATCCAATAAAATTTTCATAAAATTAAATATTTAAGAAGGTTTAAATATTCTCCGATATTTAAAATTATATGAATAAAAGAGATTTTATCGAAGGTTATAAAGACTTAACAAATATTACAGAAGTTCTAAAACTTTCTCAAGCAGCAATTAAAAGTGAAAAACATCAAAAATTAAAAGAACTCTCAGAAAGAACAATCCATTCCGCAACAATTCACCAAGATCCAGCAAACATAATAGTAGCAGTTTTGATTTATTCAATAAGTAAAATATTACAAAGGGAAAGTTATAGAAGATTAGAAGGTTGGGACGATTTTTACCAACAATTAATTTCGAACTGGGCATTAATGACAAAAGCATCAGAAAAAAATGATTATAACGAAACAGTTCGATATGCAGGAGAAATAAGAGCATCATTAAATAATATAACAGGACATTTAGGAGAATATATAAAAGATATATTTAGGAAAGCAGAAATAAATAAAGCATTTAAACTATATGAACATGGTTTATCAAGCGCACAAACAGCACAACTACTAGGAATTAATCTCTGGGATTTAGCATCTTATATTGGACAATCAAAAGTACACGAGATGAATATCTCAGATAGTAAATCAGAAGTTGAAAGGATTAAAGAGGTTGAGGATTTTTTTAAATGAAATATTTGATTTTTGATGCAGGACCATTAATCGCGTTAACAATGAATGGACTATTAGATGTAGTAGAAAGAATGAAAGAGAATTTTAATGGTGAATTTATTTTAACACCCGCAGTAAAATACGAAGTGATAGATAGACCAATTAAAATAAAAAAATATAAATTAGAAGCAATAAAAGTTCAACACCTTTTGAAGACAGGAATTCTAAAAATGTCAACTGAAATAATAGATGATAATACACTTAAAAAAGAGTCAGCTAAAATATTAAAAATTGCAAATGGAGTGTTAAGACATCACGGAAATGGAGAAAAGATAACAATAATTCAAGAAGGAGAAGCAGATTGTCTAGCATTTGATAATTTAGTAGAAGGTCAATCAATGATTGTAGTAGATGAAAGAACAACAAGATATCTAATAGAAAATCCAAGAAAAATTGAAGAAATAATCGAAAGAAAATTACATACAGATTTAGATTTTAATAACGAAGTAATAAAAGACATAAAACCACATAAAGTAATGAGATCAGCAGAATTTTTATATATCGCTTATAAAAAAAGCTTAACAGGGATAGAAAAAACAAAAGATAATTTAGACGCATTATTGTATGCTGTAAAGTTCAAAGGAACAGCAGTTTCAAAAAAAGAAATAGAAGAAATTAAAAACATAGCGTAATCTATATATATTCAAAATCATTTCAAAATTTATGTTATAATTCTGTGAAAAAATCTATGCAACAACAAAAACTATTCCAAAAGGTAAAGTTTCAACATATAAAGAAATTGCAATAGTACTAAACACAAAAGCGTATCAAGCAGTAGGAACTGCACTCAATAAAAATCCCAACGCACCAATCGTTCCATGTCACAGAGTCGTAAATTCAAACGGCAACATCGGAGGGTTTGCATCAGGAACAGCAAATAAAATTAAAATTTTAAAAGAAGAAAATATTGAAGTAAAAAAGGGTAAAATTGTAGATTTCAAAAAAAATTTTCATAAATTATCTTAATCCAACAAACTTTTTTATACTCTAGAAACTTCTACTATATATGAAAGACCAAGACCAAAATAAAATTCAAGCAAAAAATCTACTTGAAGAAGTATCTGTAGAGTTAGAAAAATGTATCAAATGTGGAATGTGTAAGAATATCTGTCCAGTATTCAAAACATTAAGAGAAGAAGGAGTTTCAGCACGAGGAAAATCCATCATATTATCAGAAAAACTAATCAGCGACATAATATTCAAATGTAATCTTTGTAAAGCATGTGAACAGAAATGCCCATTAAACATAAAATTGTGCGATTCATTTTTAAAAGCAAGAGAAGCAAGTGTACTAATGGGAAAAGAACTTAAACAGAATAAAGACATGATAGAAAATATACGAAAATATGGAACACCAATGGGAAAAATCAAAGATGGGGAGCAAGGAAAGCTTTATTGTTGTTGAAATTATTATTATCTAAATAAACAATAATTAATAACAATATTAGGACTTAATTCTCTGAAAAAAGATTTTTCTAATGAAGAAAACTCTCATAAAATCAATAACTTCTAGATTGCTCCATTATCCACATAACACATAAATCGTTTTAAATAAAAATTCACCATTAATATAATGGTAAAACTAACTCCAGGGATGCAACAATACATGAACATTAAAAATGCTCATCCAGATTGTGTTATATTTTTTAGAATGGGAGATTTTTATGAAACATTTTTTGAAGATGCAAAAACAGTCTCAAGAGAACTAGAAATAACACTAACATCTAGAGGGAAAGGAGAAACAGAAGCCCCACTAGCAGGAATACCATATCATGCTCTCGATCCATACCTAGCAAAATTAGTAAGAAAAGGTTACAAAGTAGGAATAGTAGAACAAGTAGAAGATCCCAAGCTAGCAAAAGGATTAGTAAAACGAGAATTAGTAAGAATAATAACTCCAGGAACAATAGTAGAAAATATGATTTTAGAAAAAGGTTCAAATAATTATATAGTCGGATTATCATTCTCACAAGAAAAGATTGGCTTATCATATTGTGATATCTCAACAGGAGAATTTGCATCTTGTAAAGTAAGCGATAGTGAGTTTTGGAATGAAATAAGTAGGCTTTCACCATCAGAAATAGTTGTCCCAATGTCAAGAATAAAATCACCACGAATAGAACAATTAAAAGAAAATGGCTATATAATAAGTGAGTACGAAGATAGATTTTTTTATTCAACAAAAGCAAAACAAACACTTTACGAACATTTCAATGTTCTAAATCTAGAAGGCTTTGGCATAACCGATGAAATAATAGCAGAAGCAGCAGGCGGATTAATAAGCTACATAAAAGAAAAACAAATGAACCCATTAACTCATTTAAATAAAATAAAAGTTTATCAAATAAACGATTTTATGTTTCTAGATAGTGCAACAGTTAGAAACCTAGAACTAACAAAAAATATATTTTCAAGAACAGACAACGCAACACTATTATCAGTCCTAGATAAAACTATAACACCAATGGGGAAAAGATTACTAAAAAGATGGGTAGTTTCACCACTAATTGATAAAAAAGAAATAGAAGAAAGATTAGAAGGAGTTGACGAATTGAAAAGCAATTTAATTTTAAGATATGAGTTCAAAGAATATCTACAAAATGTTTATGATATAGAAAGATTAATTGGAAGAGTAAGTTTTGGGAATGCAAATCCAAAAGATTTAGTTTCACTCGGAACATCATTAAAAAATATTCCAAAAATAAAAAAACTGCTAGAAAAATCAACAAGTAAAATCTTCAAAGAATATTCAAATATTCCAGATTTAACAAAAGCAACAGAAACAATTCTAAATGCAATAAAAGATGAACCAAATACATTAGTAAGAGAGGGAAATATAATAAAACAGGGATATAATTCTGAATTAGACGAACTTAGAATAATAAGTCGTAGTGCACGAACATATCTAGCAGAATTAGAAAATGAAGCAAGAGAAAGAACAGGAATTAAAAATTTAAAAATAAAATACAATAGAATTATAGGATATTTTATAGAAGTCACAAAATCAAATTTACATTTAGTTCCAGATGACTTCATAAGAAAACAATCTCAAGTAAATAGTGAAAGATTTGTAACAGAAGAACTAAAAGAATTAGAAGTAAAAATACTTGGAGCACAAGAGAAAATATATGAAATAGAATATAATTTATTTATGGAACTACTAGAAAAATTAAAAAAATATGTAATAGAAATACAAGATGTTTCAAGATGTATTAGTGTATTAGATTGTATAATTTCTTTTGCAACAGTTTCACAAGAACGAAACTATTGCAAACCTAATATAAACTCAGAATCGAAAATAGAACTAAAAGAATCAAGACATCCTGTAATTGAAGTTTTCAGTGATGTGGATTTCATAAGTAACAATTGTATTCTAGACACAGAAAGTAGAACAATGATAATCACAGGACCAAATATGGCAGGTAAATCTACATATTTAAGACAAATTGCACTATCATGCCTAATGGCTCAAATGGGATGTTTTGTACCAGCATTATCAGCAAACTTATGTGTATTAGACAGAGTCTTTAGTAGAATTGGAGCACATGATGATTTAGTAAACCATCAATCTACATTTATGGTAGAGATGAATGAAACTGCAAATATCCTGAATAATGCAACATCAAAAAGTCTTGTAATACTAGATGAAATAGGACGAGGAACATCAACATTTGATGGAGTAAGTTTAGCATGGGCAATAGCAGAATATCTAAACAACGAAACAAAATGTAAAACACTTTTTGCAACACATTACCATCATCTAAATAAATTATCAGAAAAATTTAAAGGAATAAATAATTATAACATAGCAGTAGACGAGCAAGACGATAGAATACTTTTTTTAAGAAAAATAGTTAAAGGGGGAACGGACAAAAGTTACGGAATCCAAGTTGCAAAATTAGCAGGATTACCAGATAAAGTAATTACATGCGCAAAAAATGTGATGAGCTTAATAGAATTAGAAGATAATCTAGGAGATAAAATATCAGAACATCAAAATAAAAAAAACGAAATTCAACTATCCAAAATAGATCATTCTCAATCAAACATTAAAATTCAGCCAGTAGATATAAATAAAATAAAAGAAAAAATGATGAAAGATTTACAAGAAAAGATACTAGCAGAACTAAAAGAAAAAATAGATAAAGAGTTTAATCAATCAAAAGAAGAAAATAAAGAAAAGAAAAATTGGAATAAGTTGTTTTAATAATATATACATTCAACTACAATAACCCCTTTAAACTTCCTAGCATTAATTATAATATGCCAATAAAAATTTTAAACAACTCAACAATAAACAAAATAGCAGCAGGAGAAGTTATTGACAGACCCGCAAGTGTTGTAAAAGAAATTTTAGAAAACTCTCTCGATGCAGGAGGAGATGATATAAAAATAGAAATAGAAAATGGTGGAATTGCAAAAATAAAAATAAGCGATAACGGGATGGGAATGAGTAAAGAAGATTTATTATTATGTGCAGAACGACATGCAACATCAAAAATAGAAAGCGACAAAGATTTATTCAACATATATTCATTTGGATTTAGAGGTGAAGCACTTGCAAGCATTGCAGAAATTGCAATACTAAAAATCACAACTAAAAGAGATTGCGATGCACTCGGAACCTCAATTTTAATCGAAGCAGGAACAGTGAAAAAGATAGAATCAGTAGCATGTAGCAAAGGAACAACAGTAGAAATAAATGATTTATTTTTTAGTGTACCAGTAAGAAGAGAATATCTAAAATCAAGAGAAATAGAATTTAGTCACATACTCAAAATAGTCTCAAAATATGCTCTAATAAAAAACAATGTATCAATCTTACTAATACATGATGGACGAGAAATAATCAATTCACAAAAAACAAATTCATTTTTAAACAATATAATATTTGTCCTAGGAGTAGAAGTCGGAAAAGATTTAATAGGAGTAAACTATCAAGAATTAGGAATAGAAGTAACAGGATATATTTCAAAACCGAACCTAACACGAGCAGATAAAACAGAACAATCACTCTACGTAAATTCAAGATATGTAAAAGACAAATCAATTTCAGATACAATTTATTCAGCATATAAAACTTTGCTCTTCATAAATAGAAACCCAATCTTCGTACTCAATGTTGAAATTAATCCATCACAAATAGACGTAAATGTTCATCCAAATAAAGAGTTTATAAAATTTCAAAATAACAAACAAGTTAAAGAAATAGTTTACAAAGCAATAAAAGAATCACTAAAAGAAACTGACCTAATACCAGAAGCGAATCTAGAAGAACAAAACGAATTAAAACCAACACATGTTTATGAATTCACAACAGATAAACAAGTAAATTTATTTCTAGAAGAAGAATCAAACACACAAATTCCACTAGAAAAAATTACAACATCAAATAAAATTCCAATAGATGTTGCTTACCAAATCCCAACATCAACTAAACAAAATGATATACAGCCTACAGTCGGTGATGAACATATTCTAAAAATCAATGAAGTGATAAATCGACAAACAAGTAAATCTAAATTTGGAAAATTCAACATTCTAGGACAAGTCAATAAAACATTTGTAATTTGTGAAGGAGAAGATGGGCTTGTAATGTTTGATCAACATGCAGCAGAAGAAAGAGTAAATTATGAAAGGTTCATGAAAGAATTTTACGGCGGAGCAATAAAGAAACAAAGATTACTAGAAAGTAAAATAGTAGAACTAAATCCTGAACAAAAGCAAATTGCAATGAACAATATAGGATTTCTAGAATCAATGGGATTTGAATTCGATGATTTTGGAGGAAATAGTCTAAAACTTTCAACAGTACCAGAAATTTTTGGTAAGTTACGTTCAATCTTATTTATTGATATATTGAATGAATTATTAAAAAATAAAAATCAAATTATAAATAAAGAAATAGAAGAAAAAATAATAAAAACATCTTGTCGAGCAAGTGTAAAAGCTGGAACAGAAATGACAAAAGATGAAATTAAAAATTTATTGAATAAATTAGAAAGATGTGAAAATCCATATTCATGTCCACACGGAAGACCAACGATAATCAAATTGACAATTAGTGAATTAGAAAAAAAGTTCAAAAGAACAGGCTGGTAATTTTACTTATGTGCATAAAAAAATTCTAATTTATCTTTTTGCTTCTTATTTAATCTAACAAAACCAAATCTTTCAAACTGAACAACATCACCAATATTCAATTTTTTCATCTCAGCCTCTCCCAATCCCTTCTTTACAACAGCATCAGGCATAACAACCTCAACTTTAACATTATCACCATCTGCAGACAACCATTGAATATATTTTGTTTTCAATTTAGCATCAGGTTTTTCACTAACATAACTAAAACTAGGTTCACTAAATGTCTTATCCAATTTAAAAGCCTTAAAATTTAATAAATGCATTAACCGATAGTTTCTTTCCTCAATACTATCATAATCGTCACCACTAATCAAAAATTCCTGACTAGTTTTATACTTACGAGAACCAATTGTGTTATCAGGATGAAAGGGTAAAGTAGCAGTTAAAACAGGACTTCCACCAATTTTAATTTTCTTTGGCTTTTCAACAAAAAAGTATCTAGGAGAATGTTCAATAAATTTTTTATTAAATTTATATAAAACATCAACAGGAACGATTGTGCTAGACCTTTTAACACCATTCGCTAAAATAAATTCTCTAATAGCTTCAGCTCTAATCCCTCTAGCTCTTAAAGATTGAATAGACCATAATCTAGGATCGTCCCAACCTCTATAAGTCCCAGATTTAACTTCTTGCAATCCTTTAGATTTAGAAAATTTAACATTTTCTAAACCGAGATGACCATTATTGATTACAATAGGATTTGTCCATCCAAAAATATTCCGAATAAAATTTTCAACCTTTCCCTCAATTTCTAATTCCACACCACGAATAATATGTGTAATACCCCAAATATGATTATCAATTGCCCAAGAAAATTCCATAGTAGGATAAACTCTAAATTTATTCTTGACACGAGGATGAACTCTATCAGAAATTTTAAACATTACCCTATCCCTAAATGCAGGATCAGGAGCAGCCATATTAGTCTTTAAACGAACAGCTAAACCTCCTTCATTAGTTTTGGTTTTATCAAACATACTTTTCCAAAGTTCCAAATTTTTTTCTACACTATTCTTTCTACATGGACAATTTTGTTTCTTAATCTTTAGTTCTCTAAAATTTTCAGCAGGACAAGAGCAAACATACAAATAACCTTTCCGCAACAACTCTTCAGCATACCTATAATATTGAGAAATTCTATCAGATTTGTATAAAACCTTATTAATTTTACAACCTAACCATTTAGCAGCATCTTCGATCAACTCATAAGCTTCAGGGTGAATAGATTTTTTCTCAGAACCAATTGTATCATCCATAACTAACAAAAAAGTTCCATTATAATCTTGGGCATATTGATCATTCAAAATTAAAGGACGAGCATTTCCTAAATGTAAAGCACCAGACGGGAATGGAGCCATTCTCATAACAACTTTACCTCTAACAGCATTAGGTAATTCAGGCAATCCCTTTCTAGTCTCTCTTTTAGAAACTTTCTTACTCAAAGAATCAAATTGTTTCTCCTGTCCTTCAATATCTAAAAAATTAACCTCATTTACAATTTCTTGAATAATAGAAAGATATTTTTTAATTTCAGATTTTTCTAATCCTTCAGCAAACAGACCAGCTAAAACAGAACCTTGAGCTGCTTTCCCACTATGGTTAATTGCATTTTCTAAAGCATAAGCTTTAATCGTCTCATTGCTAATTTCAACCATAAATATTAGAATTAACAAAAGGTTTTAAGGCTTTTGGGAATTAAAAACTGTTAAAAAGAAATATGTCTTCATAAAAATTTATAATTTTACAACCAGAGTAATTTTTTATTCTAAATATCTTATAAATGGGATCTCTAAAAAGTTTAAAATTAACCAAAAAATATTTATTTTCACAAATTATTTTCTTAGATTTAATATTAAAATACTAACATTTAATAAATATTTTAACTTCTAACAAACATGAATTATATAGAAGAAGCAATAATAGAAGCGAAAAAAGGAACAAAAGAGAAAGAAGGTGGCCCTTTCGGTTGTGTAATTATTAAAGATGGTAAAATAATTTCTAAAGCACATAATACAGTTTTAAAAACAAACGACTGCACAAATCACGCAGAGATGAACGCAATAAGAAAAGCCTGCAAAAAATTAGAAACATTCAATCTAAAAAAGTGTCAACTCTACACAACGACATATCCATGTCCAATGTGTCTCGGCGCAATCCTCTGGTCAGGGATAGAGGCAATGTATTACCTAACAACATCAAACGATGTAAAGAAAATTGGTTTTGATGATGCAAAATATTATGATTTTTATAAAGGTAAAAACAAAAGAATGCTGGAAACAACAAAAACACAACAACCTAAAATAAAAAAAGAATTCACAACATTTCTTTCAAAATATAAAGGTAAAAAATACTAATTTTTAAACTTAAACAAATTTCTAAAATCACTAAATCCATATTTCAATGCACCTTTCTTAGGACAATTAGCAATACATTCAAAACAATTAATACATTGTAAACTTTTAACATCATCACCTTCAGAAATCTTGATATTCATAGGACACTTAGAATCACAAATTTTACAATTAATACACAAATCTTTATTTCTCTTAATCCTAAACAATCTCAAAGAACTAAACAATCCATATTGAGCACCTTGAGGACAAAAATAATTACAAAAAGGTCTATCGACAAATAAAGATAAAAGAACAAAGAATCCAACAGATAAATATGCGATTATTGCAATCGTAGAACCATTTAAGATATCCAAAAAAGAAATTCTAGCATCAAATCTATATAAAAATATCAAACCATTCAAAGCAAGAATTAAAATAATATATCTCATATATCTCAAATATTTATGTATATTATTAGAGATTTTTATTTTCTTTATATTAAATAAATCACTAATATTCCCAAGAATTTCTTGTAAAGTACCAAAAGGACATAACCAACCACAAAAGAACGCACCACCCAAAACAGTACTAATTAAAATAACCAAAAGAAATGATTTAAAATCAATAAAAAAACTAGTAAACAACAAGGTAATATAACTCAATTGTAATAATGATCTAAAAATCTGAATTTTTTTCATAAAACACCTCGATCACAAGAACCATCATTATCACTGTCAACCCATAATCCACAACTCGGGCTAATACAGCTTCTACTACTAGGGCACGAACCATATAAGTCATTTACGTTGTCAATTTTTTCTGTATCAATATAATTTTTTTCAGAATTATTAAAATAGATTAATCCAACAACTAGTAATATAAATACAAAAATCTTCAATAAAATAATTACTTTTTCCATTATAAATTCAACAGAAATTATTTTATAAGTATATTGGGGAAACAATCAATAATCATGCCCAGGCATTAACTGGATATCTTCATCGCTTAAAATAACTTTCAATTTTTTAACAGATTCTTCCATATTCTCAGGAACAGAATTAATAAAATCAGTTCTACCTATACCCTTATGGAACAAAGTATCACCGGAAAATAAAATCTTATTTATAGAATCAAAAAAAGCGACAGAACCACCTGTATGCCCAGGAGTTTTAACAACCTTTAATCCAAATATTTCATTCGAAAAAGCAATTGAGTGTTCCAACTTTTCAAAAGCAATTTTAGAAATATCAAAAATAAAAAAATCATCAAAAGAATTCCTAAAATTTTTAATTTCCTTCCTAGAAGCATAAACTTTAGCATTAGGGAATAAATCAACATTACCACAATGATCATAATGTAAATGTGTCAATAAAATATATTTAATTTTATTAGGAGAGATAATTTTAGAAATTTCAGATTTAATATATTCACTATCAATATGATCTGAACTATCAATTAAAAATGGTTCAGGTTCTAAATACAAATAAACATTTCCATTACCAACAATCTTGTAAATTTTAGGTCCAATCTCTTCTACCATATTAATATTTAAAAAAACTCCTTCAAAACTTTTTGCTTACCATAATTTTGCAACAACCATGATTTGTCCTTTAATATATCACTTTCCAACTTAACATATTCTCCCATTTTATTCAATGCTATGTTCATATCATTAAAAATAATAGGTTTACTATTCATTGCACGTCTTGTAGTTTCTCTGACAATTCCAACACCAAGTGGAGCATAATACTCGTTCGTAATTCTCCTAAAAACAAAAACACTAGCCTGTCTTTTAGCTTTAGTCAAATACTCTGTTACAGGCAATCTCATCGCATAATAACCACCAGTAATATTAGACGCATACTTTTTTCTACCTATAAATCCCTCATAATCTTCAGCAAAAACAGTATGATGTTCCTGTCCAAAAACACTCTCACCATCCCAAGCCTCAATCGCATCAAATGCCAATCGACCAGGTAACAACAAAATAGCAATATAATTTCCTAAATAATTCCCACTAAATAACATTATTTCATCAACTTCTTTATAATATCTAATATTTTCTAATAATCCCTTAGAGATTGTATCATCAATAGCAGTAATACTCCAACGCGTCGGAATCATTTTACGATTAATTTTCTTTCCCAACATTCCAACTGATAAAATCTTTTGTAAATGATCCACTCCAATATTTGACTTATACAATTCATTAATTGCCGTAACAGATTTAGCATCAAAATCATTAGTCAAATAATCAATCTTTTTATGGATTTTAGTATTTTCTTGCAACAAGACTTTTTGAATAGGAGCAGGATTCGTCATAGGTTTAAATACAGCAGAAGAATTTAATTGAACAATAGGTATTTTTCTCAAGAAAAATTCAGTAGAAGTAGCTTTATGAGTTAAAGCAAGTTCCTGAGTAACATCCTTTAATTGGCTATTCGTTTTAATATTAGCGATTCCTCTACCATAAATCAATTGACCACGTAATCTTAAAATATTAGCAATAGATAAATTACTCTTAGCCCACTGCTCGGCATTGTTAAATTTTTCATGTTTACTATCATAATCAGTAGGGGCTAATATACCCATATTAACATTAGGATAACCAACTCTACCAACGAAAACTTCAGGTGGCGAAGGACCTGAAAAATGAGTAGTAGGCTTTGGAGCATTATTAACAAAATGACCTAAAATTTTGCATGGCTTTCCACAAAGTCCCTTCCCCTTACATCTAATACATAAACTATCCATGATAATAAAAAACCAAGTTTCTTTATAGAAATTATTGTAATTTACTTACTTCTTTCCCTTTTTTTCATAAGCCCTTAAAAGTTCTAAAGGAATTCCTAAAACAACAGTATTGCTCTGATCACTACTTAAATCATTCAAAGTTTGTAAAGTTCTCAAATGTAGTGCTCCGTCAGATTTAGCCAGAGTATTCGCAGCTTTCGCCATATCTTCTGCAGCAGCCACTTCCCCTTTAGCTTTAATAATAACAGCCCTACGTTCTCTTTCAGCTTCAGCTTCCTTCCCAATAGTTCTCTTTAATTGCTCAGGCAATTCAATATGCTTTAATTCAACAGAAGAAACCTTAATTCCCCAAGGATCAGTTGCTTTATCAACAATCTCTTGAATTCTTTTGGAAACAGAATCTCTTTTACTCAAAAGTTGATCTAATGTAACTTCACCAACAACATCTCTCATAGTTGTTTGAGCTAATTGTGAAACTGCATAATTATAATCTTCAACTTCAATAATAGCATGTCTAGCATTTGAAACTTTATAATAAAGAACCGCATTAACTTTTATTGAAACATTATCTTTTGTTATTGCATCTTGATCTGGAACATCAATTGCTTTTATTCTGATGTCTACTCTTTGCCATGTTTGTATTATTGGAATAACAACATTTAATCCTGGCTGCATCAATCCTGAAAATTTTCCTAGAGTAAATTTCACTCCTCTTTCATATTCTTTAACAATTTTTAATCCTGACAAGATGTATAGACCTACAATTGTTATTATTGGAATAAAGGCTTCTAATACCATAACAAAAGAAAGCTATTAGTGTTAATAAATCTTTTTAAGAAATTAAAGTAAACGAAGTTATATAAGCTACATTCTAATTAATATTAAATGAACGAATTTCTAGATAAAAAAACGGAAGAAGAATTAGAAAGTATTAATGTAAAGCTAAATTCTTTTAAAGGAGATTTAGATTCTGAAGAATATATAAATTTAGAAAAAGAAGTTACTCAATTCTGTTTGAGCTTAATGCAAAACAAACCTAAAGATGAAGATTCAATTAGAAAAATTTCTTATATAATTGCTAATTTTATTGAGTATGATTTTGATTCTATATTAGAAGGAGCATTCTCTATCGCTGAAGAATTAGGATTAGAAAGGAAACATTATAGAAAAGATACTTTTTATAAATGGGAAAGAATGGGAAAACTTTTCAAAAAATATTTATCTGGTTAATTTTCTTTTCTCTAACTTCTTTATTCTTGCTTCCAATCCTTCAAACCTCTGTTCATTATTCAGATCATAAACCCATTCCAAGAATAATACAGCAGGAAACAAAATAAAAAAAGTAAGAACCAATCCTTCCAAACTTAATCTAGCAATTTGTGAAAAAACCATGTCGAAGAAAATACCATGAATAATAGCAGCAACCGAAACTAAAAAAGTAAAAACCAATAAAATCAAAAAATATTCCGTAGTAAACGGAACACTTCTCATAAAACTAAAAGAAACCCAGATTATATAAATATTTTGAGTAGCAAGTAAAACAATAACTTTTTAAATTAAAGAGTCCTAAGTATAATATGTTAAATTTCGGTTTAACATGTTGAGCATTCGGTTTCGATTGTTTGTTCATCTGGATTTAATAACTTCGGTTATTTTGTTCAAATGAAGTTTAGAAGATTTCGGTCTTCTTCTCTTCTTTTTTTTTAAAAAATTATAAAGAATAAATATTTAGTCAAAGAATGGCAATTGATGTAACAGATGAAAATTTTAAAAAAGAAGTATTAAAACAATCAAATAAAATTTCAATATATTTATCCATAAAAAATAAATTTTAACTTTTGTTGTAATAAAAGATTAGAATTTTAATTATTATAAGATTAATTCAATGAGAGGTTCTGATATTATAATTAATCCAACAATTAAATCCAATAGAGCACTAATTAAGACTATACCTGCACAAATATCTTTTATTTTTGCTATTTCAGAATCATTTTTAGAAGTTATTCTATCACATAATTTTTCTATCGCAGTGTTAATTAATTCTAAGATTATAACTAATGTAGATAAAATAAAAACAATTAATGTTTTTATTAGAGATACATTTAAAATAATACAAAGGAAAGTAGCAATAGATCCAAATACAAGTAGTATTTTGATATTTTGCTCTTTATGAAAACCAACAGCTATCCCTTTTAATGCAAACTTATAAGATTGAATTAAATCAGTTTTACTCATACAATAAAAAGGTAGTATGAAGTTAAAAAGTTGACGATTTCAAAAAGTATTTTAAAAAAATTTATAAACAAAGAATGTTTAATTAATTTATGGCAATAGATACAACGGATAATTCTTTTGAAAATGATGTATTAAAACAATCAAACGATTTACCAGTATTAGTAGATTTCTGGGCACCATGGTGTGGACCATGTCTTATGTTAAAACCAGTGTTAGAGAAAATTTCAACAAAATTTGAAGGGAAAATGATTCTAGCAAAAGTAAACGTAGATGAAAATAAAAAATATGCAACAGATTATGGAGTTATGAGTATTCCTTCAGTAAAATTATTCAAAAATGGGAAAATCGTTGACGAATTCAATGGTGCACAACCAGAAGAGACAATCAAAAACTGGTTAAACAAAAATTTATAATTTCCTTTTTAAAAGTATAAAAAATTGAATTACTAAAATCAAAACAAGAAAACCAACGAGAGAAGAAAGATGTTTATTAACAAAATTATTACTGTTAATCTTCTTAACAACATTAGAACTAATCAAATTAATCAAATCAGAATTTTTACTAATATTTATTTTTAACCAAATACCAATCCCAGTCTGACTTTCATTAACTCTAGCTAACATAACCCCATGATACAATCCGACATTTTCTCCAACAACACAAACCTCAATTATATTCTTTTTATCAATATTAAATTCGTTCAAATAATCAATCTCAATATCTAAATCCTCTACACTCAAAGAATGCTTAACCAAATTCCTTTCCATAAAATCTATACTAGCCCATCTATCTTCAACTTTTACATCAACATTTTCAGAAGCATAAAAACTAATATTTTTACAAACAACTTCATTAACGAAACAGTCAAAAATAATTTCCTCAGGACTAGCTCTAAATTCCAATCCAGAAACACAACTAATAAAAAGAAAACAAAAATAAAAAAAATAAATTAGCTTCATCTTACAAAGGTAATGCCCAAAATACAATATCAGATTCAATATTTTCTCCGCTCTCAACATCAAGAACATTTGTTAAATCAAGATACATATAGATTCTTTCAGTACGAATATCCCCAACAGAATTAGCTTTTAAAATTTCAATAGAAAAATTTCCAATCTCATACAATGGATCAGCCAAAACACTTCTAAAAGAAATATGTTGAAAAAGATCAGCTGAATCAGCTGCTAATTCAGGTACAACATTAATATCAACAGTTCCACTATTATTAATATCCAAATCTTGTCTTTCAGTAATATAACCAGATGCAACATCACCAAATTCTATTAAATCAGGAACAGAAATCCCAATACTAGATTCAATAACATTGACACGAACAGTCATAGAATTACTAACATTATCCAACGCCAAAACATTACTCATACCGAACAAAAGAACAATAGTACAAATACCATATAATATATTTGCTTTCATAAATCACCTCCTTTCACCATTATAAAACCAACCAAAAACAAAGTTAAAACTCTTAAACCGACAAAAGGATAACAAAAACAATATTTTTTGAAAAAAGAGAGAAATCAAGTAACTATCAAACATTAAAAAAACTTATAAAGCAACAAAACCCATTTTAATTATACTAGCGAGCCCGTGGCGCAGTCAGGTAGCGCATCGCTCTGATAAGGCGGGGGTCCTGGGTTCAAATCCCAGCGGGCTCATTCTTGATTTGAACCTTGGTTCAATTCCCTAACGCAAAGAAATCTTTAATTTATATAGCTTGGAGCAAGTCGAAATTTGTTTACAATTTCATGCGACTTTAGCGGGCTCATTTTATTCTCAAGTAAATAATATCTTTATCAAAAATTTATTTTCCACCCAACAATAAGCTTTTTAAACTGATTTTTCAATAAACTTCCATGGGAGTTAGCAAATACTTAAGAGAAGCTTGGAAAAAGCCAGATATAAAAGTTCTTAGACAAAGAATGATTGAGTGGCGAAAAGGCGAATCTATTGTAAGAGTTGAAAAACCATTAAGATTAGATAGAGCTCGTGCATTAGGATATAAAGCAAAGAAAGGTATCGTAGTTGTTAGAGTTAGAGTTAAACGTGGTGGTCATAAAAGGACTAGACCAAACAAAGGAAGAAAAACAAAAAGATTACATATTAGAAAGAATTTACGTATGAATTATAGAGAAATAGCAGAACAAAGAGTAGCAAGAAAATACAAGAATATGGAAGTATTGAATTCTTATCAAATTGGAAAGGACGGAATGCACTATTTCCACGAAGTTATCTTAGTAGATAGAGTAGCTCCAGAAATCAAATCTGATAAACAATTAAGTTGGGTAACAAAGCCGGCAAATAGAGGAAGAGCATTCAAAGGTTTAACTTCAGCTGGTAAAAAAGCAAGAGGTCATAGATATTCTCATGATAAAGTTCCAAAAGCATATCCATCATTAAGAGCTAATGATAGAAAAGGAAATTAAAATGGCAAAAGCGCAAAAAGTAAAAAAACTTTATCGTGCAAGTGAAAAAGATTCTATAATTGCAGGTGTTTGTGCAGGTGTTGCAGATTATTTCGAAGTTGATCCAACATTAATAAGATTATTATGGGTTGCATTTGCTTTAGCATTTGGCGGCGGAATTCTAGCTTATTTAATATTTTGGATAGTAGTTCCAAGAAAATAATTATTTTTTAGATTTTCTACTTTTCTTCCCTTTCTTCTGTAAAGCTTTCTTAATAGTATAATTTATAGGATTCTTAATTCCAGGCTCAGGAGGAGATGTTATACCAAATTCCTTGTAAATTGGCTTATCATAATTAGGAGGTAATGGTTTACGTTTTTCAAACCAAAGAATCTGGGATTGCAAATATCCATTTTTTAAAGGAACATAATTCTTAGTATTCCACTCAAGAGTTTTTTCTTTAATATATTCCTGAGGGAACTCAAGCGCATTATAAAACGACAACAACAAATATAATGCTCTTTTCCTACCATCTTGTTTTAATCCCTTCAAAATAGTTTTAATCACCGGAGGGAACATGTCCTCAGTAATTTCAAGACCTTTGACATCAATTGAGTTTGTTTTATCATATTTTTTAGTCTTAACCTCTTCAACCTTTCTTTGAACTTTATCTAAAGCTTGCGATAATAAATATTTAGCCTCACCCTCAACACAATCTGGCATAAAAGATTTAGTGTCTTTAATTTTTAAAGGATCTGCATCAGACGGCTTAAATATGCTCAAATCTTTTTTATCAATCACAATAGAAGCCAAAGAAGTCTTCTCGTGCAAAGAATACGGTGCTCTAAATAAATGTCTCGAAGCCACCAAAATAATATCAACAACATCAATCAATTCTTTCGCACTAGCTTTTCTTTCAAAACTATTAGGATTTTTTTTAGAATTAATTTTACAACTATCACAAAAGTAAACTTCTTCACTCTCAACACGATTCATTTTACCATTACAAGAAGGGCAAATCATCTGTTTTCGATTAGACTTCATAGAGTTTACAACAGAACGACATTTTAAATTAGGACAGACATATTTTCCAATTTTCTTAACAATAGCTTTATTCCCACACTGTTTACATTTAATTTCAAAAATACTTTTACCTTTTTCCTCAATTTCAGCCTCAGTAGACAATTCCAAAATTTCATCAGTTAATTGATCATGAGTAAGTTCCGTTAGATAAGCAGCAACTAATCGAGGCCATTCAGGAAACATATCTTTAGTATTATGTTCACCAATCTTTTTAGGAAAAGCTTTGAAAGGAATCAAAATATGGAAACCCTTATTCCCAGAATATTTTATTCCAACATTATTAACACCATGATGTTCAAGTGCCTTAATTAATAATCGAGCAGCCAACTTAGAATAATCAAAATATTTAGAATCAATATCAATCAAAAAATCCCAACCAATTTTAATTTCATTGTATTCAGCCGGTGTCATGTTTGTATTTATATCCAATGGATTTGACCAAATTTCCTCAGAACAATGGAAAGAAGTTGCACCACTCTTCGCTAAATTACCAACATCATTAGGATAATCTAAAGAATCAGGTCTCTTCGCAAAATATTCATTATTAAAATTAGCAACTGTTTCACGATTTTTACAAAACTCAAAAATTGCTTTTTGAATATCCTTCCTTACGTAATAAGATTTAGCGATCGCCTGAACCTTTTTTAACTCTTTTTTCTCCATCAAAAAAATAAGAAGATGAAGTTTTTAGAGATTTAGGTATTCAATATTCTGTTAATAATAATCACAATATCTCGTCAAAAACTCCAAATCTTTATAAATAATTAATAACTATATTTAGTATGAAAAGAATCTGGTCTTTAGCGTTGATTACTCTACTAATTTTTAGTGTATCTTTTACATTAGCAGACGACACAATAATAAACGAGACAAGTAATGTAGAGAGAGCATTTGCTTGTCTAGAAGAAAAAGTTGGACCGGATTGTAAAGAAATTGAGAATGTAAGAGAAATAGCACTAACAATTTTAGCAAAGCCAGATAATGTTTATAATGGATGTGTAAAAAAATTACAAACAAAAATAAAAAATGATAACTTAGGCTCAGTACGAGATACAGCATTAGGAGTATTGGCTCTTAAACATGCAGGAAAAGATTATGATGAATTAGTAGAATGGTTAGAAGATCAAGTAATAAATTCAAATGATATAATATGGTATTTACAACAAGATTCAGAAGAAGCATCTAAGTGTAGTTTAAAATATAATTCAACTACTTCTTTTTTTGAAGTAAAAGAAACAAAAAAAATAGAATCTGTATCATTAGGAGAATGTTTTAGTCCAACATCTTCAAAGTTTTGGTTGGAAGTAATTCCTAAATGTTATGAAAAAGAATTTGAGATAGGATGTGATAAAGGGTTCATAGCAAATTTATTATATTTTAATAAAAAGAATCCAGAAGTAGTTTTCGTATCAGATAACACACAAGAAGGAGGTGCAAATGAATTTGTTAAATTAAAAGTAAATTCAAAATGTTTCACTTCAGGAAGTAGTAAAGAATGTTCATTTGAAGATACAATATGGGGAGCTTATGTTTTATCAGAACTCAATAAGGATACTTCTGCATTTTTACCATATATAACTGCAATGGCAGAAGATAATAAAGGATTTTCACCATATGTTTTTTTATATTTGCTTAATCCTTTAAATTCAATAAATATACTTGAACCAGATACAAATACAGAAATTGGGTTTTGGCATAAAAAAGCATATGACAAATATTATGATACATCATTAGTATTATTGGTTTTAGGAATAAATCAAGAACAAACACGAAATGCAGAAAATGCAATTTGGTTTAATCAAGGAGATAACGGATGTTGGGTAAATAGTGTTAAAGATACAGCAATGATTTTATGGGCAACAGAACAAAGGCAAGGATTAAATGAACCAACAACAGCTAAGTGTGAAGATGCCGGTTTTATCTGTGTACCAAGTCTTGAATGTAGTGTTGACGATGATTTAGGCGATAAATATTTTTGTGAAGGAACGGCTAATATTTGTTGTAATAAAAGACCTGTTACTTGTAAAGAATCTGGTGGACAAATATGTGAAGAAGGAAAAGTTTGTTCAACAACAGTTAAAAAAACTGAAGATACAGATTCTTGTTGTTTAGGCAGTTGTAATAATCCAGAAGTAGATTCAGATGACCCAGAAGAGGAATGCGTTACAGCAGGATTTAAATGTTTAACAAGTTGTGATAGTAAATATTATGAAGAAGTTAGTTATGCTTGTGATGGGAATAGTGTTTGTTGTAAAAGATTCCCTAGTTCAGATCCAGAGGAAGACTCTGTTCCATGGTGGATTTGGGTTCTAATCATAGCAATTGTCGTAGCATTAGGAATAATTGTTTATGTGTATAGAGAACAAATAAAATTATTATTATTTAAATCTAAATCAAAAATGGGAAAAGGTCCAGTATCAAATAATCCATCTAATGGGAGTGTCCCACCAGGATATGGCGGAAGACCACCAATGCCTCCAGGTAGATATCGTGCTCCACCAAGAAGAATGCCACCACAAAGAATGCCAATGTCCCAACAACAGAGACCACAATGAGTAAAAAATATTCTCTATTTTTTTTAACACTATTCCTATTAGTATTTGTTAATGCAGCACCAAATGTAGAGATCTTAACACCAAATCCAACAATAGATGAAACAGTCGTATTTGAAATTACAACAGATGGTGAATTCAAAGATTCATTAACCAAAGACAGTATACATTTTTATGAAGGAAGAAAAGAAGTTTTATTAGAACATAATATATATTATTATAGAAATGTATTTTACTTATATGCAATATTCAAAAATGCAGGAGATTACACTCTAGTTTCAGATGAAATAGGTTATGAAGTAGGTGGAGATTTCCTTTCAACAACTCTTGATAAAAATATAACAATAGTTGAAAACAAAGGAAACTTATTACAAATAAAACCAGGAGTAATATCTACAGCCTCAAAACCAGAAGTGGAATTGACAAATAAAGGGGACAAAGAACTAACAGTTAAATACAGAGAAGTTACACTCTCAATAGATGCAGGAAGTACAAGGACATTACACTTAGAACCTTTATTAAATTTCGAAATGATTCAAATATCAACATATAAAACTTTCAAGATTCCAATGATATATTCTTCAGATATTGTAGTTCCAGAAGGAGAAACATTAGAAGAAGAAACAGTATCTAAGGTAGAAAAGGTTGGGGACTTAACATCTAGACATGAAAAAGTGGTAGTAGACATGTATACCAACACTCCATATTATAATACTTTTGAATTATTAAATCTAAATCAAAATGAATTAACAAACATACGAGTAAACTCAACAATACCTTTCATTTTTTTAGATATTCCATCAATATCAGCAGCAAAAGCTATAATTAATTTAACAATTAATTCAGAATATAATACACTGAGTTTTTCAAAAGGAAATGTAACAATATATTATACAGAAAATGAAGATGAAAAAGAACTAATTATTCCACTAATGGTAAAAGTATTGGATAAAGCGATTTTAACAGATCCAGAAGCCAATTCTGCACACATTCAAAGTAAAACATGTACAGAATTAGGAGGGGAATTATGTGTTGGGACTTGTTTAGGGGAATGGTATGATACAATAGATGAAGAAGTTACATTATGTTGTGCTGCTGGAGTAGAATGTAAAGAAGATCTTGAATATAATCCAAATAATAAAAAGAATCAATCAGAAAATACATGGGTATGGGGAATAGTAATTTTTATTATAATAGGATTAATTGGTTATGTAGTATTTCAAAAATATAAGAAAGTAGGAATAAAAAAATAATTATTTTTTCTTTATTTTTTTTATAGCTTTTTCAGTTAACTTACCATCTTTTATCAAACCATGAATTTCCAACATTTTAGTAGCTGCAGTCATCTCTCTTTGTAACTGATAAATTCTTCCTTGTGCTTGTTTTGCAACATTATCATATTGATGTAATCTATCAACCAATGCACTCAAAACTTCAGTAGATTCCTTACAATTAATCTTTACTTGAGAAGGATCAACAACCTCAATAGAAGCAGGCATAAATCCAATTGTAATTTCAGCTAAAGTTTTAAAACTATCACATTCAAATTCAACCTCAGAAAAACAAGAAAACATATTCTGATCCTTAATGTCTTTCAAATCACTAAACATTTTTTTAATAATCTTAGTACCTTTAATAGAATCTAATTTACCAATATGTTCTTTAAGTTTGTCTTGGATATGGGGTCCTGGTCTTCCCATCATCTCAACAATCATTATTGCAGTTACCATTTTTTGAATATCAAAAGGAGTATAGCCAAAATCAAAAAAGGAATAAAAAGAAAAAACGCAATCCGTTTTACTTTTTCATTTATTGATTCATAAATAACTTCTTCTAAATCTTCATCTGCATTAAGCTTTATAACTTTTTTGGAAGTTTCAATTACACTATTACTATTAATTTTAATAACTTCAAAAACAGTTTTCTCAACATTTTTCTCAACAACAGACTCATTCTTATAACTAACTACGCCAATTCTCTTAACACTCTCCTCATCTTTTTCATCCTCTAAGTCTTCCTCAATTTCTTTTTGTTCTCCAACTTCAATCTCAAAAGATTCCTCAACAATATACTCTTTTGTTCCACTTTCTCTAACTCGAACTAATCCATTAGCAATACCATCAAAATCTTTACTAATAATCAATTTTGCATTATAAATATCGCTTCTGTCAACAAATCTTGTAACATACCAATCAGCTCTCTGCCAAGAATTTGCCCAAATCTTATTTATTGTTTGTCCATCACCTAAAATTTGTATTTTAACATCATATGCCCCCTCAACATTATCAAAATCCAATTCACAAATAAAATCTTTCTCAAAAGAAACAATCTCAGGACAAGAAATAGAAGATAACTCAATAGCACTACAAAAACAAATAGAAAAAATAAAAATAAGCAACAATCTATTCAACATTTAAAACTAAAAATAGAAAAACTTATAATTTATATTAAAAATTTAGGATAAGTTTCAACAAAATTTTCATATTTAATCATAACTCGATTTTTATCCTTATATTTACTAGCAATCCATACTTCAGAGAAAATTTTATTTTTCAAATACCAAGCACATTTTATTTTTTCCTCACGAGATAACTTGTTATTCATTTTAACTTCAACACCAACAATTTTATACTTATCATCCATCAATTGAAAAGAAATAAAATCTGGGAATCCAGTGCCAATAGTCATAACACCCATATTCGCCTTGAATCTTCTAAAAACTCTCCTAGCAGGAATAACCTTATTATTTTCCAAATCAACATTATTGCTCCATTTGTCAACAATCCAACCTTTATCAATTAAATCATGACGAACTCTTAATTCGAACTGACCACCACTCGCTCGACTTGTTGAACCACGCTTAATATTAACTTTCTTTTTTAGAACAATATTCCCTTCATCATCAAAATCAATCTTATGCTCAACATCATCACTCATACAAAACTAAAACAATAAATCCTTTTATAAGTTTTGGAAAGAAAGCAAATATTATCAACCGTAATTTATATTATTCAAAAATCACAAGTCTCTTGCAAACAATGTCCTTCTAAAATTTCCTCTAGCTCTTTCCTCAGCCCTCTTTAACATTTCATCAACCTTTCTCTCAAATTCATTCAAAAACTCATCACTAACAGGCAACTTAGTAGACTTACGAACATTACTACGAACAACTAGACCACCTTTCATAATAAAAGATATCAATATTAATTAATAAAGTTTTTGGGAAGATATAAAAATGTAAAAAAGCATTTCATATTATGACAAACTACGTATGGGAATTTACCAATCAAAGAAAACTAACAAAAAAAGAATTCATAGCCTACTTTGAAAGGAAAGTCTTCAGAACAATTCGTAAGTATGAAATGCTCTCAGAATCAAGAACATTCCAAATAAAAGAATCAAAGAATATAAATACCATAATACTAAAAAAAATCATAGAACAAAAATTTATAGTAGAATTCTCAAACAAACCAAATATAACAGATGACAATCTATCCGACGTTGCAGAAGAAACATTCAAAAACATTTTACAAGGAAATTTTACAGGACCATTTCCAAAAGACTCAATAGCGAGACCACTGTACTACAATTCAGACAAAGAAACCGAACTATACGCAAAACTTCTAGGAATAAAAGGTCAAATAAAAAAAAGGGATGAGAAAGTACAAGAATTGTTCGCAAAGTTTTTTGATAAAAATCAGGATTTAGAAATTAATGTAGTAAAAGCATTATCTCAATTTCCAAAATAATGTATAAAATAGTTTAGTTTATGTCAGTTGCTTCATCATCTCATCTGTAATAAAATTAGTTTGTGTCCCAGAATATGTCATATATAATTTTTCCTTCGCCCTAGAAATTGCAACATAAAATAATCTAAGTTCCTCAGATTCCTTGTCATATCTATCATCCTTAATCATCTCAACAATAGGATGATCTGATGCCTTACAAGGGAAACTCTGAGTATTACAACCAATAACAAAAACAATCTTAGCTTCTAAACCCTTAATTGCATGGACAGTTGCTAAAGTCAAATAATCATTTTTGACATCACCACCAACATTCTCTGTCTTCAAAATATGTTTAACATTTCTTTGTTTCAAAACATTTGAAATATTAATCAATTGCTTATTTGTTCTAGCTAAAACAAAAATATCATTTAATGGAGTATCAGTTTCTTTAATATACTCTAAAATAAAATTAATCTCAGCATTCTCATTTTCAAAACTAAACAACTTAATTTCCGCACCATTATAATCCTCAACAGATTCCAAACCAGGCAATTCCATCTCATTAATAGAATAATTCATTAACTCAACAATTTCAGTCTTACTTCTATAATTTTTAGTTAAATGAATTATCTCAGGGTTATCAAAATCAGTTTCAAAATTTAAAATAAAATTAATATCACTTCCTCTCCAACCATAAATGGACTGACGAGGATCACCAACTGCAAAAAAGTTTTCAGCATTCAACAATTTCATCAAAGCAACCTGTTGTGCATTAACATCTTGATATTCATCAACAAGCACATGACTATATTTAGGAATCTTTAAAGGATTTCTCTTGAAGAAAATCGTAGAATCAACAATTTGATCAGCATAATCTCTCAAATTATTAGTATCCATATGCTCAAGAATAATATTAATAATCTTATATAATTGAGATGCACTATATCTATGTTTTTCATCAGCTTCTTCGCTAAAATCATAAAAATCCTGATTTGTCATTTTAAAATATTCAATAATAGAAAAACAATCATTCATAAAAATATTTGATAATTGTGAAGTTGTCTTATTTTCTCTCTGTTTAGAAGAAAAATATTCTCTTAAAATAGACTCCATATCAAATCCAAGCATCGAAACTGCCATATTTACAGCCAAAAGCTTTTCAGGATAACTAATAACTCTCATTCTCTTACCATAAATTTCCTGTTCATACTTTCTCAAAATTCCCTCAGCAAAAGAGTTGAAAGTATGAATATTAACACCATCAATACCAGTAGCAGAAAGTCTAGCAGTCATTTCCTGCCTAGTTTTACGAGTAAAAGTAATAGCCAAAATTTCCTCTGGCTTAACATTTTTATATCTAATAAGAAATTCAATTCTCTTAATCAAAGTCGTTGTTTTTCCAGAACCAGCACCAGCAATAGTTAAAATATTCTCAGCATTAGAAATAATAGCTTTTTTTTGTTCATCATTATAGATATTAAGAAAATCATTATATACATTAAAAATTTCTCGATCTTTATCATTAACTTTTGAACCTTCAGTGTAAAATTTCTTTTTCTCATTTAAAGTAGGATTCAACAACTCATTTTGTCCTTTCAAAGTCAATTCAAAAATTTTTACAAACTTATTATAATCAGGCGATTTTTCCTCAATTAACTTAGCTCTTCTTAATTTTTCAATAAAATCCAAAACTTTCTGTTTCTCCCAATTTAAAATACCAAAATGATGCAATTCATCTAAACGATTTTTTGAAATTGATTTATTCTTATAACTTCCAATAATAAAATCAGCTAAAAGATTCTTTCCAACTGAGAATGGTAACTCCTGCATAGCTTTGATAATATACAAATATTCCAAATCACCATCAATCATTCTATTAATCATCAAAATAAAAAACGCCCTGCTTATTTAAGGTTTATTGGAAAACAAACTATAAACTTTTTCAACATCTATAATATTTTTCGCTTTAATCAATTCACGTCTCAAATCCTTTGCATTATTTGCACCTTTTGTAAAATTCATTGCTTGAAACTTAATTTGACGATAATACAACCCATATTTTTTAGCTAACATCAAATAATCACTAAACAAGATTTTACTCGTTTTACCTAGTAATTCAGCAAAGATATTCGGATTTCCAATAGCATCACGTCCAATCATTACAAAATCAAAATCTTCCAAAATCTTCTCATAATTTTTTAATCCAACATTCCCAGAATAAACAACAGGAATTTTTAAATTTCTTTTCAATTCAAGCGCAAACTCATAATCAGGTTCACCAGAATAACCTTCAGAAATAGTCCTAGAATGAATAATAACAGCATCAAAACCAATGAGTTCAGCAAGCTTCGCAATACTAATAGTATGAGGTGATTTTCTTAATTTAACAACACAAGCTTTCTTAGTAGAAGCACGGATATCTCTCAAAATAGCATTAATACTATCCAAATCTTTCTGTAAAAAGGCTCCATGTCCAAGACGCCTTGAAAGCTTAGAAGGACAACCTAAATTAAAATCCCAACCAGAAACAAATTCATCATACTTCTCAATAAAAAGCTTAACACCTTCATTAGAACTCGTAAACAACTGCAATATAGGCTTATCATCCAAAAATTGCCTATCCTCACTCAAAGGATTAGTCATTCCACTAAATGTCAATCCACAACCAGCCTCTTTGCACAACAATCTAAAAGCAATATCATTAGGTTCAAGCATTGGTGCAAGCAAAAATCGATTTTTTAACTCCAATGTACCTATTTTGTAATGTTCCATAATTATTTATAGACATCTTACTTATTAATATTATGATAATTCGAAGCACATCTTTCAAAGATGGTGAAAGAATTCCAGAAAAATACACTGCAGACGGTCAAAATCTTTCGCCTGAACTAATAATAGAAGATTTACCAAGAGGAACAGAAAGCCTAATAATTTTATGCGAAGATCCAGATGCTCTAAAAATAGTAGGATTCACATGGATACACTGGGCACGATTCAACATAATGCCAGAAAATAGCCATGTTATAATCAAAGAAGGAGAACAATTAGGCTTAGGAGCTTTGAATTCAGATGGGAACATATCATATGACGGTCCATGCCCACCAGCAAGAAGCGGAATACATAACTATTATTTTTACATAATAGCATTAGACAAAGTATTAAATCTAGAAGAAGGAGCCAAACCAGAAGAACTCAAAAAAGAATTTCAAGCACACATAATAGAAGCAGGAGAAATCAGAGGAGTTTATTCAAGAGATTAATATCTATAAAACTCAACTAATCCAAAATCATCCCAAACATACAAACTATCTCCATCTTGATTAAAAATATGATTAAAGTTTTCTTCATAAATCCCAGTTGATAAAGTCCTTTTGTAAATATGCGTCGCATCATCTTTAATTACAACATCAATATCCTTTTGACAAACGTTTTGTAAAGTCAACGTTTCCTTACCATAAATATCATCATTATATTTCAATTCCAATAAACGAATACATTCATAATTAACAGACTCTTCCCAAATTCCAATTTTACTCTCTCTAGCAAACTTTTCAGCCTCAAACATCTCATTATAGAACCTGTCTTTCCCGTAATAATACAAATGCGCAAAACCTTTCTCCAATAGAACTTCATTAATATTAATTTCATTAACAAAAAGATACCCTAAAATTCGCCCATACTTATCACTTCCAAAATGTACAATTTTAACCTTTTTACTTAAAATATTATTTTCCAAATATTCAATAGCCAAACCAGATTTTAACATCCCTTTCTCAGGCGTATTAATTCCCAATAACCTAACTCTAATATTTCCTTCTAATTCAACTGTATCACCGTCAATAATACGAATAACCTCCAAATAAGAACTGGTCATTTTTGAATCAGCCCAAGAATAATACAAAGCTCCAGAAACGATTATTAATATCAAAATTAAAATATGTTTTCCATTCATCAATATTAAACAATAGCAAGATTTAAAAGCATATTTTTTTATAATATTCTTATGAGCAAGGTAAGAATTAAGTTACAAAGTGTGGATATCGATAAATTAAACCAAGTTATTGATAGGATAAAGGACATAGCTAATGCTGCAGGTATTACAATATCAGGACCAATCCCATTACCTACAAAAAGACTTAAAGTTACAACTCGAAAATCTCCATGTGGTGACGGAACAGCTACATTTGATAGATTCGAAATGAGAATTCATAAAAGAATTATAGATATTCAATCTAACGATAAAGTATTACATAACATAATGCGTATTTCTATTCCAAGAACAGTTAAGATTAAGATTGAAATGATTGATTAAATTTAGTCAAAATTATTTACCAATATTTTTATACTACTAAAATATATATATAATATGAACAAAGTAGGATTAGTATTAAGCGGTGGTGGAGCTAAAGGATTTGCCCATATAGCGTTAATAAAGTTTTTAGACAAACACAATTTACAACCAAATTGTATTTCAGGCTGTAGTATGGGCTCAATTATTGGTGCACTATATTGTTTAGGACATACAGGACAAGAAATTGAAGGAATAATGAAAACATTCACATTAAAAAAAATTCTAAGTATCCCACTAAATTACAAAGTGAATTCTAATTTAATTGAAAACTATCTAAACGATCTATTCGAAAATAAAAATTTTGAAGATTTAAAAATTCCACTTTATGTAAATGCAATTGACATAAACACCGGAGAAGAAATAATATTTAATAAAGGGAATCTTTCAAAAGCAGTCCGAGCAAGCATTGCAATCCCCGGAATATTTAGACCAATGAAAATCAACGATAGAATTTTAGTAGATGGAGGAGTCCGAAATAACATACCAGTAGATATTCTAAAACAAGAAAATTTAGATAAAATAATAACATTAAACGTAGGAAGCTCCAAGTTAAAAGGAACTACAATAGAATCAGTCGGAGAAAACACAGGAACAATAAAAACAGATAAAACAATAAAAACGCTCTCAAAAGCTCTACTTATAATGCAATCCAACGATCATATAGTACAATATGCCAAAGAAAACTCAGACATATTTATCAATCCAGATCTGAGAAATTATAATCTAATGGAATTTCATAAATATAAAAAAATAATAGAAGTCGGAGAAAAAGAAGTCTCAAAATATTCAAAAGAGATAATCTCAGCATTCAAATATGGAAAAATAAGAAAATTACTTAAAAGAACATTCAAGTAAAATTTAAAAAGCTAAATTATATTCTTTAAACATAAGCCCATATCGTATAATGGTATTGCACCGGTCTAGAAAACCGGGCCCTCACGGGCATCCCCGTCCGATTCGGGGTATGGGCGTTTCTTTTCTTTTAATTCAAAGGATTAATTTATTTACTAACATTTTAGTAAATTTAATAATTCGTCATAAATTCTAAAATACAAAAATTATCATTAATCAAACCAGTTCAATTTTTCATCATGTTTCAACTGCTTGATTCTCCACTCAGCCTTACAAGCATCAGACTTGTCCAAACAATCTTTAGTCTTTAATAATTGTCTAAAACCTTTTCTATAAACATACTTACTTCCCTTACCCGTAGCATGCGCTTTCATCCTCTTATCAACATCATTAGTTACACCAGTATAGAAGGAACCATCACAACATTCTAACAAATATACACACCACTTTTTTTCTACCATAAAAATAACATTTTACAATTACAAAAGTCTACCATTTTTCAGACATCATAAATTGTATATAGTTTTACGCATCTTCCAAATCAGCTTCAGCTTTTTCCAAAGCAAACGCAGCATCTTCTAAGACTTTTTTAGCTTCACCATCAAGTTGACCAGCTTCTTTAACAACAATCTCTTCAGCAAGATTAATATGTTCTTTAGCTAAATCTCTTTCTTCTTCATTCATAAAATTTAATATAACTTAGAATATATAAGGGTTTTGTATCTTCTAAGAAATAAATTAAATTGAAGAACAAAATAATAGAAAATGATTAAAAGCCATTCATTTCAAAATCATCCATTTCTTTTTGAAGTTTTTTTAATATTTTTCTATCTTTGTCTGGTATATTTTTCAAGATTATTTTATTACTTTGTTTTCTAATTTCTTCTTCAGTAGGTTTTCTACTATTCTCTTTAAGTTCTTTTATAATGTCTTTTCTATTTACATGACCAATAATGTTTACATTCTTATCATTATTTACAAGAAATGAATTTTCGATAATTAAATCATCTTTTCTACTCATAACAAAAGAGATTCAATATACTATTTATGTTTATTGTCCGACATCGCATATTCAGACGCTAGCCGTCTCCCTCTTAACAATTTTCATATCCTCTTCCCACAAAGGTGTCAATTTTGTTCTGTTATAAATAATAGCAGCAGGATGAAATAATGGAATCAATCTAAATTTCACACCCTCCATTTCAATCTCTTGAACTTTCCCATGAACATTAGTAATTCCAGTTTGCTTCATCATCATTTTAACCTCACCACCAGCAAGAAAAAATTTTGTAGCATAATTACCTAATGAACAAACTACTTTCGGTTTGATGTCTCTAATTTGCTTTAATAACCAAGGAGTATGCATTTTTATTTCATCAGGTAACGGGTCTCTATTCTCAGGTGGTCTACATTTTAAGATATTAGCAATATAAATATCAGATCTCTTTAAACCAACTCTATCCAAAAGTTTATCCAAATTTTTCCCAGCAGCACCAACAAATGGAACACCTTGTAAATCTTCGTTTTTACCAGGAGCTTCACCAACAAAAACAATATTCGCGTTCAAATCTCCATCCCCAACAACAATATTAGTACATTCCTTAAACAGAGATGTCTTCTTAACAAGTGCAGCCTCATAAAAGAAAAAATCTGAAGATGTTTTGTTTGATTCCATGTCCTAAAAAAGTTATTAAAATTTATAAAAGTTTTGGAGATTTATATTTAAATGAATTTGAAAATAAATTAATACAACTTTATTCATTATTAGATTTTAACTTTAAAATAGAAATTAATCTTGTCAAAATGAATACTATTGATATTAAAATTATTCCAAGAATAATTAGTGCAATAACATCATAAATGTCTTTAATCATCTCTTGACTAAAAATTTCAAAATAATATATAACTTGAGCACTTCCTGCTAAAGCCAAAACCACTGTGGCCCACATTAATATGTTTGAATATTCCGTTTGTTCTTTTGATATTTTAACTTGTTCTCTTAAAATGGCATCTTGATTTTTCAGAGATTTTTTTTGAGCTTTTGCTAGTTTAACTTGGCTTCTGTAATATTCTCTTTCATCGTTTGTCATTAATGTTGCCATAAAAGAAGATGTCTTTTGTATTAATAAATTTAATTAATTTTAAAAATGGATTAGACTTTGGATTATCAAGCCCACGTCGCATAACGGTATTGCACAAGACTGGAACTCTTGGCCCTTTTGGGCGCCCAGGTTCGACTCCTGGCGTGGGCGTTATATTTATAGATTCTTATTTAGAAAATCAATTTTTACTTTTAACTCTCTCACTAATTTTCCTCTAACATTATCCCAATCTTCCTTAAACAATGCAAACCATTTCATATCAGTATATTCTTTCAAATAAGGATTATAATTATCTCTTCTCAAAAGTCCTTCTTTTGTCATTCCAAGTTTTAATAGAAAAGAAATAGAAGATTTGTTAAAAGTTGCGACTTCACTTTTTAATTTTTGCAATTCTAATGTTTCAAAACAAAAATCATTTATTGCAATATTCGCTTCAATCAAATATCCTTTTCTTCTAAAATCTCTAAAAATCCAGTAAGATAAATAACCAGTATTATTATAATTATCAACATCTCTCACCCCAGAAAATCCCACGACCTTTCCATCAGACTTACGCTCCAAAATAAACCAATACCTTATCTTTTCAATCCACTCCTCAATACATATTTCAATCAATTTTTTAAAATCCTCACTCTTAGAAGGATATGGCATAAAAAATCCTTTAATTGCAACATCATCACAATTATTTGTTAATATTTTAGCATCACTCATTCTAGGCTTTCTCAGAATCAATCTATCAGTCTCTAACTTAATTACCATATTAAATTCACAAAGAAGATAGAACTTATTAAATTATCTAAAAATATTTCCACTTTTCTAATATTATCCAATCGCAGCAACCAATGTCTTTAACTTATCAAAACTAATTGCCGGAATCATTGCACCAGTAGCTTCCTCATGCCCACCACCAGTCGCACCTTCAATATTCTCAGTAATCATATTTGTGATCTTCAATGCACCCTCACCACGAATAGACAAATTGATTTTATCAGGCCTACGATAAGCAACAAAAATAATTTTATCTTTATTTTCATAATATAACTGATTAGATAAAACAGCAGACATAGAAGTTCTACCTTCATACGAAAACCAAATAACTTTAGAATTTTTATCTACAATTTTTCTAGCCTTCTCGGTCAACTTTATCAATTCAGCATTCAATTCTTGATATCTCTTATGGAATTCTCTCGTTTTATTATTCTCTTCCAATAAATCATAAGGCCCATTAATTTCTTCCAAATATCTCATCAAACGAACAACATTCGTCGTAGTATTCATCAAACCAAAGTTTAACATCCTTGCAAATTTACCAATTTCACTAGCATGTAAAGCATCAAATGCTGATAACTCATAATTAAACAATTCAGGATAATTTTTAGAAAATTTCTTTCCAAAATTAGGCATATAAACATCTGAAATACAACCAATTAAAGCTAAAAACAAATCCTCTTGTCTATTAAAAATTTTCTGTGCACTAAAAGTAACAGGCTCAGCCGAAGGATAAGTATTATAATAATTAGTTCTATCCTTAAGCTCCTGAGTAGTCTGAGATAAATGATGATCAATCCAAACAATAGGAATATTTCTCTGAGTAACTTCATCAATAAATTCTTTAGAGACCTCAGCCTTATCCAAAATAAAAACGGAATCAGGATTAAATTCATTCACTCTACGAATGTATTGTGCACTTAAATCAGGATAAGATTTAATAGGAACTCCTCGACCTCTACCCAAAGCCCTTTTTAAAATAGCAAAAGAACATAATCCGTCTGCATCATTATCAAAAAGAAACAATGGATTCTGAGAATTCTCTAAAAATCCACGCAATTCTTGAAGTTCATCTTTGTTTAACATTATAATATTACCTTCTCATCCAATATCTGATCAACTAAAGTCATGATATCTTCTTTTATATCTTTTGATTTAATTATACTACTAAACTCATCAAGTTTCGCATTAATAATCTCATTAATATTTCCAAACTGTTTTGTCATCTGAAAAATTCCTTTATTCCCCAAATTCAAATGATTCAAAAAATAAGATTCTCTAGGTAAAACAACAGTCTCAATATCTTTCTCTAAGATCAATCTAGAAATAGAATCCAAATCAAGCATAGTTTTTTCTTTTTCAACACTCACATACTAGAAAAGAACTCATAATATTTATACCTTTTCTATAAAATAAAATTATAATTTTTGTGGAAAATATCTTTTTGCACTAGTCAAACAGACATAAGCCTTTTTTGAATCCTCTTTTCCAATTACATTACCAAGTAACGAAGGACTAAAAACAATTTCGTCAGGTCTTTCCCCATTATCCAATCTTAAATCAACGATAATCTCATTAGCTTGACCTTCCGATAAAGTCAATTTATATTGCTTACTCTCTTCGGTACCACCTGAAATTTTTTTTGCACTAAATCCATAAATCGGCACATTTCCCCTATTATTAGCTTGAACTATAAAATTTGTTCCAGATTCAGCAATATTAACAGTCCATTCAACTCTCTCACATAAAAAATCAATAGGCTGATTAAATTTCTGAATTTGTTCACTAACAAATCCTCTCGCCCAAAGAAAAACAATAGAAGATAAAATAACAACTAAACTAATCAATAATGCAGTTGCAATAACTGGTGTCAATCCCTTCTTATTCATAAATTATCCAAGCATGCCTAATTTTTAAACTTTTAGAATGAAAGTAAGACTCAAAACCAATAATTCTTTTAAAGGAAGTTGTTATCTATAATCTATGGATGCAATAAATACTGAATCTAGAAAAAGGAATGTAGCGTACAAAGTACGAATTGGTGATATATTAAAGAGTAAACCAATAACATCAGAAGGACGTTTTTTATATTTAGAACATGGAGACAAAAAAGTTGTAAGAGTGAATCTTTTAGCAAACTGTATAGATAAATATGTTAGCGAAGGAGAGAGAAAGTTCGGATCTTTAACAATAGATGATGCATCAGGACAAATAAGAATCAAAGTTTTCGGTGAAGATATAGAAATAATAAAAGACATATTACAAGGAGATACTCTACAAATTATCGCAAATGTAAGAGAATGGAATAATGAAATATACTTAATTCCAGAAGTTCTGAAAAAAGTAGATCCAAGATGGTTGTTAGTAAGAAAATTAGAAATTCAAAATTCAAGAAAAGATATGGATTCAGATGAAAAAGGTGGATATGAATTAAAAGACACAGTAATGAAGCAAATTAAGGATGCTGAAATTGATGGAGGGATTGATATTGATAAAATAATAATGGATACAGAATCAAGTCCAGATTTAATAAATTCAGAGATTAAGAAACTATTGGAAGAAGGCGTAATTTACGAACCACGTCCAGGAAGATTAAGATATTTAGGTTAATTTTAAACATGAAACAAAAGAATAAGTAAAAATAGTTAATTTTGCAAATCAATTTAATTTATCTATAGTAAAAATAAAATTTTTTAATATAAATTTAAGCTTCATCAAGTTCTAAATCTTCACCGAACAAATCTTCAGTTTGCTCTTGAATCCTTTGTCTAACTTTTTCTTTTTCTCTATTCTTCTTCATATCAACCAAATCATTCAAAGTAAGACTATTCAAACTCTTTCTCTTAGAAAAATCCAATTTCCCATTCTTTAATTTCTTTAATTTTTCAGCTCGTTCTTTTCGCAATTTATCAACATCTTCTAACTCTTTTTCTTCATCAAATATTTCAGCTTTAGAAATATTAGTTTTAACTTCTTCAATCAAATCATTCTCTTCCTCACTATTAAGAACATAATTAACTTTAGATTTATGAAATTTCAATAACTTAATTCTAAAATAAGTTTCTAATTTAAAAAATACTTCTTGAAAATCAATAGGAATTTGTCCTCTTTCTATCGAATTAATAACCACACTAGAAATTCCAGTCTGTTGAGAAACCTGATTTATAGTCATTTTTTTTCTTCTTCTAGCCATATTTAAAGTCCAATAATAATTATCAAGAACACTATCATTTTTCTGTTTAGGTTCGGGCATTTTTAATTTACCTAAATTACTCTGAACAATTTTCTGCTCTCTATTTAACCTCTTAGGTTTATTCATTCCAGAAAGTCTTTCCATTCTCTCCCTAACAGAATATCTAATTTCAGCTTTTTCTAACTGCTCAGAAGTTGGTTTTCTAATAATTGGAATATTCTCTTCTCTAGCACAATCTGCACAAACCATAATCATTTCATTTTCATAGACTCCTTCAAACAGATTAGTTTGATCCCAAGGAGTCTTACAAATAGCACATCGTTTACTCATAGCTATCAAATACACTAATTATTTTTAAAGAATATGCTGCTCAAAAGTATATTATGTAGGATAATGGTCTAAAAACTATTTAGTAACTTGAAAACTATTCACTTGTTCTAACAATTTTTTAGCATCTTCATTCTCTTCAAAATGTTTCCGAACAGGATTCAAAAGTTCATTAATATATTTAGCACAAGTATTCTTTATATCCAAAGGATGAACTTTTTTATCAACAAAAGTTTGTTCTAATTCTTCATAAGAATTAAATTCTAAATTACCACCAAATTTTTCAGGTCTTTCAACTAAGATCTTATTATATTTTTCAAAAACAATAAACTTAAAATATTCTAAAACAGGGTTATCTTCCACTTGACCCTCAGGACAATAAGCCTTTTTGAATTTTTTTTGAATTATATTTTCACTATCAGTCATAAAAATAGCAGAATTAGGATTTGATTTACTCATTTTTTTAGCAATAGCTGCATCAACACCAGTAACTCCCGCAACCTTTGGTTCAGTCAATCCCATTAACATATGATGACTTATAACAATTGGCGGAACAAACCCTAATTTAGGGAAAACATCACGAGCAAGCATATTTACTTTTCTTTGATCCATTCCCAATTGAGCAATATCTGCTTCCAAATGATGAATATCAGCTGCTTGCATTAAAGGATATAAAATTTGTGAAGATGGGTTTGAAGTAGATTCTTCTCTTCCCATAATTTGACCACATCTAAGAACTCTTTGAACAGTAGCATTCATAGAAAGTTTCAAAACAGTAGTCCAATATTCTGGATGTTCTTTAATGAATTCACTTGTCCAGATAAATTCTACATTTTCCAAATTCATTCCACAAGCTTTCCAAACTTCAATAAAATATTCTCCAACAATTCTTATTCTTTCAAGATCTCCTCCCATTTTATTATTAAGCATTCCAAACCAATCAGCAACCCAAAATCTAAATTTTATTCCTGCTTTCGTAAGTTTATTAACATTAATTGCTCTAAGTAATCCTTGTGCAATATGAATTTTTCCAGAAGGTTCAAACCCATCATAAGCAATTGGTGTTTTCCCACTTTTTAATAATTCAATTAATTCCTCTTCACCAATAATTTCTTCACCGACCTCATGAATCAATTTTAATCTTTCATCTATACTTAATTCAACCATAACAAAAAAGGGAGATATAGTTATTTAAATTTATTGAAAAGCTAAAAGCTTTTTTAAAAATCCATACTAAGATATATTTTTAAAGTACGGTGGCTTTTCTGCAATATGGGACTAAAGCAGTATGATGTATTAGTAATAGGAGGAGGCGCAGCGGGAGCAACAGCAGCATTATATCTAGGACGATACGCAAGAACAGTCGCAGTAGTAGGAAAAGATTTAGGAGCAACATGTAATGCAGGCGAAATAGAAAATTGGCCAGGGACAAAGACAATCGGTGGAATGGAATTAATTAATAATTTTCAAGATCACTCTAAAGAATATGGAGCAGAATATGTTTTTGCACAAATTGAAAACATAATAAAAACAGAATATGGATTTGTAGTAGAAGCAAATGGAACAAAAATAGAAGCTAAAACAGTAATATTTGCAAATGGAACATTACATAAAAAATTAGAAATTCCAGGTGAAGCAAAACTAGTTGGAAAAGGAGTTAGTTATTGTGCTACGTGTGATGGAATGTTTTTCAAAGATAAAGAAGTCGTTGTAATTGGCGGAGCTGATGCAGCAGCAAAAGCAACATTATACTTAGCAGATGTAGCAAAAAAAGTAACATTGATTTATAGAAGAGGTAAATTAAGATGTGAGCCAATTTATTATAAAAGAATAGACAAAAAAAATAATATAGAAATAATATATAATGCAACACCAGAAGAAATTATTGGAGAAGAGAAAGTAAAACAAATTAAAATCAAAGTAGAGGGTGAAGAAAAAATAATAAATACAGATGGAATTTTTGTAGAAATTGGAGCTCTGCCATGTGTTAAACTCTCAACAAGTCTAGGGATGAACTGTAGTGGAAAAGGATATATTGAAGTTAATAGTAAAATGGAAACAAGCATTCCAGGAGTTTTTGCAGCGGGAGATATTACAAATACACCATTAAAACAAATAGTAACAGCAGCAGGAAATGGTGCAATAGCAGCTTACTCAGCACATGAATATTTGCAAAAATTAGAATAAATTTTTAAACTCTTATCTATAATTTTTATTATGAACGCAAAAAGAGGATTATTCCTGACAATATTTTTAATTTTATCAATTACAACTGTATTTGCTCAAACAAATATCTATGAATTTTATAGTCCAGGTTGTCCACATTGTGCAAATGTTGCAGAATCAGGAATTCTAGAAGAACTTGCAAAAATAGAAAATATAATATTAGAACAATATGATATTTCAACACCAGTAGGATATGAAATATATTCCAATTTTCATAATCAAATAAAAATGCCAAGAGGAGTTCCTCTTTTAGTAATAAAACAAGATGAAGAATTGAAATATCTAGTAGGAGATACACCTATTATTCAGGACTCTAAATCATTATTAGAAGATGAAATAAATTACGAACAAGATATCTCAATGATTGAAAGAGTCCGATGTATAATTGAAGATAATTTTAATCATGATGTAACAGAACAAGGAAAACTTTCAACAAGAAGCTTTTCGTTACTAATAGTTGCCGCATTAATTGATTCAATAAACCCATGTGCTTTTGGAGTGATAATTTTTCTTATGATATCACTTCTAAATTTAGGATCATCAAAAAGAGCACTTAAGGCAGGTTTGATTTATACATCAGTAATTTTCATAACATATTTCTTAGCAGGATTAGGATTGTTTGCCGTAATTCAAAGTATGACAACAATTAGAAAATTTATTTATTTATTCGTTGGTATATTCGTGTTAGGTTTGTCAGTAGTAGAATTTAGAGATTACATCTTCGCTAAAAAAGGTAAAACTTCTATTCTAAAAATTCCAACAAAATTAAAACCATTATTAGAAAAATATTCAAAGAAAGGTACATTATTAGCAATTTTAATTCTTGGAGTTTTCGTAGCTCTATTTGAATTACCATGCACAGGTGGAGTTTATCTAGCAATTATTACAATGCTATCTCAACACGTAACAGCTTCATACATTTACCTATTAATTTACAATCTAATATTTGTCCTACCTCTAATCGTAATAACTTTATTAATTTACAAAGGAATGTCTCCAGAAAGATTACAAAAATGGAGTACAAATGAAAGAACTTGGATGAAATTAGGTGCAGCAATAATAATGTTAGTATTGTCAGTATATTTATTACTAGAACCAATCAAGATGCTCTTAGGAATTTGTTAAATAAATTTACTTAACTTTAAACATAGCTTGCCAACGATATTTATGAGGAGCAATATCTCCAGCTTTCCGAATTTGAATTCGACCAATCTTATTCTTAGTATCTTTCTTTATTTCGTCTAATACTTCCTCTTTTTTCCCAAATCCATGATAAAAAATACTCGTTCCCTTTTTAGATAATTTTAAAGCACTCTTCAAGAAACTATCTTCTAGATTAGGACGAGGCATCAAAATGATATCGAACTTACCATACTTCTTAGGAGAAATTTTTCTAGCATCGCCATCAATAAAAGTAATAAAATCCTTCAACTTATTTAATCTAACATTTTTCTTAGCATACTCATTAGCCCTAGCATTCAACTCATTAGAAAATATCTCAAAATTGCAACCTGCTCTCTTCAATTTTTTAGCAATCACAACAGGGTAAGGTGCAACTCCAGCAAACATAACAAGAATTTTTGTTTTCTTTCTCTTAGAACATAACTTCAATACTTCATCACTAATAATTTTCCTCTCATTGCTTAATCTTGGTGAGAAGTAAGTTTCAGCAACATTAAATTGAAAAGAACATCCATTCTCTTTGTAAATAGTTTCAAAAGTTTTATCACCAATTAAATGTCTAACCTTAGCAATTCTTAATTCACCACTAACATCTCCAATCTTTTCCAAAACAGTTTGAAGTCCTTTATTCGTTTTCATAAATTGCCAAGCTAAATATTTCTTTACAAATAGAAATTTCCATTTTCTAAAACGTAAAATTGCAATATTTCCTATAATATCTTGAGATACACCTTTCATTATTAATAAATGATACGAAATGTATAAAAAGCTTTACCAACTTTATAACATATGAATGTAAAAGGAACAGAGACAGAAAAGAATTTATTGAAATCATTTGCTGGTGAAAGCCAAGCAAGAAATAGATACACATATTTTGCATCAGTCGCAAAGAAAGAGGGTTATGTTCAAATATTTTCTATATTTACAGAAACTGCTGGAAATGAAAAAGAACATGCAGAAATATTTTTTAAATTCCTAAATGAATGTGCAGGTGATGCATTAGAAATAACAGCAAGTTATCCATCAGGAAGAATTGGACATACAATAGAAAATTTAGAAGCAGCTGCAAATGGAGAACATGAAGAATGGGAAATTTTATATCCACAATTTGCAGAAACAGCAAGAAGTGAAGGTTTTGAAGAAATAGCAAACAAATTTGAAGAGATTGCAAAAGTAGAAGCAGAACATGAGAAAAGATATAGAAAATTATTAGCAAATGTAAAAGAAGGAACAGTATTTGAGAAACCAAAAGTCGTAAAATGGAAATGTAGAAATTGTGGATATGTTCATGAAGGAACAGAAGCACCAGAGGTATGTCCAGCTTGTGATCATCCTCAAGCACATTATGAATTATTAGCTGAAAATTACTAGAGTCTTGTATTTTTTTAAGGATTATTACAGTTGTCAACAATATATATAAACAATAAAAGACATACAATAATATGACTAACAAGAAAGAAATCTATAGATGTGAAATATGTGGGAATATTATTGAAGTGTTAAATGAAGGAGCTGGTGAATTAGTTTGTTGTGGACAACCGATGATTTTAGAAAATGAAAAAACTCAAGATCCAGATAAGGGAGAAAAACATATTCCAATTGTAGAACAAACAGAAGATAAAATAATAGTAAA
>CAZFHC010000003.1:9251-45434 GCA_964518625.1 Candidatus Woesearchaeota archaeon | reverse complement strand
GCTTCCCAAACAAAGACATTCACAAACTTTGGTTCATAATGTGTTAAATTCCCAGAAATAATAGTATTTTTAACATAAATTTCCTTATCATAAATAGCAGAATAATCATGTAATTTGCAAGGTGCCACATCTTCAGTTAAATCACAGATACGAATATAATAATCTAAATAATCAGGGAAATAATATGTAAAATAATTATTTATTTTATATTCATCATCATTTAAAACTAAACTTCTCAAGTTATTATTCATCTCAATCTCACTCAAAATTTTCTCTTGTAAAATTTCAATAGGCTCAGACTTATCAACAATACTAATTTGCTGAGAATAAACAACCAACAAAACAGAAGCAAAAATAGTAATTGCAACAGTCGCTTCCATTATTCTAAGCCAACCTCGTTTATTTACCATATTCTTACCACAATAATTTCATTACTAATATTACCATTCTCATCAATAACATTCTCAACATAATTTTTTGCAACTATTTCCACTCCATCCGGAACAACTCTTTGCATATTTACAATATTAGAATTAATTGCAAAATCAAATTTTTTTGGAATACCAAGATCTTTTTTAAGAATGTCATAATTATTATTATAATTATTTTCTAATTCTAACAACAATGGCAAATAAACTATCTCTCTATCATAAGAGCCACCAACATCATATTGTCCCACTTCCAATAATTCACATTCACCAGAAGAACTTCCTTTAGAAAAATCCTCAGAAAAATATAAATAATAAAAATCCTCACCACCATAGATACTAATCCCATCTTCTTCAACAAACGATTCAATAATTTCACCATCACCATTTTTTACAATAGAATTAAAAGAACCACTAATACTAACAGATAATTTAAAACACTCCATTTCACTATCCTTAATATTAACAAACATTTCTCTAACATCACTTTTAATCATATCATCAATCACATAATACGTACTATCAACAACAGAAAGGCTTAGACTATCATTTTTATAAGGTTGTAAGAAAATCATCACAAAAAAGAAAAAAGTAATAAACAAAACGCTCGCAAGTATCATCTCAACGTGATTACTAACACCTCTTTTATCTTTTTTCATAATCAATAGTATCATTATGAGTTTAAATAAATTATCCTAACAAAACTTTGGCTCCAGTAACTACAACAAGAGTAATAGTTAACAAAATAAACGAATGTTTAATACCACTCATAACTTTTCCCTCAGAAATATTACCAATAATTAATCCAGCAAAAATAGATTGAACTAACAATAAAATAAAAAGAGGCAAAGAGATATCCTCATCATCTTCAGGAGGTTGAACATTCTCATCCCCACCAAGAAGACCACTATCCTCACCATTAAAACCAGTAGCAATAGGCAAAATAGCATACTGAAGAACTAACATAATAACAATAAATACTAAAAATATTATATAACCCTGGACAACCAAGTTAGAAACAGAAGACTTTTGTTCTTTCTTTAATTCTTCAGTTTGATTTACAGATTGTGAAACAGATTCCAAAATATTACCTATATCTCCACCAGCTTTTTGAGCTTCAGAAATCAATGTAACAGCTCTAGAAATAACAATACTTTTGGCTTCTTTCGCAAAAGTTTTCAAAGCACCATCAAGACCAATACCAATACCAATTTGATTAGCTAATTTTTTAATATGAGGAGATAATGTTCCATAGTTTCTATCTTGCAAATTAATAATACCTTTATTTATTGGAGTTCCAGTTTTAACTCCCTCAACCAAATCTCTAGTAAATTCAAGAAACTTACTTTCCTTTTCTTTCTGATGGCCCTGTTGGGTAATAAGTGCTGTAATAAAAGGCAAAACAGCAACAATAAATGAAATAACTAATATAAAATAGAATAAAGATTCACCTATCTTCTCAATAAATATACCAGAAATTCCAGCCATAATAATTGCAAAGATAATCCCAATAAATTGTTTTTTTTCAAATTTCATTTACATCTCCGGTTGTTTCAAATTTAGTACAACCATAAAAACAATATTTAGAATAGCTACAACAGCAATCGTCAAAAAAAGTAAAGCATTCAAAGACATCCCACCAACATTCAAATCAGCAACATTCATAATGATAAACATCAGCATCAAAATTAAGGGAGCAGCAATTAAAATAGAAATATAAATATCCATGAAAGTTCCAGCCATTTCAATATAATTTTTTCTAATCAATTTGTAATCATTTAAGTAACCCTCAGATTTCTTTTCCAAATAAATTTTCAATGAACCACCACTAGAAATATTTGTAGCAAGTCCAGAAAACAATTCAGATAATTTTACATTAGAAACTGTCTTAGAAACATTAGACAAAGCAGTCAGTAAATCATATCCATAAATATTAATCTGAGCTAACACTTTTTTTAATTCCTTACCAATACTCATATATTCTTTAGAAGCAGCAATGATTTGGAATATTTTCACAGGGTCCATATCAGAACCAGCAATGGCAGACATATGAATAGTAGCAAAAGGTAATTCTGCATTGATTTTTTTCTGAATACTAGATGCTTCCCTTCCTGGATATAATATAAAAGCTCCGAATATTAAACCAGCAATACAGAAAGGAATCCAAAAATAAATCCACTCAATAATCCCAGATATTAACAACAAAGAAAAAACAACACCACTAAAAATAAAAGCGAAACAAGTTATAAAAAATACAATAGAAATATATGTTTGTAATAAAACACTAATATTACCTTTCTTTAAATCTCCACTAAGTTTTTCAAATTTAGGTAAAACTTTTTCTGATTGTGTCCTAAACAGTTTATTAGAAATCATTGCTAATCTTTTAGATGTTAAAAAAGAAGAATCTACAGTCTTCTCCTTTTTTATGATTATTTCTTGATTAATAGGTTCTAGAATTTCTTCTGGTATAATAGGTGGATATAACAAATTAGGAATTTTAGAATTCAATTCCATAAAAGAATTAATATTCTCCCGAGTTGGATTATTTTTTATTAAATTAATAATATTTTTCTCTTTAGAAATTATATCTTTTAATTCATTTATCATTTTACACCAAGAAATTTATTTATTTCAGTATAAATAGACATAAGAAAAACTTTAGCTTGATTAATACCATTTATATTGCTATTTTTTTCATACTCTTCTAATTTTAGAACACCTTTTTCCATAGAAAGAATAAGCTGTTCTAAATAATTAACATTCAACATATATCACCTTAAAAATAATAAGAAAATTACCTTTATTAAATTAATTGAAAATTATTCTAAATCATTTTTAGAAACGTCTTTACTCACAGAATCATCATCTGATACATTAAGTTGCATCATCTCACCACTTTCAGCAATATCAGCCTCCAATTGTTCTTCTGCTTTTATCTTAGATTCATCAGAAGGAGTTTGTTCTTCAATTTTTACTTTCTTAATATCATCTTCTTGTCTTTTTGGGATAGGTTGATTAATAGTAATAGGTAGACTTCCACTATCTAATTCCTTCTCAGCAATTTTTAAAGGATCATAATTAATACCATTCAATTCTTCTTTATTCATCTTAACTAATAAAGGAGCATCCATAGAAATTTGTAAACCTCTAGCACCAATAATTCGAGCCCTCTCATACTTAGTAAATTCTTGTTTTTCAGCCATCTTTTTATTCATCCCAAACAAATGTTTTAACCTTAGGAAACATAGTTGCAAATTTATCTTCAACAACCTTCAAAATATTTTTCATATCTTCAGTATTAATAACTCCAGCTCTCCCTTTTTGTAAAGCTGTAATTCTAGCTTCACCATCATTATCTCCAAAAGCAACACTCAATCTATAATCTGAAATTTCTTCTTCTTCTCTTGAAGGATCAACAATTATTTTATCACCAACTTTATATAAAGTCATATTAAAAGACATTAATTCTTTATTTAGAGGTAAAGGAATATTACTCAATTCATGTTCTAATTTATCTTCTTCTTTATCATATACAGGTAATTTCGCACTTCCAAGAGCAATTAAAGCAGCTAAACCAGTAGCATCAAATAAATTACCATCGTCATTTACAATAATAACATCAACAAAAACTTGCCAAACTTTTTCACCTTCTTTAATACATAAACCTTCAAAGTCTATAAAACCAGATTCTCTAATACCTCTATCAATCACTCTAGCAAGTTCTATAGCATTAATTCCTGGTCTACCCATGTCAAAATTATTAGAAGCCATAGGATGCATCTCAGCAGTCATCATAAAAGTTCCAGCATTAGGAGAATCAGAATATGGTGTTGTAACAGCCATCTTAACTCCACAATAAACTTCTGTTTTACCAATTTTTACAGATACAGAACTCTCAGCACTATTACTTAAATTCCTTTCAACTTTAATATCTCTATATTCTAAAGGACTTCTACCATCCAATCTTTTATTTTCTTTCAAAGCAGAAATAATTCTTTCAACTTGTAATTTAGGTATAATAACTTTACTCATTATCATCACCACCTTTTCTATTTTTTAAAGCTTCCATTTGTACTTTTAAAATATCTCCACAAGCAACTTTAGCCATTTCAATAGCTTCAGCTAATTCACTAACAGAAATCTTACCATCTAATTGAAGTAATGCAACATTTTTAGTTCTAGAAGTAATAGCCACAGGAATATCAGTAGGTCCTTCACCTTCATGAAAATCTTCTTCAGCCTTATCAACATCAACAACTAAAGTTCTATCACATTTACCAACAGCAATAGCAGAAATCATTTCTTTCATAGGTAATCCAGCATCAGCTAAAGCCATAGCTGCAGCATTCAATCCAGCAACTCTAGTACCAGCATCAGCTTGAGGGATTTGAATAAAAACATCAACAACAGAATTTGGGAAAGCAGATAAATCCAAAACAGAACTTAATGCCCATTCACAGACTTTAGATATTTCTTCACTTCTTCTAGAAGGTCCAGGTCTTATTCTATCCCAAACAGAAAAAGGCATCATACCATAATTAACTCTTAAAATACCAGTTTTTGAATCTTGCATATGTTGTGGATGTAAAGTTCTTGGACCTCTAACAACAGCAATAGCTCTTGTTCCACCAGTTTCAAACATAGCTGAACCATCAGCAGAAGGAATAATTCCAACTTTAGTCTTAATCGGTCTCAACTCATTAAAAGCTCTTCCATCAATTCGTTTTTTATATAAAGATTCTACCATTTTATTCAGTTTTCTCCATTTTTACTTCTTCAACTTTTTCATCCTTAATACTATCTTCTGATGATTTATTTTCATCATTACTCACAATTTCTTCACCCTTAACTTCTTCAGAAACAGGAGCTCTCTCTTCTTTAACAACAGTCAATCCTAATCCTTTTATAAAATTTTCTACTTTTTCAGTTAATCCGCTAATAGCAGAATTCTCAACAATATATTCAACAATCTTTCTTACATTAATTTCATTATCTAAAGAATCTCCTCTAATCCAAACCTTACCATTTTGACCAACAGTTAAATTACAATTAGTAGCTCCTCTAATTAATCTTACCATACTACCTTCCTTACCAATAATTCTAGGAACCTTATTTGGATTAACATCAATTAACATTCCACCTTCAATTCTTCCAAATCCTCTCATTTTCATAGAAACATCAATCCCTCTAGCTCCAATATTCCAAATCTTAACAACAACACTATCTCCAAAATCTAAAAAATCTCTCAATTCATTCTTATTAATATATCTAGGTACTTCATTCAAAGATAAAAATGATTTTCCAGGAGCACCAAAATCAATTAACCAACCATTCATTGTGATATCAACAATTGTCCCAATAATTGTATTACCTCTTCTAGGGAAATATTTTCCAGATAAAGGAATAACTTTAACTCTTTGATCATCAATAGAAGCCAAACCATATTTCATAGCAACAACATCTTCATTATCTCTATAAGTTCCATCACTAGGTAAATAATTACCACCAGTAACTATTGTTTCTCCAGGAATAACTATTTTTCTGTTTTCTGCCATATTTTATAATTTTCGAGAAAGTAATAATATTTTCTTCATTTCTTTTCTCTAATATTTATTAACTGAATTATTTGTTTATAAACTTTTTGGTAAATATATCATAAATTTATTCTCATATGATTATCTTCTTTTTTAAATCCAAATTTTTCATAAAATGGTTTTACCTCATTTGAGCAATCTAAAATTATTTTATAACAATTACGTTTTTTTGCATACTTTATACTTTCCTTCATCACAGATTTACCGATTCCTAAACCAATAAACCTCTTATTCACAGAGACATCTTCTATATGGCATACACATGCACCATTCCGAATATATTTTTGTTCAATTAAAACAGTAGAGGTTCCAATAATCTCAGTATTATTAATTGCAACAAAAATATGACTATCTTGATAATTTATTTTTTTTAATATTTTAATTCTATTCTCTATTGAGATGTTTCCTGTTTCTCTCATGTGAGATAAAGTTTCCAACAATCCATTTAACTGCAATAAATCAATTGTTAATTCTTTAATAATAAAATCCATTTAACCAATAACCTTTCTATAATTTATTATTTCTACAAAAAATAAGTTTAATTTCTCCATAGCATCTTTTTGTAATTACAATATGCGCAGGCCGGGAATCGAACCCGGGACACAACGTTGGCAACGTTGGATTATACCTCTTAACTACCAGCGCAATAACATAATAGGGATATCTTAATTTAAAAAACTTTTGAATCCAAAAACTTAAAAACAAAAAATCAATAAATTTAATATGTTTGTTTGGATAATAATTAGCGTATTAGTAGCATTAATTACAGCACTTGTAATTATAATTTTTGATATTTCAATCGGATCATTATATTCAATCCCTTACATGAATAAAACATTAGAATTAGTTACAAGACATCCAAATAATTATACAAAATTAACAGCATTATTTTTTACAACATTTTTAAAAAAACATAAATCTAAAGTAAAATTATAATTCATTTATCGAAACCTTGATTACGACCTTTCGCAATATCAAGTTGGTGATTAAATTCTTCTTTAATTTTTTCAACTTCATTTAAAGAATTGTTAATTTCCTTAGAACCAGCAACTCCAGATTTAACGACCCCTTTAACCTGTTTAACTTTTCTAATAGTCTTAATTATTTTAATGACAAGAGTAGGTGCAATTATAGATAATACAATAAATAAAACAAACCCAATTAAAACAGCAATGATTGTCTTTCCAATAACATTATTTAAGACACTTATGAATGCTAAAACACCATTTGATATAATAACCGTAGCATTCAATGCTAAAAATGCGCTCATAACGATAAGCCCAATAAATCTAGTTAACCACTTATTTTGATTATCATTAAAAATTTCAACATATTTTGGAGATTCCCAAAACACATAAACAACAAACCATAGAAAAAAATAGAAATTAATAAAAAATAACCAGCTTAATTGAGGAGTCATCCTAAGAATAAATCTTAACCAACTAGCATTTTCGTCTAACCAATCATTAATAATATTAATTCTTTCGTTTGCAGCACTCTTTCCAAATTCAATAGTATCAGGATTAAATTCCTGATTATCAACATCATAAATATCGTCAACTTTATCAAGAACACTTTCAATCTGATCAACCTCACTACTCATATCGCTATTAATAGCACTAACAATTGAAAAACTAAGTAAAAAAATAAAAAAGAATGCAAATAATCTGCTCTTATCCATAACAAAACAAACGAATAATACTTTATAAAATTAATCAAAACAAATATAAATAAAATTAACTAAAATATATTATGAATAAAAAGGTGAATTTGATTTTATTAATATCTTTATTAATTTTTAGCATTATTTTAATAACTGCAAAGGAGAATGTTAAAGCAGATTTTTTAGGATTAGAACCGCAAGAAGAAATAGAATTAGAAAATATTGGAAGCGATTTTAAGCAAGAATATGATAAGGTTAAGAACTCATATGTAAAGACACCTTTGCCAGATTTTTTAAAACCAGTAATGAATCAATTTTTTAAAATAACAAACGAAGAACCAACTTTAGAACAATTTGTAATATATTTAATGCTTTTATCAGTATTATTTTATACATTATTTTTGATACTAGGACTAATCCCTTTTTTAGAAAAGAAATGGCAACAATTTTTAGCAGCAACAGCAATGGCATTAATTGGATGGAGAGGTGGTAGTGTAAATATTGCTTATAGTTATATAATGAGTGGTGTAGATGTAACTACAATATTTGCGACAAGAAGATTTTGGGTTGTTATAGTGATTATTATTTTAAGTATTGTTGGATTGAATATTTTTAAGAATATTATAGGACATGAAAAAGCAAAAGATGAAGTATTAAATGCTAAGTTAGAAGGACAAAGAGCAAAGACTATGGATATAGTTAATAAGAATAACATTGAATCTGCCAAAGATGAGATTCTATAATAAGAAGTTGGAATATTTTTATTATAGATAGTTCCATTGCTATCAGGAATAATAAAATTTTAAGTACCTTCATAAATTATTATAATTTTATATAATTTTGCATAATAACATCTATAGTTTTAAATAAAAAATAAAAAATAAAAAATAAAAAATAAGGATTTAAGCAGTAAATTTTTTACCTAGCTTTTCTAATGCTTTTTTTGTCCTTTTAACTCTTTCCGAAGCATCTTCTGTTAAATCTGCATTTATTTTTATTGCCGCATCATCATCAGGTTTTATATTTGATCCTGCTTCAATTAACATATTAAGATCTTTTTCTTGAGCTGTTAATATTTTTAGCAAAGATGTTGTTCTACCACCTTTTGCAGATGCAGAAATTGTATTACCATCCTTTTTAGCTTGTCTAATTAGTTTAGTACTAATTGTTGCCATCATTACAAATCCTAGTATAGCAAAAACAATCCCAATTAATAAAGTAGCTAAATTCGGAGTTTTTACATAATTAATAATAGACATTATTAAAACAAAAACTGAATATGCTAACCAAATAAATTTTGGAAATACCGTATTATTACCTTTATTATCGGTAAAATTTGTATTAGCTATAAAATATACTGCTAAAAAAGGTAGTCCAGCAAATATTAAGGCTGTTAATGCTGTTGTAGGAGTAGATAATCCAATAATTATATCATCAGGTAAAAATCTTACACCAATCAAACCAAGAACACCTCCAATCACAAAATTAATCCATTTGTTTTTCTTCCCAAAAATAGAAACTTTATCAAAAATTCCAAACATTACTACGCTAACAAGAATAAATACTAAAATTCTGTCAAACAATTGAGGATCTTTTCCAGTATTTGAATCAAATACTTTATCCAACTGAATTATTGGAGAACCTCTTTCTAATGTTTCGTAATAATCCGTTTTACATCTACCAGAATATCCATCTGCAGGTTCAAACGAAGTTGTTTCACAATATAATCCTTTAGCACAATTTTGTCCTAGAAGAGTAGCAATAATACCTCGATTACAATCTTGATCGAGACCTTGAGCAGCTTCAACAAAACTAAACATAAAAGAAAAAGCAAATAGCATTAAAACAGATAAAACCATTACGTTTTTTTTATTCATAATTTAATATACCCCCTTTCAATACTATCTTTTTTGAAGATAAACATCCCCTTTTCATAATTATTCAAGAGTTCTATTATTTATAAAAATACCTATACTAAACAATTATAGAATTCTTAAATAATTTATCTTTTTTTAAAAATCAAACCTAAGATAATTGCTCCAATCAATCCTACAAGCAAGAATCTTTCATTTCCAAAAAAATTCAACACATTTAACCAAGTCCCTGGAAGATTACCTAATTTTATTCCTTGGAACCTCATCATAAATGTAACAATCCAAATAAAAGTAAATGACAGCAAATTAGTAATAACTCTACTATTAATATTCATATCTAAGAATTTGTAAAAAGGAATAGTTAAAATAATAATAACAACCAATACAACACCCATACTCGCAATAATACCATAACCACTATCTTTAATTCTCAATGTTCCCATCTGCATCACACTTGCAGAAACTAGAAGTGCAATACAAGCAGCAATAATAATAACAAAAGGTTTATTGTCAATATGTTTTTTTTCTCTAACATTCCTAGTTCTTCCATTTCCCACATTCTCTTGAACAATTCTACCACCTTTGATAAAAAATCTCGAAATACCAATATAAGCAACAGAAAAAACAATAGCAAAAACAACAGCAAACCCAAGCCAATCACTCTGCAAACTATAAACTAAATTATCAAAAGAAATAGGATTAACATTCATTTCTTGCTCCTAGTAACCTTTTTCTTATTTCTTTTCTTTCCTTTATCCTTAATATTATCATTTGGTCTTCTATATCCAATAATTTGATCTCCTTCATAAATAGGCAAATCTTTAGGAATTTCACTTTGTACTTTATTATCTTCTTTCATATCATCTTTCAAAAACATAATAGAAAAAATAATAACAATAATACCAGCAATAATAGAATAATGAGCAGGTGCACCTTCAAAAAAACTCAACTGAAAAAATCCCAAACCAGAAACAATAATAGCAAACCCAACTAATGCAAGAATATACCCAATCACCTTTTTCATGAAATATAAACCTCAAGAATATTTATAATTGTTTCTATATGATTTAAACTCTGTCCTAAAACTTAAAAACATTAAAATAATAATAACTCTATGGATGAACAGAATTTAATAGAATCACTTTCCCCTATAGAAAGAAAAGTCTTACCATTATTAAGAGAAGAAGAACAAACAGTAGACAATTTAGTAACAGAAGAATTAGATAAAACAACTATTCTACGAGCATTAGCATTCCTAAAAAATAAAAATCTAGTAATGATAACACAACAAGAAAGCCAAATAATAGATTTGGGAGTTTTTGGAATTCAATATTCAAAGAAAGGATTACCAGAAAGAATCTTATTAAATGCACTTTTAAAAGAAAAAGAAATTGCAATTAGAGATATTAAAGCAAAAACAAGATTAAGCGACAACGAAGCAAAGGTTTCATTAGGAACATTGAAGAGAAAAGCATTAGTAGAGATACAAAAAGGGATTATAGTCCTAACAGCACAGCCCTCAAGCATAACAAAAAAATCACTAGAAGAACAATTTCTTGAAACTTTACCAAAACCATTAGAGAATCTAGAACCACAAGAAAAATTAGCATTAGAAAATTTAAAGAAAAGAAAAGAAATAATAGAAATAAAAGAACAAAAAACAATAACAACACAACTAACAGAATTAGGGAAAAAAATATCTTCAATGAACATAAAGTCCGATATGATAGAACAATTAACACCTAAAATTTTAAAATCAAATATTTGGAATTCGAAAAAATTCAGAAGATACGATTTGACAACACCAGTCCCAAGAATATATGGTGGAAAAAGACATTTCGTAAATCAAGCAACAGATTCTGCAAAACAAATTTGGTTAGATATGGGATTTAAAGAAATGACAGGAAAGATGTCAATAACAGGATTTTATAATTTTGATGCACTTTTTACAGCTCAAGACCATCCAGTAAGAGAAATGCAAGATACTTTTTTTATAAAAGATATGATAGGGAAATTGCCATCAAAAGAAAAAATTGAACAAGTAAAGAAATCGCATGAAGGTGGTTGTGATGGAAGTTTAGGTTGGTGTACAAAATGGAAAGAAGAAGATGCAAAAAAAGTTTTACTAAGAACTCATACAACACCATGGTCAATTCAAACACTACACGAAATTGCAAAATCAAATGAATTTCCAGCAAAATATTTCGCATTGGGAAAATGTTTTAGAAATGAAACAGTAGATTGGTCTCATGGATTCGAATTTAATCAAACAGAAGGAATCGTAGTAGACAAAGATGCAAATTTCAGACAATTGTTAGGATATTTAATTCAATTCTTCAAAAAAATGGGATATGAAAATCTAAGAATAAGACCAGCATATTTCCCATACACAGAACCAAGTTTAGAAATTGATGTATTTCATCCTGTACATAAAAAATGGGTAGAGTTAGGAGGAGCAGGAATGTTTAGACCAGAAGTAACAATCCCAATATTTGGTAAACATGTACCAGTTTTAGCATGGGGACCAGGATTCGATAGAATAATTACACAATTCTTCAAAATTAATGATTTACGAAATATGTACAAAAATAACATCAATCAATTGAGAGAAATGAAATATTGGAACATATAGTATGTCACTAAGTTGTAACAACAAATAGAAGGTTTTATAAGTATACTTTTACTCTAACTATTATGAAAATAAAACAATATGTAGGAAATGGAATAGATATTGCAAAAGAAGTTCTTAGTGGAAATCTTTCTCACAAAGATTTAGAATTACGAACAAAATATACTTCAACAAAAATGAATAATGGCGAAATACTTAATGTTCCACGATATGGAGCATTAAAATTAGGAATTTTTAACTGTTCTAAATATACTAGATTTGCAGCAAAAGAACTTTTTAATAAAAAATATAATCCTTGTCATGCATGGAATAGACGATATAATTCAGATGAAGTAGTCGAAGTAAAAGATAGTGATATATATTCTAAAATTTTACAAGCAGAACCTGGATCAATTATAGGTATAAATGTACCTTTTAGCAACTATCAAAATGGTTTAGATGAGAAACATCAACAAAGAGAGTTAACGCATGTTATTTTATATTTAGGTATAAATAAAGATGGAGAACCTCTTTTCTCAGAACAATCAAAAGCAAAATGTAATATTCTAGGAATTGAAGATCTTGAAAATAAAGGTTACAAAGCAAGAGAAATATATAATGTTCACTCATTGGATGAATTAACGGTTTAAACTATTCCAAAATAGCTTTAATTCTCCTTACTCCAGAAGATGAACTACTTTCTTTCACAATTTTAAAATGTCCCAACTCATTAGTATTTTTAACATGAGGTCCAGCACAAATTTCTTTACTAAATTCTTTCCCAATAGCGCCCATTGAATAAACTTTTACCTCATCATCATACTTAGAATCAAAAACACCCATTGCACCACATCTTTTTGCATCATCTAATTTCATAATATCACAACGAATAGGTAATTCAGATTCAATTTTTAGATTAACCAAATCTTCAATTCTTTTCAATTCTTCATTAGTTAATTTTCTATCAAAGTTAAAATCGAATCTTAATCTATCAGAAGTAATATTAGATCCTTTTTGAAAAACATCAGGATTATCCAAAACGATTCTTAAGGTCTCATTCAAGAGATGAGTAGCGGTATGTAATTTCTTTGTAGCATCACTATTATCAGCTAAACCAGACTTAAACTTACCAGCAGAAGAACTTCTAGATAATTCTTGATGTAATTTACATTCGCTATTAAATCCTTTAACATCAACTTCTACATTAATCTCCTTAGCCATTTCTTCAATCATTTCAAGAGGGAAACCATAACTTTGATACAAGAAAAAAGCTTCTTTACAAGAAATTTTATTATCTATAGACATTTTTTTGAATTCTCTTAATCCTTTATCTAATGTTTTTTGAAATTTATCTTCTTCTCTTTTCAATTCATTAAAAATAGCATCTTTTTGAATTTGTAAATGCTCATAATCACTATAAATTTCTATAACTTTTTTTGCAATTTCAACAGTAGAATCAATATTCATAATATCAACACCTAATAATCTTAAGCTTCTAATCGCTCGACGGATTAATTTCCTTAGAATATATCCTTGTTCAACATTCCCAGCAGCAACACCATCTCCAATAATAAAAACAGCAGCCTTAATATGATCAGCAACCAAACGCATTTGTTTTTCATTATTCTCATATTTTTTATGAGATAAAATTTCAAGTTCTTCAATAATTGGTTTCCACATATCAGCTAAATAATTATCTTCTAAACCATTCAGAACAGCAACAGTTCTCTCAATACCCATACCAGTGTCTATATTCTTTTGTTTCGCTTCTTCATATTTACCATCACTATTTTTATTATATTCCATAAAAACATTATTCCAAATTTCAAGCCAATTAGGATTATTAGAATCAAACTTTTCTGGTGTATTTTCTTTATTTAATTTCCAATAAAAAATTTCTGTATCTGGACCACATGGACCAGTCTCACCAGCAGGACCCCACCAATTATCAGATTTAGGTAAAAAAGCAATTCTATCTTCAGAAATACCCATTTTTTTCCATGTTTCAGCAGACTTATTATCTTTAGGAACATCATTATCACCAGCAAAAACACTAACAGCAATTCTATCAACAGGAATTTTTAAAATTTTAGTTAAAAATTCAAAAGACCATTCAATAGATTCTTCTTTAAAATAATCTCCGAGACTCCAATTCCCTAACATTTCAAATAAAGTATGATGGACACTATCTCCAACTTCCTCAATATCACCAGTCCTAATACACCTCTGAACATTTGTCAATCTTTTTCCTAAAGGATGATTTTCTCCCAATAAAAACGGAACGAGTGGATGCATCCCAGCAGTTGTAAATAAAACAGTTGGATCATTTTCAGGGATTAATGATGAATTTTTGATTGCATGATGCTCTTTCCCTCTAAAAAAATCAATATATTTTTGTATTAAATCTGTTCTGGTAATTACCATATTAAATATTAGAAAATTATATTTTTAAAACTATTTAATTAAAGACCAGCAAGCTCTTTCAGTTTTTGATTAATAGCATCTAATTCAACATCAATTTCTGTTTTTTCACTATTTCCACTATCACCTTTAGTAATAATTGCTCTATGAACAATATTCTTTTTCTTAGATATTAAAGTTTGTTGAGAAACAACAGGTAATGCAGTTTTAATTTTTCTCAATAATAAAGCAATTCTATTTAGTGTTCTTTTTATATCTTGTTTAGCTAACTCTTCTTTTTCAATAGCATCTAAAAATTTCACACTAAAATTTCTAGACATTAAAACACTAGATTTAGCCGTAAGTAAATTTATTTTCGCAGCTTTGAAAGATTTTGCATTAGCAATATAGAATAAAGGTTCAACATTCTTACGACCAGAGTTCGTCTTAGATTTAGAAGTAATTTTTGTCTTAGCGACCATATTTATACCTCTCCGAAAATACCAGAATCAATTTTTGATAATCTTTGATTTATTTTCTTCATTTCTTCATCCCAAACATTAATTTCTGTAACTTGTCTAGTTTTAACTTCTTTCAATGTCTGAACTTGTTTAGATAAATTTTTAATTTGTTCTTGAATCTCACCTAAAGCATCTTGTAATGCATGATATTTATCTACCTTTACAAAAATAGTTTTCTTCTCTGGAGCAACTGGTGCTATAGGAACATTTTGTTGAACAACATGACTATTATTTACTTCTTGATTTACATGTAGAGGATCTTTTACAATCTCTCTACAATTCACCTCATTTTCCTCAGCAGCACTTAAATCAGAAATAGCAGATTTTACCATTTCCTCACCAAAATTATCTTTTTGAGAATTTGGAACAGGTAATGTAGGCAATTCATTAATATTATTTCTAGAAGGTATTTTAGTACTAGATGGAAAACTTGGTGCCATTGGTAACTCAGGAATACTATCCTTATGTTTGAATAAAGCCATAATTAATATAATTAATAATTCTTTTTATATATTTAGTTTAATTTGATAATGACAGTAAGCTTTATCGTCGGAAATCGCAAAATATAAAAAATATAAAAAAGAAAGGTATTTAAACTAATAAATATTTTAGCACTAATGCAGGAAAAGCTTCTATTCAATTTAATTGAGGATTTAGCGGGTGAGGGCAATGGACGTATAGTTGAGACTTTATTTAATAAAAAAAATGTTAACGAATTTTTAATTGCTAAAAAAATGGATTTGACAGTAAATCAAGTAAGAAATATTCTTTACAAATTATCAAATTATGGGTTAGTATCATTTACCAGAAAAAAAGACCAAAAAAAAGGATGGTATATTTATTATTGGACATTAAATATAGAAAAATCAATAGCTTTAATCGAACAATTTTTAAATAAAAAAATAGATAAATTAAAAGTACGATTGGAAGATAGACAAACCAAAAGATACTATATTTGTCCATACTGCAAAATTGAAGTAACTGAAGATATTGCATTAGAACATGGATTTAGTTGTGAAGAATGTGCTGAGATTTATGAACTTTCCGACGGAGCACCACATATAAGAGATATTAAAGCAAAAATAACAAGAAGAACGAATGAAATTAAGAAAATACAAGAAGAATTAGAAATTGTTAGAGAAAAAGAAAAGAAAAAAATTGCAAGAATAAATAAAAAGTTGGAAAAAGAAGCTGAAGCAAAGAAACAGGAACAAAAAGAAAAAAGAGCAGCAATAAGAGCGGCTAAAAAAGCAGAAGATGAGAAAAATAATCCAACAAAAGTTGTAACAAAAAAGAAAGCTCCTGCTAAGAAGAAAACAACAGCTAAAAAAACTCCAGTAAAGAAAAAAACGACAAAAAAAACTACCACTAAAACAGCAACAAAGAAATCAACAACTAAAAAAATTAAAAAATAATTTCTAACCTTATGCAATTCAATAAATTCAATTTATCAAGTATGACGAATAAATTAATTATTACAAATGTAATAGTTTTTGTTTTAGTTTGGTTATTATCAATAATTTTTAAACAATATAATATAATAAATTTTGTAGCACTACAACCAATAACAATACTCTCAGGACAAAGACTTTGGACATTATTAACAAGTATGTTTACGCATTTTACATTCTGGCATTTATTTGTAAATATGGTTTCATTCTATTTTATTGGAAATTTTGTAGAAAAATTAATTGGTAAAAAAAGAGTAATATATCTATACTTAATTTCTGGTTTATTTGCAGGAATATTTTGGACTTTAGTTTCTAATTTTTTAGGAGTTAATCCAATTCTAATGAGAATTTTTGGAGATCCAACCGTTTACGGAATTGGAGCATCAGGAGCATTATTCGGTTTTGTTGGAGTATTAGCATTACTAACTCCAAAAATAAAAGTTTATATGATAGCAGGACCAATAATTGCAATAATAATCCAATACATACTTATCGCAATATTCCCAGTAAATTCTGCAATCTTAGGTATAATTAATATAATAGTTACAATCTATTTTATCGTAGCAATTACATCAATGTTAAGTCTTAATTCAAATCTGAAAAAATATTCCTTACCACTAGAAATGCCAATGTGGGCACTACCACTAGTCTCAATAATTCCGCTAATCATCGTTGCATTATTCATGGACCTTCCAATTGGAAACATGGCACACCTAGGAGGGTTATTAGCTGGATTAGCTTATGCATACTATATAAAAACGAAATATCCAAGAAAAACTAAAATGATGTCAAATCAATTTAGGAATTAAAATGAAATTAAGTTTAAAAAAAGAGTATAAAGAAATTTTCAAATTATTAATCAAAGTTAAGTGGTATACTGTCTTATCGTTAGGAATATTTTTCTTAGCGTTTTTTATTGGATTTGCATTCCCAATTTTTTATGAATCAGAATTAAAAATTATGTTATCAGGGATGGCCAATATGTTTGTTGGATTAAGCATATATAAGACAATAACAACAATTTTTTTCAATAACTTACGAGCAAGTTTTGTATCATTAATTTTTGGATTAGCATTCGGAATAATGCCTTTATTCTCAAGCATTTTTAATGGATATGTTGGAGGTTTTGTTGGAAGATTAGCAGCAGATATACAAGGATTGAATGTATTACTAAGATTTATTCCACATGGAATTTTTGAATTGACAGCAATTTTTATTTCAATGGGACTAGCATTATACTTAGCAAACTTATTTCTAAAAGAAATTTTTAAGATAAAAAAACAAAAAAATAGATTTCTATTGATTTCCTTAATATCAATAATAACATTCCCAATTAATTTACATTTAAACATGATTGTTTCCGGAATGACAATCTCATCACCAGAGATATTATTATCAAACCCAGCAGTAATATTGTTAGTAATTTTTAATATGCTAATCCTATCAGCAGTTCTAATAGCACTATATCTATCCTCAAAAAATGAAATAATGAAAGAAGAAATCTCTAAATCAATCAAAACATTTTGCTTAATAATAATTCCACTTCTAATAATAGCTGCAATAATAGAAGGGATTCTAATTGGCTTAGGAATATAAAACCTTAAAAGCAAAATAAGATTACTTTTAATATGAAAATCAAAGAATTATTAACAGAATTAAAAACAAGAGATTCTTATAAGGATTTTATACAAAAATATCCGAAAGCATATTTATGTGCAGGATTCTTTATTTTAGGAAACGATGGAGATAAATTACAATTAGATTATTTTATTAAAGATCAACAAAAAATAACAAGCTTTGAATATCCATTCAACACATTCATATTATACAAAGATAAAGTAGAATCGTCAAATGAATTAGATAATCTAAATTTAAAAGTTGACTTAGATAATTTAAAAAAAACGGTAAAAGAAAAAATAGGCAAAGATTACCCAAAAATAATTGCAATTTTAAAAGATAATGAATGGAATATAACTTGCTTAAACGGATTAGAAATGCAAAGATTAAAAATAGATGCATATACAAGTGAAATGACAGAAAAAAAGAAAGGATTATTAACAGATTTTATAAAAATTCAACCTAAAAAAGAGTAATCATAAAATTAATCATTTTTTTCTTACCACAATATTAATATTATAGTCTTCCCACATTTTAACAATATCAAAACCAACACTCTCAACTTCTTTTTTCAATTCATCATATTCATAAATATAATTATATCTTTCAACCTTATCCCCACTTTCCTTTAATGTCCAAGGGACATAACCACTTTCTGGACGATTTTTTATTCTCTTAGAACCTCGTCCCCATGTTGTGATTAAAGCTTCACCTCCTTTCTTAAGCGTTCTAAACAATTCTTTCAAAGTAGCAACTCTTTCATCTTTACTCTCCAAACAATGTAACATCGCATAACATAAAGAAAAATCAAAGAATTCATTATCAAAACTGATTTTAGAACTCTTAGAATATAAGAATTCTCCTTTAATGCTTTTTTCCTTTAAATTTTTTTTAGCTAATTTCAACATCTCATTAGAAAAATCAACACAATAATAAATAACATCTTTTTTCAATTCAATACAATTTCTACCAGAACCACAACCCAAATCAAGAATTTTCCCACCTTTATCTTTTAAAAAATTCTTTAAAACAGGGAAAGTGCTTTTTTTATATTCATTCCAAGAAGGAGCAATTGCATCCCAAACTTCTTCCTGCGTTTTTTCTTTCATAGTAGACAAAGAATTTATAAGTTTAAAACAATTCCCTTAATTATGTCTAAAAAAAAGTTGATAAAAAAACCTACAAGAACAATCTCAGGAGTTGCACCAGTGGCAGTAATGGTCCCACCAAGAGCATGTCCTCATGGAGCTTGTTTATATTGTCCAACATTAAATGCACCACAAAGTTATACACCGACAAGTCCAGCCGTTCTGCGAGCAAAAGCTAATGATTATGATGCATACAAGCAAGTAAGAGCAAGAATCAAAATGTTAAAATCTATGAGACATCCTGTCGAAAAAATAGAACTTATTATTATGGGAGGAACTTTTTTGGCTTATCCAGAAGAATTCAAACCACAATTTATCAAAGGATGTTATGATGCATTAAATGGTAAAAAATCCAAAACACTAAAACAAGCGAAAAAGTTAAACGAAAAAGCAAAACATAGATGCACAGCATTGTGTATAGAAACACGACCCGATTATTGCACTGATGCTCATATAAAAGAAATTTTAAATTACGGAGCCACAAGAGTAGAATTGGGAATACAAGCAATAGATGATAAAATATATCAAAAAGTAAACCGAGGACACACGGTCCAAGATGTTATTGATGCAACAAAACGATTAAAGAAAGCAGGATTCAAAATAGGCTATCATTTAATGCCAGGCATCCCAGGTAGTAATCCAGAAAAAGATATACAATTATTCAAAAAAGTTTTCAAAAATAGAAATTACAAACCAGATCAAGTCAAAATTTATCCATGTCAAGTAATGCCAGGGTCTGGATTAGAAGATATGTATTGGGGTGGAGAATATAGTCCTTATAGTAAAGAAAAAACAATTGAAATAATTAAAGAAATGATAATATTAACTCCAAGATACTGTCGAATAATGCGAATAATGCGAGAGATTCCACCGGAATATCTAGTAGCAGGAGTAATAAATATTGATTTAAGACAAGATATTGAAAAGGATATTAGAAAAGCGAAAACAAGAATTGAAGAAATTAGATTTAGGGAAATAGGTTTTGCACTAAGAGACAAAAGAAAATTAGATACAAATACAAAAATAAAAATTACAAAATATAAAGCAAGTGAAGGAACAGAATATTTTATAGAAGTAATAAATAAGGATGACTTATTGTTCGGATTAGCAAGACTAAGACTTGAAAAAAATAAAAAATCAATTGCAACAATTAGAGAATTACACGTATATGGACCAGCATCAGTATTAGGAAAAAAAGATATAGAGAAATGGCAACATAAGGGATTAGGGAAACTACTAATGCAAGAAGCAGAAAAAATTGCTAAGAAAAAAGGTTATAAAAGAATAAGAGTGATTTCCGGAATTGGAGTAAGAGAATATTACAAGAAATTAGGATATAGAATTGATAAAGCTAAAGTTTATGTTGAAAAGGAATTGTAAAGGTTAATTTTTTATTATTATTTTAAAATATAATTTCCATTCTGATTCTCTTTTTCACCTAAATCCTTAAAAACGTCTTAGCTTTTTTTATCACGAAGGTGATAAAATGAATTGGTCTTTATATAAACGAACAGATAAAAATTCCTCAAATATATTCGATGCCGAGGGAGAACCACTAAAACCATTAGAATTTACGAATGGGAAGACACAAGAAACAGTAGTAAATGAAATCTTAAAAGAAATAGAAAATGGACACAATATAATATTCATAAAAGGAGTTTGTGGAACAGGTAAAAGCGCAATTGCATTAAACTTAGCAAAAGAATTCAAAAAATCATCAATTGTAGTTCCAATAAAATCACTTCAAGAACAATACGAAAAAGACTATACTCAAGAAAAATTCATTCTAAAAAACAATGGGAAACCATTAAAGATATCAATGATAAAAGGTCGAGCAAATTTTTCTTGTCCTTTCAAAAGTGGATTAGCAGATCAAAAAGATTTACCATGTTCAATAGAAATACGAGAAAAAAATACAGAAAAACTAATGGAATATATACGAGAGAATCCCAATGTTTCAGAAGAAGATTTTTCAACAATTAGTGACATAAAAAGAATGAATGTAGCTCCTGTCTGTCCATATTGGTCACCACTATTACCTGCAGAAATGAAACCAAAAGGACTTGACGAAGTGGAAAAATTAAGATTTCCAACAGTATCCGGAAAAGATTTTGCATTATTTAGAAGAAAAAAAGGTTGTGCATATTTTGATCAATATGAAAATTATGCAAAAAGTGACGTATTAATATTCAATGCCGCAAAATATTTAATAGAAATAGAAATTGGAAGAAAACCCAAAACAGAAATTGATATTATTGATGAGTGTGATGAGTTTCTAGATAATTTTGCAAACGAAAGAAGAATTAATGTACAAAGATTATTAACATCAATGTCAGGCTTAATGCCTGAAAATAAAGAAAGAAGAGTAGCCTTAAAAGAAATTATTTATGAAACAAATACATTACTTTACGATAAATCACAAGAGATAGATTGTGAAAGATTAAGTCAAACAAAATTTATTGATTTATTAAAGAAAATAATAAAGAATCCTAATCTAGCAGAAGATGAAGAAATGAATTATTATAATCGTGTTTTAGAAATTGCAAGAAGTTTTGAAAGTGTTTTAGATGAAACATATATAACAATAGAACGACAAACAAGAGATAAAAAACAAGAAACTCTTTACTCGAAACAACAACAAGAAGAAAACGTATTAATAACATTAGTAACAATAAATCTAGCAAAAAAAGTAGAAGAATTAACATCACAAGGAAATATCCTAATAATGATGAGTGGAACTTTACATTCAGAAGAAGTATTAAGAGATATATACGGATTAAAAAAATTCAAAATAATAGAAGCAGAAACAAAAATGCCAGGAGACATAAATTTATATCGAACAGGAGTAGAACGAGCATGTAACTATGCAAATTTTAAAAACGGAATGTTAACAAGACCAAGATATTTAAAAATGTTAGATTGTGCACTCGCGAATTGCGAAGGACAAACTTTGGTACATGTAAATGCATTCAGTGATCTTCCAACACAAAAAGAATTTGATGAATTAAAATTTGATAATTTAATAAGCCAAGATGAATTAAGAAGTATTCAACAACAGAGTAATAAAGCAATTGATGATTTTTTATCAAAAAGAAAAAAAACATTATTTACAACAAAATGTAGTCGAGGAGTAGATTTCGCAGGAGATAAATGTGACAACATTGTATTAACAAAATATCCATATCCAAATATTCAAGGATTATTTTGGAAAATATTAAGAAAAGAACAACCAAAGAAATTTAGAGAATTCTACATAGACAAAGCAAATAGAGAACTAATCCAAAAAGTTGCAAGAGGAGTCAGATTCAAAGGTGATTCAGTAAATGTTCTAAGCCCAGATGCAAGAGTAATTAATTCTAAAGTTATGTAAATCAAAATTATTTATTTAGAAACACCAGCAAACTAATAAACAATAAATCACATACAAATGAAATGGTAAACACTAATTTTAGAGAATATATTCTCTCAACAGAAAAAATAATCAAAGCAGGTAAATCTGCAGAACAAAATGATCTTTTAGTTTCAACATCAAAAAGAAATGATATATTATTACATACTATCGCATCAGGAAGCCCATTTGTAAACCTAGGAGACAATCCGACACAAGAAGAAATAAAAGAAGCGGCAATATTTTGCGCAATAAAAAGCCAAGATTGGAGAAATAACAGAAATAGTGTTCAAGTTCATGTATTTTCAAAAAATGATTGTTCAAAAGATAAAAAAGCAAAAGATGGAAGCTGGATGGTAAAAAAAATACAAAATACAATCAAAGCAAAGAAATCCGATATAATAAAATTAGAAAAAGAAATAAATAATAATTAGTATTTAATTTTTATATATTAAATAGCTATATAAACCCAAAATAAATTCTAATAATATGGTAAGACCTATAAAGAAATTACAAATTGGAAAGAATGGATTAACGCCAGAATTTATGAACCAATTAAAAACTTTGTTTGAAGCAGAAAAAATGCTTAAAGTGGTTTTACTAAAATCAGCTTGCCGAGATAAAAAACAAGCAAAAGAAATTGCAAAAGAAATAATTTTACAATTAGGACCAAAATATAGAGTAAAATTAGTGGGATATGTAATGACTATTGGAATATTTAGAAAAGTAAAAGAATAATTTTAACAAATAAGTGAATTTCCACTCATCTCCTTAGGCTTTTTAATTTTCAACAAATCTAAAACACTAGGCGCAATATCTTGCAAACCACCATTCTTTAACTTCACATCACCAGCACCAACACAAACAAAAGGAACTTTATTTGTGGTATGATTTGTCCTATTTTCTTTTGTTTGATCCTCAGCATTACCATGATCAGCAGAAACTAAAACAGTGTATTCATTTTCGATACCAGCATTAACAATTTTACCAACACATTCATCAACAGAAGCAACAGCCTTTCTAATTGCCGAACCAACACCAGTATGTCCAACCATATCTCCATTTACTAAATTAACAACAATAAAATTAAATTCTTTTTTCCTAATTTCATTAATTAACTTATCACTAACTTCATAAATACTCATCTCAGGTTTCAAATCATATGTTTTTACATTTGGAGAAGGAATCATAATACGACTTTCACCCTTAAATGCACTTTCATTTTGACCATTAAAGAAAAATGTAACATGTGCATATTTTTCAGTTTCACTAATTCTCAATTGCTTCAATCCTTTATCACTAATAACTTCACCTAATAAATTTTTAATAGATTCTTCTTTAAATGCGACAACACCATTCATCGGTTTATAAAAATCAGTCATTGCAACAAAAAAACAACCAATAAATTTTCTATTCCATTCATTAAATCTTTTCTCAACAATAGCTTTCGTTAATTGTCTTGTTCTATCCGTTCTAAAATTATAAAAAATGACAGAATCATTCTTCTGAATTCCTTTATATTCTCTCAATTTATGAGGAACAATAAATTCATCACCAATTCTCTGTTTATAATATTTTTTCAATTCAACAGCAACATCACCATTAAAAATAGCACGACACTTACCTTCAACAATACAATCGTAAGCTTTTCTAGTTCGCTCCCAACGATTATTTCTATCCATAGCATAATAACGACCACAAATACTAACAATTTTACCGAAACCAACACTATCCAATTTTTCCTGCAAATCCTTCACATAATTAATTCCATTCTTAACAGGAGAATCTCTACCATCAGTAATCACATGAATATATACATCATTAAATTTTTCTTTCTTACATAAATCTAACAATGCAAACAAGTGTTTCATATGAGAATGTACTCCTTCCTTTTGTAACAAACCAATTAGATGTAACTTAGAACTATGTCTCTTACAATTATTAATAGCATCCAAAAATTCCTTCTTCTTAAAAAAACTCTTATCTTTAATAGATTCATTAATCTTTTTCAAGGACTGATTAATAATTCTACCACTTCCAATAGTTAAATGTCCAACTTCAGAATTCCCTTGATATCCTCGAGGTAAGCCGACTGCTTCACCAGATGCATTTAATGAACAATGAGGATATTCCTTCATCAACTTGTCAAAATTAGGAGTAGAAGTATTTAAAATAGCATTATGATCAGAGTCTTTACGAATACCCCAACCATCACAAATAACAAGAATCACCTTTTTCATGAAACAGAAACCAAATGAATCTTTAAATAATTAACTCACAGCTTAAATCTATCAAACTTATTTCTTTCCAATATACTAACACCTGTTCCAAAAACTTTTTGCAAATTTTTTGCATCCAAAATACCTCTAACATCACTCATCAAAACATCAGGCAATCCCTCACCACCTTCCAAAAATTGTTTACTATTAATTATAGACTTTTTACTCTTTACAATAATTGTTCCCTCACTCTCACTTCTTGCAATAACAAACCAGATCCCATCAATAAAAAAATGTCTTCCAATCTTTAATAATTCTAAATTTTTCTCATTAACATAACCATTCTCAATCAAAAACTTAAAACGCTTCTTAAATGCCTTTTCACACAAAAGACATCCACCACCAGGAGTAGGATAACTCAAATCCCATTTTTTAGCTAATTCCATTTGCTCAAGCCTTCTTCTCCCAACAATCCCATAAAGTTTTTCCCTATTAACCAAACCACTCTTTTCATATTCAGTTTCTTCTAAAGCTTTAGCAGATAAAGGACGCAAAATATCAAAACCAACTGTCTCATCAATCTTCTTTCTCTTAGAATTCGTCTGACTCATCGGTCTTTGTCCTAAGACTTCACCACTAACAAAAACATCAAATTTTTCAGCATCAAAAATTTTCTTTGCTTTATTAAAAATCCAAATTTTACAATCAGTACAAGGATTATATCCAACACCATAACCAAACTTTGCATTTTCAATAGCAGTTAAATATTCATTTAATAAAGGACTTTTATTAACATCCAAACTTCTGAAGATAGCACCCAAACCCTCAACAAAACCTTTATTCTCATCAACAATACAATTACACCCAAAAGGCAACATAAAGTGTAATGCAGTTACTTCAAAACCCTGTTCAAGCATGATTTTAATAACAAGACGGCTATCAAGTCCACCAGAATACAAAACTAAAGCTTTTTTCATAGAATTATAAAAAAAAATGATTTATTAAAGTTTACTTTTTACAAATAATAAGAGCAGATTTTTTATCTTCAGCAGATTTAAGTTCAACTTCATCAAAATACATATTTAGAACTGTCTTTAAATCACTTTCATCATGCTTATACCCAACAGCAACTAAAATTTGATCACCTTTATTAAATTGGATTAACCTGTCTTGAAACTTTACCTTTTTGTCAATACTAATAATATAATATAATTCAATTCTAGAATTTTCATATTTAACATTTAACTTAAATTCTGATTTTTTAAATCCTAATTGAGTTAATATTTGTCCAAAGAAATTATCTAGATTTTTATCATTACTAGCTTCTTTAACAACACCTTTCCATTTCTCATTTTTTATTCCATTAACTATTAGTAATGTATCTTCACCCTTCATTGCGGATCTAATTTGATATAATATATCATGTATTTCAAAATTCCCAAGTGTATTTCCTAATAATAAAAAAACATTTTTACTATACTCACCTTGATTTAGTAAAGGTGTAATATTACTCAAATTCTCAAAATCAGATATATTAAATTTAGATTCAATAATTTCATCCACCTTAATTTTAGAAATATTCTTTATAGCTTTTTGAACCATATAACTACTAATATCAATAGGGCAATATCTAACTTTTTTACCTTCATTCATAAAACGTTCTACAATATAAGCTCCTTTAACACCATCACCACAACCTAAATCAATAACATTTATTTTCTTAGATTTTATCTTTTGTAATATTTTGTCAAAATGCTTATTAATTAAATATAAATCAGATCCTTTAAATTGAGCAGAATAATCTTGTGAAGCTTCTAAATCTAAATAAGCTTGAGCTTGTTCTGCTTTCAAATACCATAATTTAGAATCCGCTATATTCCAGATTCGCGTATTACCATCTAAAGAATATCCTCGCTTAATTAGTTCCTTAAAGATTAAACCATTAACCTTAGGTTCAGTTGTCATATAAAAACGACTAAAAAGTCCTTTATATTTCTTATGTTTTCATTTTAGGATTAAAAAGTGACAAAAAAACATCAAAAGAAGAGTCAACTTTTATAAACAAAGAGTCTTTATTACAATAATGAAAATAATAGGAATTGACGACGCTGGAAGAGGACCAGTTCTAGGACCAATGCTTTTAACTGGAGTATTAATAGATAATGAAGAAGAACAAGATAAAATAAGAGAAATGGGAGCAAAAGACAGTAAATTACTTAATCCTAAAAAAAGAAAAAGAATAGCAGAACAAATAAAACAAAAATATAAATATTCTTATCAATTATCAACACCAAAAGAAATCGATGATTTCCCAAATTTAAATAATTTAGAAGCAATAGAAACAGGAATAATAATAAATACATTAATGAAAGATATTGATGAGAAAGTAAAGGTAATCGTAGATTGTCCAAGTGTGAATATAAAGGCCTGGGAAGATTATCTCTTTGATACATTAGTAAAAAAAGACCAAATTGAATTAGTTTGCGAACATAAAGCAGATTTTAAATATCCAGTAGTCTCAGCAGCATCAATTTTATCAAAAGAGAAACGAGAGGATGAAGTAAAAAGATTAAAAGAAGAATTAGGAATAGATTTTGGAAGTGGATATCCAGCAGATCAAAAAACTAAAGATTTTTTAGTCAAAACATTTGGAGAGAAAAAATATGATACACTTATTAGAAAAAGTTGGAGCACTTACAAAAGAATCGCCGATAGAATGGATCAAAAGAAATTATTTTATTTATAAAATTATTATTATTCTATTATTTAACACAATTCTCCAATAATCCTTAAAAACTCTAACACCTTCAAAAATGTATGACTTACATAAAAAAGTTAGTAATACATGGATTTAAAAGTTTTGCAAGAAAAACAGAAATACCATTAGAAGAATCAATGAATGTTATTGTAGGACCAAATGGCTCTGGAAAATCAAATATCACCGACGCACTTTGTTTTGTTTTAGGAAGACTTTCAATAAAATCAATACGAGCAGCGAAAGCAGCAAACCTTCTATTTAGCGGTAATCAAAATTACAAAGGTTCAAATGAAGCAAGCGTAGAATTAATTCTTGACAACAAAGATAAAAAAATAGCAATTGACAAAGATGAAATAGCAATAAAAAGAATCGTGCGAAAAAATGGACAATCAACTTATAAAATCAATGGACAAACAAAATCAAGACAAGAATTATTAGAACTTTTGGCACAAGTAGGAATTGACCCAAATGGATTTAATATAGTATTACAAGGAGAAATAGCATCAATGATAAAGATGTCTTCAGAAGAAAGAAGAAAAGTAATTGAAGAAGTTGCAGGTATTTCAATTTATGAAGCACGAAAACATAAATCACTAAGAGAATTAGAAAAAACAGATGAAAGATTAAAAGAAGTTTCATCCGTTTTAAAAGAAAGAAATTCTTATTTAAAAAATTTAGAAAAAGAGCGACAACAAGCAATAAATTTTCAAAAATTAGAATCCACAATAAAACGATGTAAAAAAACCTTAGTAGACAGAACCCTAAAAGATAAAACTAAAGAGATTTGGGGAATTGATAAAATAATAGATAACAACAAAAAAGAAATCACTGATTTAAGAAAAAAAATCGAAGAAAGAAACATAAATATAGAAGAAATCCAATTAAAAATGAAAAATTTAAATAAGAGAATACAAGAGTCAACAAGCAATGAGCAAGAAAGATTGCATCGAGATATAGCAGATCTAAAAGCGGAATTGGCAGGACATCAAGTACGACAAGAAAATTTTCAAAATAGAATAAATGAATTAACAAATAAGATAGAAGAATCCAATAAAAAACAAGAAATTTTAGAAACACAAATTAAAGAAATGAAAAATCAATCTCCAGATTTAAAGAAAAAACAAGCCGAACAAAAAGAATTACAAGAAAAATTGAATAAACTAGAACAACAAAGAAGAAAATTTTATCTAATCAAATCAGAACTTTCAACGATTAATCATCAAAAAATACAAAAGGAGAGATACATTATAGAAACAAAAAAAGAAATTGATCTAATAACAGCAAATATAAAATCAACACAACAAGAAATCAAAATAGCATCATCAGTTGAAGAAGCAGAAAAATTAAAAATTGAATATAAGAATAAAATCTTTGAATTAAAAACAAAAATTGAAGATATAACACAAAAGATTCTAAACAATGAAAAGGAAAATGCAGTCTTAGAAAATAATATCAAACAAGAAGAAACACTAAAAAATAGTATATTAACATTAGACAATTGTCCAGTATGTAAACAAAATGTGGGTGAGAGTTACAAAAAAAGTATACAAGAAACTGCAGAAGATAAAATCAAAGATCAACAAGTTAAAAAAGAAAGAAACTTAGAAGATTCCGAAATATTAAAACAAAAGAAAGAAACATTACAAGAAGCATTATCAAAATTAAACAGACAAATTAACGAAATAGGAATTGACACATTAAAACTTAAAAATATCAATGAAAAATCAGAACAATTAAAAAATATTTCAATTCAAAGACATAGTGTAAAACAAGAACTTGATAAAATAGAAATAACACTCAATGAACAAACAAAAAAATTTGAAACATTAAAAAATATAGAACAAGATTTTGATAATGCAAGATTAAGATTACAAGAATTGAACTTTGCAGATATAGACGTAGATAGTGAAATTGGAATAAAACAAAGAGAATTATCAAGAATTAACATAACAAAACAAACATCAGTAAGGGATATAGAGGAATCTAATGAAGAATTAAAAAAAATAACTGTATTAATTAAAGAAAAAGGAAAATATTTATTAGTAAAAGAAGAAGAAGAAAGAGCATTATATCAAAAATGTGAAAAATTATTTGAAGAAAGAAATCAAATGTCAGATATAGAAAAAGTATATGAAACAGAAATAATAGGATTTCAACATACAGCAAGAAGTTATGAAGATAGAATAAATAATAGTAAAATAAGTAAAGCACAACTTTCTGCACAAATAGAATCATTACAAGCAGATTTAGAACAATATAAAGGAATAGAAGTATTCAATATTGCAATAAGCGAAATAAAAGAAAAATTACAAAAATCGCAATTCAAAATTTCTCATATTGGGAATGTGAATATGAGAGCATTAGAAATATATGAGAAGGTAATAGAACAAGTAGGTTTAATCACAGAGAAGGTAAAAACAATAGAAGATGAAAAAGAAAAAGTGATGAGTATTATATTAGAAATAGATAAAAAGAAAAAAAGAGCATTCATAACAACATTAGACGCAGTAAACCAATTCTTTACACGAAACTATTCACAACTATCAAGAAAAGGAGAAATAAGTTTAGAACTAGAGGATAGAAAAGATCCGTTCTCAGCAGGAATAAATATTATAGTAAAAGTAAGTCGAGGAAAATATTTTGATATAGCAAGTCTTTCAGGTGGAGAAAAAACAATGGTATCTCTAGCACTAATATTTGCAATACAAGAGTACAAACCATACTGCTTCTATGTTTTTGATGAAATAGATTCTGCACTAGACAAACATAACTCAGAAGTATTATCAGCACTAATCCAAAAATATATGACAACAGGACAATACATTATTGTAACACACAACGACACACTAATCAGCGAAGCCTCAACATTATATGGTGTCTCAATGCAAGAAAATATATCAAAAATTATTACTTTAAAAATATAAATATGATTTTGATTCTTTTAATGTAACGTCTTTTAATTTTAAATTATTCTTTCTATCTGGATATTTATCAACAAGTTTTTGATAAAGTCCATTTTTATCTTCACCTTTATTATACATATTAGAAATTTCCAATGCATTCATACCTGTATCAGATTTTAATTGTCTATCAAACTTAGTAAAATCTATATCACTATAAGTCCAATCATCACAGAGATTATAAATTTTTTGCAAATATTTTATTCCTGAGTCTAAGTTATCATCTATTTCTTTAACATTTTTATAATCTTTTTTTAATCTAAGTATAAATCTTTCTATTCCTTTATATTTATCAGTCAATATTTTATTAAATTTTACAATATCCAATAATTCACTATCTCCTTTACATAATTCTATTAAATTTTTTTTTGTTGGGATAGGAAATAGACAATATATATTGTTTATTTTTTCTAATTCATTTTTTTCTAATTTTATATTTTCAACTAAAGAAACAGAATTGTTAATAGGATCTCTCTCAAATTCAGAAGACGATAAATCTATTCTTTTATTGCTTAAAGGTAGGAATTTTTTTTTTACCATGATATTAAATAATTTTTTCACTTAAAAATGTTGTTATCACTCAAACATAGTCTTTTTTCTTAATAATCTATTATACCCAATTGCAAATCGATGTGCCTCATCACGAGCAGCTTGCAACAATAATCTACCCTTATTCTTACTACTCAATCTAATTGTTTCTTTCCTACCAGGAACATATACTTCTTCCATCTTTTTAGCTAAACTAACAATTGGAATTTTAATACCTAATTCTTCCAAAACACCTAATGCAGAATTCAATTGTCCCAAACCACCATCAACAACAATCAAATCAGGGAAACTCTCACCACTCTTAATTAATCCAGAATATCTCCTACCAATAACCTCTCTCATTGAAGCAAAATCATCATTATCAAAAACCGTTTTCATCTTAAAACGCCTATAATTATTTTTATCAGGCTTACCATTTCGGAACTGAACCATTGACGCCACAATATTAGTTCCAGATAAATGAGAAATATCAAAACACTCAATAACATAAGGCAAATCATCCAACTCTAACGATTTTTTTAATTCCTCAACTCGACTCAAATCATAAAAAAAACTAATTTCAATATTCTTCTTAACTAATTCTAATAAAGACTTTAACTCACCTTTCTCTGGGACAATACACTTAACACTCCTACCACCCAATTCACTCAAAAACTCTTCATAATCCCGACTAACTTTAATTGGTAAAATAATTTTCTTAGGGATTTTTCTTTCAGAATATAAACCACCTAAAAAATCTTCAAAAAACTCTTCATAATAATCAAAGACAAATTCTTCTTTTTCCTCTAGTATACCTTTATGAATTCCAAAAACCAATAAATAGACTTTTTCATCACGAACTTCATAATTAATAATATCTTCATCAAATTTTTTCTGTCTTTCAACACTTTGCTTATCATGCAATCTCAATAAAGATTCCTTAACATCACGATAATAGATTGCCCTCTCAAAATCACCTTCATCAGAAGCTAATTGCATCTTCTCAATAACAATTTTTTGCAACTCTCCAATTTGCCCACGTAAAACCATTTCAGAATTTCTAACAGAATCCAAATATTCATATTCATTGATCTTCCCAACACAAGGAGCAGAACAAAGTCCAATAGAATATCTCAAACAAATTTTTTTTGGTAAATTGTTGCATGTTCTTAACTTAAAAGTACGATTAATAGTCTCCAATATATCATCACGAACTTTAGCAGAGACAAATGGACCAAATAATTTTCCTTTAACTTTATTGGTTCTAGCAATTTTAAATCGAGGAAACTTTTCATTAGTTTTTTCAATAAACGCATATCTTTTTGAATCTCTTAAATCAACATTGTATTTAGGAGTATATTTTTTAATTAAATTATTTTCCAATAAAAGAGCTTCTACTTCATTACTTGTAACAATAAAATCTATATCCTCAATTTTTGAAACTAAAACATTTGTTCTCTCAATTTCATGTTTTTTATTGAAATAAGAACTTACACGCTTCTTTAAATCCTTAGCCTTTCCAACATAAATAATATTTTCATTATTATCTTTGTAAAGATAACATCCAGGTTCATGCGGTATTTTTGATAGATTAATTTTTACCATATATTAAATATGTAAATTGATTTTATAGATTTTTGTTTAATGAATGAGTTTAAAAATTTGATTTATGTGGAATATTTATGAATAAACCAAAAATATACCTATTCATTACCAAACCAATATTTTCTATTCAACAACGAATCGACACATCAAAACTAATACAAGTATTAGATGAAATACCAGTATATATCCCAGATAGTATAGAAAATTTTATAGAAACTGAATCACATCCAAATAAACTATTTTTACGAAAAAATCAATTAAAGCCAATCTACACTGAATACAAAAAGATAACAATAGTAGAAAATAAATTTTATAATGTAAAATACCAAAAAAGATTCAAATAAAATATAATTCATAATTACAAATAAAAATCATATATTGTTTACTATAAATTAATAAATCTAAATAGAATTATTTTTCTAATTCTTTCTTCAAAAATTTTCCAGTCCAACTTTTCTTACATTTAACAATCTCTTCAGGTGTACCCTTAGCAACAATCATACCACCACCTTCACCACCTTCAGGACCTAAATCAATGACATAATCAGCACACTTAATCACATCCAAATTATGTTCAATAATTATCATACTGTTTCCTTTGTCAATTAATTCCTTCATCACACTCAACAGCTTTTTAATATCATGAAAGTGTAATCCCGTTGTTGGCTCATCCAATAAATACAAAGTCTTACCAGCAGAACGCTTAGCTAATTCCTTCGTTAATTTGATTCTTTGACTCTCACCACCAGATAAAGTAGTAGAACTTTGTCCCAACTTAATATAACCCAAACCAACAGCTTTCAAAGTATTCAATTTTCTAGAGATACTCGGAATATTTTCAAATAAAGGAATCGCCTCATCAACACTCATCGCCAAAATATTTGCAATATTTTTCCCTTTATACTTTACTTCCAAGGTCTCATTATTATATCGCTTTCCCTTACATTCCTCACACTCGATGTAAACATCAGGCAAAAAATTCATCTCTATTTTAATCAAACCATCTCCATTACACTTATCACATCTTCCACCTTTAACATTAAAACTAAATCTACCTTGCTTATATCCTCTAGCTCTAGCTTCCATCGTCATAGAAAACAACAATCTAATATCATCAAAAATACCAGTATACGTTGCAGGATTACTTCTAGGTGTCTTACCAATAGGAGACTGATCAATCACAATAACTTTATCAACCTGACCTTCAACCTCAAGAGAATCATGTTCACCAGGAATAATTTTAGAATTATATATTTTTTTCATCATACTTTTATATAAAATTTCATTAATCAAAGTAGACTTACCACTACCACTAACACCAGTAATTAATACCATACATTTCGTCGGAATCTCAACATTAATATTCTTTAAATTATGCTCACGACAACCATTTAATTTAATTGGTGCTCCACCCTTACGACGAACTCTAGGAACTCTAATAAATTCTTTCCCAGATAAATACTGACCAGTTAATGATTTAGGATTCGCAGCAACTTCCTTAGGAGTTCCTTCAGCAATTATTTTACCACCATGAATACCGGCACCAGGGCCAATATCAACAACATAATCTGCATTTTTAATTGTATTTTCATCGTGTTCAACAACAACCAAAGTATTTCCTAAATCTCTTAATTTATGTAAAGTTTCAATCAACCTATTATTATCTCTTTGATGTAAACCAATAGAGGGTTCATCCAAAACATACAAAACACCCGTTAAATTAGCACCAATTTGTGTTGCCAATCGAATCCTCTGAGCTTCACCACCAGATAAAGTTCCAGAATTACGCGACAATGTCAAATAACTCAACCCAACATTATACAAAAAACTTAACCTTTCTTTAATTTCCTTCAAAATTAACTTTGCAATTAAAGCTTCTTTATTAGTCAACTTCAAATTATCAAAAAATTCAATAGCATCTTTAATAGATAAATCAGTAACATCAACAATATTTTTATTACCAATCCTAACATTCAATATTTTTTCCTTCAATCTCTTTCCATTGCAAACAGGACATTTCCTAAATCTCATAAATTTTTCTAATCCCTTCTTCCTATAATCAGAAGTAGTACTATGAAACAATCTTTCTTGTTGAGGAATCAAACCCTCCCAACCATTCTCATAATGCATAGAAGCACCATTATTCCAATGTCCTTTGATTGGTTTATCACAACCATATAATAATTTTTTCAAACTTTCTTCGCTAAATTTTTCAATTGGAGTAAATAAGTCAAAACCACATGATTTTCCAACAACTTGTAACTGTTGCATTCTCCAAGAATTATCCATTTTTCCATAAATATTAATAGCACCATCTAAAATAGATTTGGATTTATCAGGAATAATTAAATCAGAATCAAATTCAATTTTCATACCTAGACCATGACATTCATCACAAGCACCAAATGGAGAATTAAAACTAAACATTCTAGGTTGCAATTCTTCAAAGAATACCCCACATTTAGGACAAGCCATTTTAGTAGAGAACATATCTTCATTTTCTTTATTTCCAACAATAACCAAACCTTCTCCCATGACTGTTGCATTTTCAATGGCTTCAATTAATCTTGTCTCATCACTAACTTTAACTCTATCAATAATAACCTCAATATTATGTTGTTTATAACGACTAAGTTTAATCTTCTCATCAGTTCTAAAAGTATCTCCATTTACTCTAACACGAACATAACCACCCTTATTCAAATCTTTAAACAGTTGTTCATAAGTTCCCTTTTTTTGTCTGATTATAGGTGCAAAAACAATAACTTGACCTTCATACTTATATTTTACTCTATTTAAGATTTCTAAAGGAGTCTGAGAAGTAATTGGTATATTATGTTCCGGACAATAAGGAATTCCAATACGAGCAAACAAAAGTCTCAAATAATCATAAATTTCAGTTACAGTTCCTACAGTAGAACGTGGATTTCTAGAAGTAGTCTTCTGTTCTATTGAAATAGCAGGACTCAACCCATCAATAGAATCAACATCAGGTTTATTCATCACACCCAAAAATTGCCTTGCATATGAGCTTAAACTTTCGACATAACGTCTTTGTCCTTCAGCATATAATGTATCAAATGCCAAAGTAGATTTACCACTTCCAGATAATCCAGTAATAACAATAAATTTATTTTTAGGTAAATCTACCGAAATATTTTTTAAATTATGCTCTCTCGCTCCACGAATTTCTATTTTATTTTTCATAAAAGTCTATTAAACAAAAATACAAATAAGTATTTAAAACATTTTACTAAAAATAATCTATTTTATATTATAAAGAAGACTACCACTCTTGTGTGACATATGATGCAAGGGTTTAAATAGCTTAATGTGAAAATTATAAAATGGTAAATCAAATTGAACAATATTTAACAGATAGTAAAAAATTAAAAATCGAAGATTTGTTAGAAAAATC
>CAZFHC010000003.1:0-9151 GCA_964518625.1 Candidatus Woesearchaeota archaeon | reverse complement strand
CAAAAGAATTTAGGAAATAATGCAGGAAGAAAACAACTAAATTCTGGCTATTATGCAGGAACAAAACAAAAAAATTCTGGAAATTTTGCAGGAGCATGCCAAATAAATTCTGGAGATTATGCAGGAGCAAAACAAAAAAATTCTGGAAATTATGCAGGAGCATATCAAGTAAATTCTGGAGACTATGCAGGAGCATGGCAAAAAAATATTGGAAATAAAGCAGGAAGAAATCAAAAAAATTCTGGAATGGGATCCAGTTATAAAGATAATAAAAAAGAATCTACTTTAAAAAATTTAATTCCCGAACCAGCCAGCAATTTTTAAACCTATATTAATAAATCCTAACTTAACCTTTCTACTAACACCAATTCCAACAATCTTTATCTGTCCACTAGCTTTTTTTTCGTTATAAAAATTAATTGGATTTATTTCTCCATCATAACTTTCTTCAAAAAGACTACTAGCAACATAAACATTATATGTTCCAGTTCTATTAATATCACAACTAATATCACTAACAGTTTTATTAACTAAAAGAATAGAAGCAATTAATTTATCATCAAGATGCAAATTTAAGATTTCATCAGTAAAAGGAACTTGATCAGGCAATTTTATGCCAACAATATCATCAGAAATCATTGTTTTAATTTGAGTACAATCAATAGAAGTTACATCGAGAGCCACAATAAAATTCATAACAAAAACAACTAATAAAGTAAATATAAAAATATTTTTCATAATTTGGTTAATTCAAAATACTTTATAAAAGTTTTGTAAAAAGTTTAATTAATAATTATACAGTAACAACAAGACCGAGGGGTTTATAAACCATAAAAAATAAAATGTTATATGATAAATAAAACATTAGAGAAACGATTGATAAATGAGAACATTATCACTGCTACGAAAATTATAGAGTCAAATGGGATACCTGTATTTCCATTATATTCAAAATTTGAAGATACAGATATGTACACAAATCGTATTTCACCTGTTGTAGAGGCAATAAATTATGCAAAAGAAACAGAATATACAGATGGACTATATAAAAATTATAACTCTAAAAAAATAGCTGAACAGGCAAATAGAAGAGAATATAGGAATTTAATTACAACAGAATATATTACTAAAGATACTTCTATAAGTAAAGCTAGAGAATATCTTCAAAAACAAGGAATACCTCTTTTCCCAGAACCAGAAGTTTTAGATGAATGGGAAGATTATACGACAAGAATAGATCCTATAGTAAAAGCAATTAATAATGCAAAAAGTACAAATGATCTACATTATGATTCTTTTATTTTAGCAGCAGAAATACTTAAAAGACATAATCCAGAATATTCATCTCAATATGATGAGATACTACAAATCTTCAAATAAAAATATTGTTTTCGATATAATATAATAATTATATAGTTAAAATTAAACGTTTTTAAAATTCATATTATAAAATATTATATTTCTACCGGATATCCCCTTCTTGCCAATCTCTCAACACTAATCTAGCTGTTCTATCTAAATCAACATTATTTCCTTTTTTTAAAAAACCTCTACGCCTCCCTAAAACTTCTAAAAAATCATCAGAATCTTTTGCATCCTCACTAATCTTATAATATTTTTGGAACATCCCCTCATATTGATTTAACAAACCTTGTAAAACCATATCCGGATCCTTAACTCTATTATAACTTCTAGCTCCAACTTTCGTTTGATGAACAATTTTCTTATGATCATCCATAGAATATTCAGCATCTGCAATTACACCAGGACTATCTAAAATAAAAATTTCATTAGTAAACTTAATTTTTTGCATACCCTTAGTAAAACCACCTTCATTACCAATTTTAGCAACACTACGACCCGTTAAGAAATTAATAATTGAACTCTTCCCAGTATTAGGATAACCAATAATCCCAACAAATATTTTTCCATCATCATCAGGTTGAACATCCTTTGCCATTCTACGAATTAATCCTCTCAAAGCAACACTTCCTTGCCTCTTAGCGCAAGAAATAAAAGCATACGGCTTAATTCTCAAAGTTTTTTCAACAACTTCTCTATCAATCAAATCCATTTTATTTAAAACATAAATTATTTTCTTTTTTTTCTTTCTAATCAATTTTTCAATAACAGGGTTTCTTGTTTCATTAACGAATCTAGCATCTAATACTTCTAATAGAATATCACTTTTTTCAACAACTTCATCTAAAATTCTAGGATATTTTTTCCTTTGTTTATTAATATTTAACAAATGTCCATTATGCCTTGAACCAAATGAATAACGAACTCTAACCATTTTTCACTTCCACAAGAAAAAATAAAACTTTCCTAAACATTTTTTTTCTTACCTTTATCATAAATTAAAGATGAAATAAGAGGTTTTAAGGCTTAGTATAAATATAAGTCTAATTATTAAGTAACAACAACACAGAGGATTTATAAATACATTTTCTAAAAATATATTATGACAAATAATTTGGAAGTTATTACAAATAAAAAAGAATCAATCTTAATAAAAATGTTAGATGATTTTCAAGAAGTAAATTATCTTGGTGTTGCTGAGAAACAATTGATAATAGGTTTAACAGAAGATGCATATCAAACAATAGTTAATAAAACAAAAGTAGATCAAAATGGGGCACTTCATAGTATATATCCAGAAGGAATAAAATTATTTGAAAAATATGGACTTGAAGATACCGCTAGAAAACTAAATAGACAATATCTTAAAAAATCAGAAGAATCAGTCTTGATGGAAATGTTAGATGATTTTCAAACAAGAAATTATCTTGGCGTTACTAAAAAACAATTAAGAATAGGTTTAGTTAAAGATGCATATCAAACAATAGTTAATTCTGCAGAAATAGATGAATATGGTGAACTTCAAAGTATATATCCAGAAGGGATAAGCTTATTCGAACAATATGGGCTTGAAGGTACCGTTACAAAACTAAAGATACAATATCTTAAAAAATTAGAAAAAAATAAATTTTATCAAGATGCTTCAAAAATTGCAAAAGGATTAGGACTAGAGAAAAGATCTCAAAAAAATACTGAAAGAAACAATGAACTTAACAAATTAATACAAGAAAAATGTATTAATACTCTTAAAAAACTTAAAAAATTATTTAAAAATGAAAATTTTAAAAATTATTACTAATATACTAAATATTTTAATTTAAAAACCAAATTACAATTTTCTATCACTTAAATTTCTGTATTAGATTTAACTTTCTCATTCAAAAAAGTAAAATACTCACTCTCAAAAGTTTTACTCATCTTCTCAACAATTAACTCAGGCGTTGAATGTGCAAGCCTTCCCATAACAGGATTATGATCAACAATAAGATTAAACTTTTCATCCAAACCTTTCGCTTCAATACCATCAATTCTAGACTTCTCAGGCAAACAAGACTGAATTTCATAACCCAAATGTGTCGCTATAATCAAAAAACAATTCCGACGAATAAAAAAGTCAGCAGTTGCAGCAATAATCTTTCCAGCAACACCAGGTTCAGTAACAGCCTCAATTTCATCAGCTAAAATAAGTGTTTTAGCTCCAGGTTTAATTTTAGACATTTGAGTAAGCAAAGTTTCAAATGCTCCTTTATTAGCACTCCCCTTATTCTTCGCAAAATAATAAATATCACTAAAAATTGGCATATGAATTTCACCAACAATTGGCAAACCGAACTGAAACAAACTAATGTTTTGTAAAACATGCTCAAGTAAAGTCGTTTTACCACCACTATTAGCACCTGTCAAAATAGAACATCTACTAAAACTATCTAATTGAAAATCAATAGGTTGAGGATTCTCTAAAAACATATTTTCAGACTTACTAAAATGTAAATTTTCAGAAATAATAGGATATTCTATTTGTTTATCTAAAAATTTAATAATTCCAAAATAAAAATCTTCTAAAATTAGTAGATTACTCAATCTCTCAAGCAAACCAGGAATTTCCTTCAATTCAATATAATATTTCTTAATATTCTCAGCTAAATTAGTAAACTTATTAGAATTTTTACGCTTAATTTCAGCCTCCAATTCAGCATAATCAATCTCAACAGGAATTTTAAAAACAAAAATACTCCGAGGTAAACCACTTTCATCTAAAGCATCTTCAATTATTTTAACAAAAATTTCAGGCATTTTTCCTTCACCTAAAATACGAATCAAGGAATCTCCACTAATAGTCATATCACGAATTTTTACATTAATAGACTCATTAATATTTTCCAAAATCTTTTCAACATCCTCCACATTCAAACTCTTATTAACCTTAATATCAATCAAATTAAATAGAGGCTTTAACTTCTCAATTACTTTATTCAAATCATCAGATAAAGTATATCTTTTTAGAATCTCAAAATTATATTTCCAAGAAGATAATTGTTGTAAAAACCTTTCTAAAAAAACATTTTCAATCTCATCAAAAAATACAGATTGAGGTAACTTTTCCAAAATACCACCAAAGGTTTCACAATCAACAACCTGAACAATATCATAACGTTCCAAATCACTCAAATCATTTTCATTAACAATCAACTGTACAGGACAATTTAATTTACGTAACTCAACAAACGTCTCCTCATCCTCAGTAACAACCACAATATCATAATCTGGATCCCAAGTCTGTCTAGGCTTTTTTAACTCACTCAGAAACCCCCTATTAACATTATTAATCCTAGAAAAGAATTCTTGCCTAACTTTAATATCAGAAAAATTATCAACAAAATTGAAAAAATTCCATAAATTTGAAGTTTCTTTAAAAACAAAACCACGAGATAATCTTTCAATAACCCTATTATGAATTTTCTTAGCATCCGTAGTCTTGTAAATAGAAACTTGGTCTCTCTTAATTAACGTCTTAGAACTACTAAAAGGATCCAACTCAAACCTAGAAACAAAATCCAATAATTCACCCTTCATAAAAACATCACAACAAACTAACTTTTAAGGATTTATGTGTTTAAACTAATCTATCTTTTGAATAATAGATTTAGGTAAAATCTTAGAAAGTTTTTTTTCTAATTCACTACAATCTGCATTATTACAATCTTCTATAATAATTTTTATCTTTCTTTTCCTTTCATACTTATTTTTAACATAAGTAAAAACAGAATTTAAATTAGAAAGATGTTCTACACTATATTTTTTTTCTTTCCCAGAACTATCAAGTTCACCTAATTCATAACAAACATACTGTTCTATATATTTATTATAATCTATATGTAATTTTTTTGACATTATCTAAACTTACTAAAAATAGTATAATTTTTTAATTCTTTATGAGGAATCTCACTATAAACATTAGACTTTGAAGGGTTATAATTAACACCAAATGTTCTTCTTGTTTGACTATCAGATCCTATAATATTTCTTTTTTCTAGAACACTTGAAGGATGAAAATGAAATCCATTTGCTAAATCATAACTAGTTATTAATTCTAGATCAGTAGACTCTAATGGATATCTACCTTGATCGGCACAAATATATATTCTAAAACTTGTACTATCTTTTTTAAAGATCTTATCCATTTCAGACCGATTAGCAGTATGTAATCTTTTTCCTGTTCTATCTAATGCTATCTGAGAATCATTTATGTCAGATTTTTTTAAAATATAATCTATAAATTTTCCTTCATAAAAAATCGGCGCAGACATTGCGACCTCATCTTTACTATAGTTCATCAAAAATGTTCCTGGAATTATATAAGTATCTTTATAACGATTTGATATTTTGCTTAATTTTTCTCTTATTACATCTTCACTTAAATCAATCAAAGCATATTCAGGGCCTAAAACAATATCTGAGATAGAAGCAGCTTCATTAATCGTATTAAAATATTGATCAACTTTTTCTGATAAATCGTGTTTAATTGCAGCAACTTTCATAATAATAATTGTCAAAGCACATATTTAAACCTTCCTATTTTAACTACTTATATATGACAACAAGTAGGTTATCTATTTAAAATATAAATTAAAAAAATCTTTTAGGAATTATTTATTAAAACATATTGTTATATATATTACTTAAATTTATTTAATTTCATTAATTATATTATCTAAAACATTATTCACTTTTTTTGAAATATAATAAAAGAATGGTCCCATTTTTTTTATTTCACTTGGAGTATTCGTAGCTTCTGCATCATTATATGCAGCCATAGATTGTTCTAAATAATCTAAATATTGACTTCTTTCATCAACTGGAATAGTAGCTGGAGGCAGGCAGTTCTCATACAATATCTTATTTTGAATCAATCTAGCCGTTCTCTTATTACCATCAAGAAATGGTTGAATAGCAGCGATTCTAGTATGAGCAAAAGCAGCTTTTTCAATATAATGCATTTTATCAGATTTAATTTCATCTAGAAAGTTATTAATTAAATAATCTACTTTTAATGGAGATGGAGGTGTATAATTTTTCAATCCTAAGCTTACTCTAACATGTCTAAAAGAATCATTATAAGGATCAACCAGACTTCCTATATTAAGTATACCCAATGGAGTTAATTTTGATATAATATCACTTGGATATTCATGATTTATAGATTCCCAAGCTTCACATAAACGAGGAATCCCCTCTCGTGCATGTTCAGTCCATTCTTTAGTAGAAAGATTATGAGGATGTTCTAGAATATAAGAATTTATACATTCCCTTGATTTTACTTTTTTTTCAATCCTTTTTCTTACTTTTGAATAATAATCAAAGTTATTCATTATATATTCTTTTTTACCTTCAATTTCTTTTATAAGTGGATTGTCAAACATCATAAAAAAGAAAAAGTAAACATATATTTAAATCTTTCTATTAGTAGCCACTGTAAAATAGTAACTAATCGAAAATAAATTTAACAAATTGATTAAGGCTTTTTTTATCATAAACAGGTATAGAATCTAAATTATTCATTATATATTTTTCATTAATATCTTCATAATAAGTCATCAATGTTTTTATATCAAAAATATCTGCTATTAATCTTACTTCAGCAACAATATATGCAGCTTCTTTTGGATTCACATCTTGAATATCAAATGTTTCTTTTAACCAATTAATCTTTTGAATCTCTTGATTTAAATTCTTAGGTATTTCAGTTTTATCTATATTATACTCTCTTTTGAAAATTTCGCTTCTTCTTATTTTCCTAATAATAAGATCATTTGGATTAATTAATTTAATTTTATTATTATTATAATCACAGTCAATTGTATTTTCCAATTCACGATTTAGACTTTCATAATGTTGATCAAAAGATTTCAAAGATCTCCTAGGAAATTGTAAAGATAAGCTATCCTCATTATATTCTAATATTCCATCATATGTATATCTTGATTTCTTAAAGTTTAAAGTTTTAATATCGCAAGGTTCAATTAAATCCTTTAAAGTCTCTTTAAATTTAGAATAAGTAGGTTTTACTGGGCCATCAAAATCTAAATCTCCTGAATTCCTTCGATATTCTTTAGGTAAGAAGAATTGAGCGCTCATTCCTCCAGATAAATAAATACTTTCTGGGAAATTTTTTGACAAACAATCTAAAGAATCTTTTACTATTTCTGAATCTATTGTATAATATTTTTTCATACTTAACTTAAGACTTCTACATATTTAAATCTTGTTATATATAATTACTTTCAAATAGTAACTTATGTTATATGCAAAAATCACTCATCTACATAGTAACTATCAACTCGTCATAATTTCAACGCCATCGCAATGTTTCAAAACATGATCTCTACCAACCGCCATCTTGGTTCTAACATCAATAGCCTTCACAAACTTGTCTCCAATATCAGTATGCAACGAATAAGCAAAATCGAGAGCCGTAGAGCCACCTTTAAGTAAGAAACAGTCAGGTAATATATTCCCTTTAGAATCGCTTAATCTAGCCCCCGCAGGATAAATTGCAACATATTTTAATAAATCAAAAACAGCTTTATCTAAGACATCTTGAACACCTGTTGAACCATAAACATTCAAAACATTTTTTCTTATAAATTCTAAAGCCTCTTTCTGTTGTTCATTAACTTTATCTTCATTAACAACAAAATCAGAAGAACCAGGAGTATACTCAATTAAACCAGCCTTCCCGGCTTGTCTTAAACTCAATTCAGAATCAGCAGAACACGGAATAACAAACAAATCCTTAAACTCACTCTTTATCCTCTCTAAATTTTCCTTAGCATTTCCCTTATCAATCTTATTAGCAACAACAACCATCGGCTTAGTTAAATGTCTTAAAGCACTAGCAAACTTAAACAAATCTTCCTCACTCCAATAAGAAATCTGTCCACTATCTAACCCTAATTTTAAAATAACAGATTCAACATCGGATTCACCAACTCTTAATCCAGAAAATTGTTTAGAAATTGCTTTTGCAACATCAGATTTGGTAGATTGTAAACCTTTACTTAACTTAGGCCAAACTCTTTTGAAAATTCCAACATACCACTTATCTAATTCACGTTCAAGCATTTTAATATCAACTACAGGATCACCATCACCCTCTTGACCTTCAGCATTTGTTGTTCCAGAAGCATCCACTATATGAATAAAGACATCAGCCTGTCTTAAATCATCTAAGAACTGATTACCTAAACCTTTACCTTCACTAGCTCCTTCAACTAAACCAGCAACATCCATTAAATCAACAGGAACGAAACGAGTATTCCCATCACAAAACCCAGTTCTAGGATTACATTTAACACCTAATTCATCGCATAAAGCCTTTACTCTAACATAACCAATACCATGATTTGGCTTAATTGTGGCAAAAGGATATGAAGCAATTAAAACATCGGCTAAAGTCGCTGCTTTAAAAAAAGTACTTTTCCCACATGATGGCTTACCAACAAGACCTAATAACATAAAACGAATACTCAAAAACACTTTTTATAAGTTTGGGAATAAATGAAAATAAATTATTTTTCTGTTAAAAAATCATCATAACAATAACTTATTTTTGGAATATTTATATGAAACAAACACTTTTAAATAAACAACACAATAAATTAATATATGAGCCTATAGCTCAGCCAGGTCAGAGCGCTGGTCTTATAGGAGTGCAAGTCAAATGATTTGTATTTTTCTTAGACTCTAAGAAAGCCAGAGGTCCGGAGTTCAAATCTCCGTAGGCTCATAA
>CAZFHC010000002.1:0-64788 GCA_964518625.1 Candidatus Woesearchaeota archaeon | reverse complement strand
AAAAGTTGTTGCTAAAAAAGCACCTGTAAAGAAAAAAGTTGTTGCTAAAAAAGCACCTGTAAAGAAAAAAGTTGTTGCTAAAAAAGCAGTTACTAAAAAAACAGTTGCTAAGAAACCAGTTGCTAAGAAAAAAGCACCTGTAAAGAAAAAAGTTGTTGCTAAAAAGAAAAAATAAGTAAACTTTAAAATTTTTTAAATTTTCATATTCAATGAACTCATTGGTTAGGGAGACAATGGGTTCATTATTTTTTGATATTATTCGGTTGCGTCAGAAGTGTTTTTGATATGTTTTTTGTAAAATAGAATTCTTTATAACGTTTTATTTTGATTTGTAATTATCAATTGCTTTTGCTAATGCATCTGCCGCTAAATTTGAACAATGCATTTTTACTATTGGCAAACCACCGAGTGAATTTGCTACTTCTTGATTCGTTATATTTTTTGCTTCATCTAAAGTTTTATTCTTTGCTAATTCTGTTAACATTGATGAAGAACTAATTGCTGCGGCACAACCAAATGTTTCAAATTTTATATCTTTTATTATATCATTACCTACTTTGATTGTTATTTGCATTACATCTCCACATCTTGGATTCCCAACTGTTCCAATTCCATCTGGATTTTCAATTTTTCCTTGGTTCCTTGGATGTAAAAAATGATCTCTTACTGTTTCATTATAGTTTGTATTACTCATCTTTCTTTTCTGGTTTATTTAGCTCTTCTAATATTTCTTTTACATCTATCCCATGACCTATACATCCTTGCTCTAGTGTTTCCATTTGTGCCATTGGACATCCACCACACATTAGACCTTTTTGCATTAGAATAAGACCTGAATTAGAATTCTCTTTAAATATTTCTGCGAATGTCATATCTTTTGTTATCTTTTTCATTTTTTTAATCCTCCAATTTAAATGGGCTTATTTGTCGTAGTTTTTCAACTTTTTCTTTTAGTTTTTCTATGACTGTGTCAATTTGCTCTTTTGTTGTATCATTTGAGATAGTTATCCTAATACTTCCGTGAATATATAATTCTGGAACATTGATTGCTTTTAGTACATGGCTTTCTTCTAATGAGTGAGATGAGCATGCAGAGCCAGTTGAAACGTATATTCCTTCATCGTCAAGTAAAAGCATTAGACTTTCTCCTTCTATTCCATAGAATGAAATATTGATATTGTTATAAATTCTATCTGATCTTGAACCATTGAGTTTTGTTCCTTTAATTTTTAAAAGTTCTTCTATCATGTAATTCCTTAACTCCAACATTTTCTTTTTTCCTTGAGGAATTTCAATCGCTTTTGCTATCGATTTTATTCCTATTGTATTTTCAGTTCCTGCTCTTAGCTTAAATTCTTGACCTCCTCCATTAATTAGAGGTTTTATTCTTGTACCAATTTTAATATACAATATTCCTATTCCTTTGGGTGTGTTTATTTTATGTCCTGACACGCTCATTAAGTCTATATTTTTTTCTTTTACATCTAAATCTATTTTTCTAAAACTTTGAACTGCATCCGTATGAAAATAAACATTCTTTTGTTTACAGATTGCTGCAATGTGCTCTATTGGCTGTATTGTTCCTATTTCATTATTTACATGCATTATACTTACAACTAACGTATCTGGTGTTATCTTTTGTTTTATTTTTTCTACGTTAACGATTCCCTCTTCATTTACATTTATATAATCAACTTTGTATCCTTGACTTTCTAATGCTTTACATGTTTGAATTATTGCTGGATGTTCTATTTTTGATGTTATTATATGTTTTTTTGTTGGATTTGCTAATGCTAAACCTTTTAGGGCAAAATTGTTACTTTCTGTTGCTCCACTTGTAAATATGATTTCTTCTGGTTCGGCATTAATAAATTTTGCAATTTTTTCTCGTGCTTCTTCAATTTCTTTTTTTGTATTCAATGCTAATCTATATTGTGATGATGGATTTGCAAATTTGTTTGAGAATTCATTAATTTCATCTAGGACTACTTGCTCTATTCTTGTTGTTGCGGCATTATCTAAATATATTTCCATTTTATTTGTTACAGCATTTATCTTGACAGTATGTTTTTGCATGTTTGTCTATTAATTTCAATATCGGGAATATTGTTTTTTTATTTAGTGAGTAAATTCTCTGCTTTCCTTTTTGTTTTACTGTTACAATATTACAGCCTTTTAATGATTTTAGTGCATGAGAAATTTTACTTTGTTCTACATTTAGTAATGTTGATATTTCACTCACATTTTTTGGACATTCTTTTAGTGTTGTAACTATATCCATTCTTAATTTATTAGCTAGAATACTGAAAAATATATAGTAAGCTCTTGTTGTCATATGAAGATATTGTCATATAATTTCTTAAGGCTTTTGGTAACTAAAACTATATTATGCAGTTATTGCATTTACTGGGCATATTGAGATTGCATCTTTTGAACAAGCTGATTCATTTTTTACTTGTGCTTTTCCACCTTTTATCTCAAATCCATCTGGACACATTGCTGCACAAGCTCCACATCCTATACATTTATCTTGATTTACTTTTGTCATTTTTTCCTCCTTATTGTTGTAGTTCTTTAGATTTTATAAAGTTATTTTTATAAAGATTAAATTACTCTCTCTTTTATGAAAGACAGTAAAAGAACAGTAAAATTACTTTTGTTTATTATATCTATAATTATTATCATTGGAGGATCTTTGTTTTTTCTAGTTCTAAATGATGAAAAAGCTTTCTCTATTGATGAAGATTGTATCCAATCTGGTGGGAAATGGTTAGAAGATTTTAATGAGTGTGAGTATTTGTCTAAGGAAAGATGTTTAGAACTTGGAGGATTGTTTAATGGGTGTACTTCTGCTTGTAGGCATAGTGGTGCTGATTTATGTACGATGCAATGTGTTCCTGTCTGTTCTTTTAGTTAGATTATTAAGATAAGATTTTTATAGTATGAATGTTTTTCTTTTTTATGGATTTTAGAAGAGTTGCTGAGGAGAGAAAGAGCGTTAAGAAATTTTCTCTGAAGACTCCTGATTGGAGAAAAATAATGAAAGCAATTAATATTGCTAGATTAGGTCCATCTGCTGGTAATCAGACTGCTTTGAAATATCTTTTTATTAGTAAACCTGACACTATTGAGAAAATCGCACAGGCAACACAACAAAGTTTTGTAAAGAAAGCTCCTTACATTGTTGTTATTGTTAGTGATCCTTTAAAATTAAAAAGAAGTTATGGAGAGAAAGCTTATCGTTATATGGCACAAGAGTCTGGTGCTGCAATTGAGAATTTTTTACTTGCATTGACTGATCAAAAGCTTGCGACTTCTTGGGTTGGTTATTTTGTTGAGGAACAAATTAAAGAAGTTTTGGAGATTCCTAATGAGATGACTATTGAGGGTGTTTTCCCTATTGGGATTGAAGCAAAGAATAGTTTTGCTAAGCAAAAGAAGAAGACTGCAATGGATAATGTCGTATTTTTTAATGAGTGGAATCTTAAAGAATTGACTCCACAAACTAGAGTTAGGTCTGATTGGAGTTAGATTTTATTTTTATGTTATTGAATTTATTTGATATATTTTACTGTTTGTAGTGATACTTTATTTTATTCTATATTAAAAATATTATGAAGAAAAATAAAAAAATAAAAAAATAAAAAAATAAAAAAAAGCCCAAAATGGGCTATGGTTAATTAATTTAATAACTTAAATCGTCTAGACCAAGGTCGTTAACAGTTACTTTATTTTCCTCTTCAAAATAAGATTTGTTTTTACCTAATATGTATGGAGATTTTACTCCTGTCATAATTGTAATAACTCTTACTCTGCCTTGGAATTCCTTGTTAACTCTTGCTCCTATGATTACTTGTGCCTCTGGGCTCAAGTTTTCTGTGACTAAACGACCGATTGTATCAAACTCTTCTAACTTTAAATCTGGTCCACATGTAACATGGATTAGGGCACCAGTAGCACCTCTATAATCTACATCTAATAGTGGGTGAGTTAAAGCCTGTTGAACAGCTGCATCTACTTTAGCATTTGAATTATCTTCACCAATACCTATTACGGCAACATCTCCATTTCTCATAATTGAAGATACGTCTGCATAATCTAGGTTGATTAATGATGGTAATGTAATTGTTTCTACAATACCTTTAATCATTGTTGATACTAATTCATTTGCTACTGCGAAAGCTTGTTCCATTGGAAGTTGTCCAGCAATATCAACTAATCTGTTGTTATCAAGAACGATTACAGTATCAACTGTTTCTCTTAATTCTTGAAGTCCAAACTCTGCTTTGTCAATTCTTGCTTTTTCTGCCTCGAAAGGCATTGTAACAACGGCGATAACTACTGATCCAGATTCCTTAGCTAGTTGAGCAACTACAGGTATGCAACCGGTTCCGGTTCCTCCTCCCATACCAGCCAAAACAAAAACCATATCCGAATTCGTTACAGCTTTTTTTAGGTCAGTTAGAGATTCTTTTGCAGCCTCTCTTCCTCGCTTTGGATATCCTCCACAACCAAGTCCTCTTGTTAATTCTTTACCTATTAGAATTTTCTCATCAGTCTTAGTTATAGACAAGTGAAGTGCGTCAGTGTTAACACCATAAACAGTTGCTCCATTAATTCCTTTGTTGAATAGCCATGTTGCCATATTACAACCACAACCACCACAACCAAAAACCTTAATGTTTGCTTTCCCTGCTCTTAAATCGTTAAAGTTAATACTATTAGCTTCTACATTATCGATAGCTTCTTTTGCAAAATCAAGTGGCATTTTTCTCTTTTTTTTAAACCTCCTTTCAGTTCCTAATCTTTTTGGGTGATTATTCTTTAAAAGTTCTTGTGTTTTTTAAGATATATTTGAGAAGAGTTGCATTATTTATTATTATGTCTAAGAGAAACTGCTTGAAATATATTATCTATGTTTATAATTTTGTCAATTTTTTTATTTACTTTTATTAAATCTCCGTCGGATTTTATATTTAGATTGGTTCTAATCTTTAAATAAATTATATTACTAAACTCTTATTTTAGCGAGTATTTCGTCTTCTTGTTTTGAGCTTCGTCCAAAAGTTTGTCCGAATTTTACTAAAGTGGTATTAATTTTATTCCAATATTTTTTAGAAAATAATTGTTTTAGTTCTTCTTCCACTTTATCTCTATTCTTTGATTCTACCCACCCTAATTTATGAGAAATTCGAAATACATGGGTGTCAACGCCTATTGCTGGTGCTTTGCCTGTCTCTGATAAAAATACATTTGCTGTTTTTCTTCCTACACCTGGTAATTCTATTAGTTTATCTATTGTTTCTGGCATTTTAATTTTTGATAAAATTTGTGATGTTTCTTTTATGTGCTTTGCTTTTGTTTTATAATAATTAATTGATTTTATTTCTTGTTCTATTTTATCCAATTTTTCTTTTCCTAATTTTTGTGGCGTTGGATATTTTTTGAACAGCGGAGTTACTACTTCGATCGTTTTTACATCTCGTGTTTGTGCTGAAAGCATAATAGCAATTAGTGTTTGCCATTCTGTTGGCCAAGATTCGCCCGCTAATCGTAAATCTTTTGGATTTAATTTTTGTAGATATCTAATTTGTTTTAAGGCTTGAGATTGAGTTATCATGAATTATTAAAGTAAAAATAGTTTTTATGTTTGTTGGAGAAATTTTAATTTAAAACAATTTAATTTACTTTGTAAAATTATAAAAAATAAATGACCTCGACGGGATTTGAACCCGCGACACCTAGGTTAAGAGCCTAGTGCTCTACCAGGCTGAGCTACGAGGTCATTATAATTATTAGTATAGATAACGATTTAAAAAAGTTTGGTTAGACTTATTCAACTATATTTTTTATTGCTTCTATATGAATCGCTACATCAGTACCTTTTTTTGTCAGATTAATTATCTTGATTCTTCCCTTCTTTTCAAAGGAAACAAGTCCAAGTTCTTCTAATGTTTGTAAAATTTTTACAGCATGAGAATATGTACAATCTACTTCTTTTGCTAATTGAGAACCATATTTAGCTCTACTTACTTTCTTCAAAGCAATCAACATCATCGCTGGCTTTCTTCTAAAGAACAAATCAAAGTTTTTTTCCATATTGTTTATTATATACTATTTAATGTATATGTTCAAGTTTTAATTTGCTTATAAGCTTTGTCTACTAAAATCGTCCGTGTTTAGTAGATACATTCGGTATACTTGATTTTTATATTATTGAGAGGTTCCTTTTTTTTAATAATCTTTATTTTAACTTTTTAATTTCAACAGAGTGTTGTAACTTTGTTGGATAACTTGGTGTTTCTATTCTAAAATTATTATTGAAGATTGTTATAAAAAGACAAATAACCTTTTGCAAACAATTCACCTTCACTGGCTTTCATTTCTATTTGTGTCGTTCCTTGGTTAATTGATTCTTTTAATGTATTTGTTGGTGATGGTGATTTCTGAGATTTAATAATTATTTTTTCTGTTGTTATTATTAGAATATCTTCTTCTTTATTGGTTTTTGTTTTTGTTACAATTGCCTTGTTTATTTCTGAATAGAATGTTTGATTATCTATCTTAAATGCTACGATTGCTGGTTCTTGAGTTAGTGGATGTTTATGTAAGTAGCTACCTAGATTTAGACTTACAAGTGTATTTGTTATAAATTCTTCGTTAATTATCTCTTTTAGTGTTGTCTGTTCTGGAAGTTCATTCCCTTTTATTTGTGATTCTGAGAATAATTCTTGTGGATTCTGATTTTGAATATTATTGGGTATTGGGGACGATGCTATATCAATTTCTTTTGTTTGGTGTTTGTCTAGTGAGTGTAGTGTTACGTATACCGATCCCATATTGAAGATTAGAAATATTGCGATAACAAATATTGATATTATTTTTTTTTGAGGTGCTTTTGCTTTTAGAATTAATTTGTCAATATATTCTATTTTATATCCTCTTTTTTGTAGGCGTTTTGTTATTTCTGATCTTGGGATTTGTTTTTTGAATGATTTTTTTATTCTGTTTATCAAATCTTTTTCTTCCATTGAAAAAATGGTAGTTTTTGATTAATAAATTTTGTTACGTAAATTTTAAATAATGGTTTTTTGTTGTTTATGTATGATAGATATTAAATTAATTCGTGAGACACCTGTTTTAGTCAGGGAGAATATTAAAAAAAGATTTCAGAAAGACAAAATAGTTCTTGTTGATAAGGTTATTGAGCTGGATAGTAAGTGGCGTTCTGAGAGAAAAACGGCTGATGATTTGCGAGCTAAGAGAAATAAAATTAGTCAGGAAATTAATTTCTTGATGAAAAGTAAGAAGAAAGATGAGGCTAAAACGAAGATTAAGGAAGCTAAAACTATTGGTAATAAAATTGAAGGTTCTGCGACTAAGGAAAAGGAATTAGAGATTAAAATTAAAAAAGTTATGATGAAAATTCCTAATATTATTCATAGTTCTGTTCCTATTGGAAAGGATGATTCTGAGAATGTTGAAGTTGAGAGATTCGGGAAACCAAAAGAAATGAATTTTGAGGTTAAGAGTCATGCTGAATTAGGTGAAGAATTAGGTCTATTAGATTTTGAAACTTCTGCTGATGTTGCTGGGAAAGGATTCTATTTTATGAAGGGTGAACTAGCTTTGTTGAATATGGCTTTGATTAATTATGCTAGAAATTTTATGTTAAAAAAGAATTTTATGTATGTTGAAACACCTTTAATGATTAGGCGAAGTGTTTTAGATGCTGTTTACTCTACTGATGAGATTGAAGCTATGGGATATAAAATTGAGGGTGAAGACCTTTATATGATTGCTACTAGCGAACATCCTTTGATTGCTCAGTTTATTGGTAAGACTTTAAATGGAAATAAAATGCCTATTAAACAGACTGGTTATTCTATGTGTTTTAGGAAAGAAATTGGTTCTCATGGTATTGATGAGAAAGGCATCTATCGAACACATCAATTTAACAAACAAGAAATGATTGTTATTTGTGAGCCTAGTGATTCTTATAAGTGGTATGATGAAATGCTTTCATATTCTATTGAATTGTTTAAATCTTTAGAAATTCCATTTAGAGTTTTAGAGTGTTGTTCTGGAGATTTAGCTGATTTGAAAGCTAAAAGTTGTGATTTGGAATGTTGGAGTCCTCGTAGAAAGGAATATTTTGAAGTTACTAGTCTAACAAATATGGAAGAAGCTCAGGCTAGAAGACTTGGTATTAAGATTGACAAAGGTGGAAAGACATATTTTGCTCATACTTTGAATAATACAGTAATTGCGACTTCTAGAGCATTAGTTGCAATTCTAGAAAATAACCAAAACGAAGATGGATCTATTAATATTCCTACAGTTTTGCAACCCTACATGAATGGGTTAGAGAAGATTGAGAAAATGGTTTAATTCTAATCTTTAGAAGTTTTGGACTTAGTCATTTTAATAGCAAACCTTATAAAGTAAAATTTCGATTTCATTTTATGATAATTCCAATTAGATGTTTTAGTTGTGGAAAGCCCTTTGCTCACTTATATGAGAAGTATAAAAAACTAGTTAAGGAAGGGAAAACTCCAAAGGAAGCTTTAGATGAACTTGAAATTACTAGAATGTGTTGTAGAGCACAATTTTTAGGACATTCTGATGTATTACCTTTGATTAATAAATTCAAGAAGTATTAGATTTTTTGCATATTATATAATTTCTGTTTGACTCTTATTCTATTTTAGAATATTTTTTTAACTTCCAAATCGATCTTTTAAATTTTATTTTAAAAAATATTTACACTCCTTATATTGTACTATAAATTATTATTAACTACTGCCTTAACCCAAAGTCTTTTAAATGGTAAAAATCTAATAATATTAGACGGCCATAGTGGCTTGGAAACACCTGTTCCCATTCCGAACACAGAAGTTAAGCTTGTCATGTTTATGCCTGTACTGTCTTGCGATGGGAACGTATGAAGCTGTCTTTTTTCATTCTTATTCTGTGAAATAAGTATACTATTTCATGTATTCAAACAATCACAAGATTTAAATATACATATTTTTTATTGTAGCTATGCAATTTTGTCCAAAATGTGGTGCGATTCTTATGATGAAGCAAAAAAACTTTGGTTGCCCTAGATGTAGCTATTCTACTAAGGAAGAAATTAATATGGAAATTAAGGAAGAAATTAATGAAAATATTAATGTAGCTGTCATTGATAAGGATGAAGAGGAAAAAATCAATCCTGTTACTAGTTTTGATTGTCCTAACCCTAAATGTAATAGTAAGAAAGCTTATTTTTGGATGAGACAAATGAGAGCTGGTGATGAACCTGAAACTAGATTCTATAAGTGTGTTAAGTGTGGTAAGGTTTCTCGTGGTGATGAGAGAGATTGAAAATAAAATTTTGATTTTTAGTAATTAATTTTATGAGATGTATTTTAAGAAATTCTTTTAAATTTTATGTTAAAAATAAATTCTAATGGCCCGAAGAGGGATCGAACCTCTGCTATCTCGGTGTAAACGAGAAGGTCTACCATTAGCCTACCGGGCCATATTATGAATATTTCTTTTATCCTTTTAAATTTAATGTTTGAGTAAAATAAAAAATATATTAGAGACTTCTTTGGATATTCGTTTATATGTAAATAATATTAATTTAACTCTGGAACTATTTATCGTATACTTTTGTAATATATGAAATTTTACCATCTTTGGGAAAACTTTTTTTTACCCAAACCCTTTTAATCTTAATTTAACTTTTATATTTATGGAAAATGATTGGAGTTTTCGGCATCATTAGAAATGAATTTTCTAGTTGTAACTCTAATCAAAATCTTTTTATACCGAACTTCTTTGAATTAAATATTAATGGTGGTTGTAGTTTAGTGGTAGAATGCGCGGTTGTGGTCCGTGCGACCCGAGTCCGATTCTCGGCTTCCACCCTTTCATTAACATGGTAAAAACTGAAACAGTTAAGGGGTTTCGAGATTTCTTGGGCGATGAAGCTAGAAAAAGAGTTAAAATTAAACGTATTATAGAGGACGAGTTTAACTCTTTTGGTTTTGAGCCTGCTGAAACACCAATTGTTGAATTCGAAAATTTTGTCAGTGGTGGTAATTCTAATGATGAAGCTGTTCGTGATGTTTATAGATTAAAAGATAGGGCAAAAAGAGATCTTGCTTTAAGATATGAATTTACTTTTCAATTAAAAAGAATTGCTAAGGGTCAGAAGTTGCCATATAAGAGATACCAGATTGGTTATAATTTTAGAGATGAGCCAATTAAAAAAGGAAGGTTAAGACAATTTATTCAATGTGATTGTGATATTGTTGGTGCTGGTCCTAAAGACGAAGCTGAAATTATGGCTGTTGCTAAAAATATTTTGAATAATTTGAATATTGATAGTGTCATTTATTTTAATAATAGAAAATTATTGAATCAAATCCTTGTGAGTGAAAATATTGAGGAAAGAAATCGTGAGCAAGTTATTAGGGAACTTGACAAACTTGATAAATTGACTAAGGCCGAAGTTGCTTTTAATTTAAAACCTTTGGGTGCTGAAAAATTATTGGATAAATTTGATAAAGGTGAAGAATATTTTGAAAAGTTTAAGTTTTATGAGGAAGTTAGAGAATTGAAGAATATTTGTAAGAATTATTATGGTTTTGATATTGAATTTAATCCAACACTTGCTCGTGGACTTAGTTATTATAATGGGACTGTTTTTGAATTATGGAGTAAAGATATTAATGTTAGTATTGGTGGTGGTGGAAGTTACTTAATTGGTGATGTTCAAGCTTGTGGTGTTGCCTTTGGTTTGGAACCAATTTTTTTGATTTCTGATGTTAATGGAGATTCTACTGATTATATGATCATTTCTATTGGTCAAGACAAAGAGTCTGTTAGACTCGCTAAGAAGTTGCGAGAGAATGAAAATTCTGTTCAATTGATGCTTGATAAAACAATCAAAAAGGCTATGGAATATGCAAATTCTAAAGGTGTTGGAAAGGTCGTTTTTGTTGGTGATGAAGAAGTTAAGAGTGGAAGATTCAAGGTTAAAGATATGGTGAGTGGAAATGAGACAGATTTGGGTATTTAGGAAATATTTAATCTATACCTTATTGTTTATATGTGGAATTTTACTAAATTATTTTACCCCTAACTCTTAAAAACTATATTTCTTAATGTTTAATATGGCAAATATGTCGGAAACTGATCAGTTTGAATTGGAATCATTAGTTGAGGAACTTGATGGTTATCGTGGTAGGCATACTGAATTAATTAGTGTTTATGTTCCTGCTGGATTTACTTTGACACAGGTTACGAAGCAACTTGAAGATGAGAAGGGTACTGCAACTAATATTAAAGGAAATTCTACTAGAAAAAATGTTATTAATGCACTTGAAAGAGCTATTCGTAAATTGAAAGACATTGGTAGGACTCCTCCAAATGGATTAGTTGTTTTTAGTGGTAATGTTAGTAAAGTTGAGGGAAAAGAGAGTTTGGAAGTTTGGGCTTATGAACCTCCTAAGAAATTAAAGATTAGAGTTTACAGGTGTGATCAGACTTTTGTTTTAGAACCTTTAAAAGATATGTTGATTACGGATGAAATTTATGCTTTATTGATTATTGAGAGAAATGAAGCCACTATTGGTGTTTTAGATGGTAAACATATTAAAATTTTACAGAAAATGACTTCTGGTATTCCGGGTAAAACTAAGGCTGGTGGTCAGTCTTCTCAGAGATTCTATAGGATTAGAGAAGGAATGGCTAAGGAATTTTTCAAGAGAGTTGCTGAAGCTTTGAAAAATCATTTTTTTGAGAATAAAAAATTGAAAGGTATTTTGGTTGGTGGTCCTATTCCGACTAAGGAAATGTTCTTGGATAAAGGTATGTTGGTTACTAAGTTAAAGGAAAAAGTTATTGCTGTTAAGGATTTAGGAGATACTGGAATGGCTGGTTTAGTAAATTTAGTAAATTTATGTGAAGATGTTTTAGCTGATCAAGAAGTTACGAAGCAAAAGAGAATTTTAGATGAATTTTTTGAAATGCTTGCAAAGGAACCTGATAAAGTCAGTTATGGTGAGGCTGAGGTTGAGAATAGATTAAATCGTGGCGCTATTGGTAAATTGATTATGTCAAAGAGTATGGATAGAAAGAAGATTAAAGCTTTTGAAGAATTAGCTAAGGCAAGTTCTACTGAAATTCATTTGGTTACTGAAGATACAATGGAAGGTGTCCAGTTTAATAATTTGGGTGGATTTGGTGGAATCTTGAGATTTATGGTAATAGATTAGATTTTGACAAAAAATATTAACAAACTTTAGAACCATTCTCTATATCATTTTTTGATGGACTAATTAGAATTACTTTTGAATCGTCATCACTTACTGCTGCTAGAATCATTCCTTCTGACATTACTCCTCTCATTTTTCGTGGTGCTAAATTAGAAATTACAATAACTTTCATTCCACTTAATTCTTCTGCTGTATAATTATCTTTTAATCCTGATAATATTGTCCTTGGTTTTTCTTCTCCTAAATCAATTGTTAAGTTGTATAATTTGTCTGCCCCTTCTATATCTCCTACATTTGTTATTTCACCTACTCGTAAATCTACTTTTGTCCAATCTTCAAATTTTAATTCTGCTACTCCATCCATAATTTCTTTAATTTCTGGCTCTTTATTAACTTTTTGTTCTTGAACTTTATATTCTATTCTTAAGAATAGATGTCCTTCCTTTTTTATTTTTGTAACTTCTAGTTGTTTATCTAATTGTTCTAGAGTTAAATCAAAATGGAATTGTTCTGCAATTTTTTTACATGTTTCTGGCATGAATGGAGATAAAAGAATTACTATTTGTTTTATTGCATCGGCGATTTCATAGAGTACTTTTTTATCTTTTGTCTCCCAAGGCTTGTTGTTCTGAATATATTCATTTGTTTTATCGATGAATGCAAATACCTCATTTAATATTTTATCGAATTCATACTTCTCAAATAATTTTTTTATTTTATTTAGATCTATTTTTAGAGAATTAGAACATTTTTCCATTCCATTTTTTTCGATAAGTCCTGAAGTTCTACTTACTAAATTTCCTAATTTATTTAGCAATTCTGTATTATGCCTATCTACTAATGCTTTTTCTGAGAAGTCTCCATCGTCTCCAAATGCTGTATGTCTTAATAAAAAATACCTTGCTGAATCTGGATTCCCTGTTAATGCAATTAACTCATCAATATTAATTATTTTACCTCTTGATTTTGAAATTTTTTCTTTATTAAATGTCCAATATCCATGTGCAAAAATAATTTTTGGGATTGGTAATTCTGCTGACATTAACATTGCTGGCCAATAGACTGAATGGAACCAGAAAATATCTTTTGCCATTACATGAATATTTGCTGGAAAATAACCTTTATCTTTTACGGCTGTATAATAATTTAGAAGTGCATCAAACCAAACATAACAAACATGTGCTTTGTCAAAAGGTAATGGGATTCCCCATGCGAAAGATGTCCTTGAAATTGAGAAATCTCTTAGTTCTTCTTTTACTCTATTTATTATTTCATTTTTTCTTGATTTTGGTTGTAAAAATTCTGGATTATCTTCATAGAATTTTAATAATTTATCTTGATATTTTGAAAGCTTGAAAAAATATGATTTTTCTTTTAGCAGTTCTGCTGGTTTTTTATGTATTGGACAGTTCCCATCTTCTAATTCTTTTTCTGTATAATATCTTTCACAACCTGTACAATATAATCCTTCGTATTCTCCTAAATATATATCGCCATTTTCATAAACTTTTTGCAATATATCTTGGACGTTTTTTTCATGATCTTCATCAGTTGTTCTAATAAATCTATTATAATCTATATCCAATTTCTTCCATGCATCTTTAAATTTAGGGATTAGATCATCAACAAATTCTTTTGGTTCTTTGCCTACTGCTTCTGCTGTTTCTTGAATTTTTTTACCGTGTTCATCTGTTCCTGTTAAAAAGAAAACATCTTTTCCTAATAATTTGTTCCATCTTGCTATTACGTCACAGACTATTGTTGTATAGGCATGGCCAACATGAGGAATATCATTTGGATAGTATATTGGTGTTGTTACATAGTATTTTTCTTTCATAAGATTATTACTTTTTGAAGATATAAAAAGTTAAGGGTGGAGCAATGATGAATCTAAAAACCAATTTTGAATATCAACTGGTATATGTAAAAATTGAAGAAAGTATTAAATAGTTTTATTGTTTTTATTTTTTATGGTAAAAAAGGTTTCTAATAATAAAACTACTTCTATTAAGAAGAATAAGATTAATAATCATAATAAAGGAAAAAATGTTCCTAAGGAAAAAAAATTAAATGTATCTTCTCAGGCAAAATATAACAAAGAGAATATAAAAAAGATAGAAACAAAAAATGGTATGCACAATAGTGATAAAAATTTAGAATTAAGAGAAGAAAAGAAAAAGATTAGGCAGGACAAAAAAGAAATCAGAAAAGAACGGAAAAGAAAAAGAAAAAAGGTTATGAGAATTATTAGATTAATTATTTTTGTTTTTAATTTATATTTAGCTTTGAATATTTATGGGATTACTCAACTTAATACTGATATTTCCATGGAACAAGTCCAATCTGAATTAATTGCTTTTGAAGTTAATCCTGAAAATCTGACTATTCCTGATGGAAACAAAGATTTAACTATTAATCTTGGAAATCCTACATGGATTCCAATATTTTTTCCTGGGATTGGTATTAAAGTTCATCAAAAAGAAATGGAAATTATTAATGGGAATCTTGATTGGTTTAGTCTAAAGCCGAAATCAAACAAAAATATTATTGTTGATGTTTGGGTTAATTATGAGGAGTTTTTGCCACTGTTATTGGAAAAGACATTGAGCGGTGAACAATTAGATAAGAAAGCTCAAATTGATTTGTTTTTATTTAATAAAAAAGTTTATACTTTAGAACAAAATATTTTTGGCTAGTTTAAAAATTAATTTTTAATTGCTGCTTGTGCCGCTGCTAATCTTGCGATAGGTACTCTGTATGGTGAACAGCTTACATAATCCAATCCAGCTTTATGACAGAATTCAATTGAGGTTGGTTCTCCACCATGTTCTCCACAAATTCCAATCTTTAAATTTTTTCTTGTACTTCTTCCTTTCTCTACTGCATGAGTTATTAGTTGTCCTACACCTGTTTGGTCTAGTGCTTGGAATGGATCTCTTTCATAAATTCCTTTGGCAATATATTCTGGTATAAATTTCCCTACATCATCTCGACTAAATCCTAATGTCATTTGGGTCAAATCATTTGTCCCAAAACTAAAGAACTCAGCATGTTTTGCAATTTCATCAGCTGTTAAAGCTCCTCTTGGGACTTCAATCATTGTACCTATTTGATAATTTGTAAATTCTAATTCTTTTGCTACAGCTTCAATAATTACTTTTTGATTTTCAAATTCTTTAACATTCCCTACTAGTGGAACCATTATCTCAGCTTTAGCACCAGTTTCTTTTGCTGCTTCAATGATTGCTCTTGTTTGCATTTTTGTAATTTCGTTATATGTAATTCCTAATCTACATCCTCTATGACCAAGCATTGGGTTTACTTCATGTAATTCTTTAATTTTTGTTTTCAAATGTTGTGGTGTTACGGCCATTTCATTTGCAATAGATACAATTTCTTCTTCATCTTGAGGTAAAAATTCGTGTAAAGGTGGATCAAGTAATCTAATTGTTACTGGTTTCCCGTTCATTACTTCAAAGAGTCCCTTGAAATCTGCTTTTTGAAATGGTAATAATTTTTCTAAAGCTGCCTCTCTTCCTTCAACTGTTTCAGATAAAATCATTTCTCTCATTGCTCTAATCCTTTGTCCACCAAAGAACATATGTTCTGTCCTACAAAGCCCAATACCTTGAGCACCAAATTTAATAGCAACTTCTGCATCTTTTGGAGAATCTGCATTTGTTCTAACATCTAATTTTCTAAATTCATCAGCCCATTCCATAATCTTTGAAAAATCTTCACTTAATTCTGGCTCTACTGTAGGAATTTTTCCTTCGAAGACTTCACCTGTTGACCCATCAAGAGTTATATAATCTCCTTCTAAAAATTCTTTCCCATTAATAATCATCTTTCTATCTTCTTCAGAAATCTTTGCATCTCCACATCCAGCTACACAACATTTTCCCATTCCTCTTGCAACAACCGCTGCATGAGATGTCATTCCACCACGAGATGTTAGTATTCCTTTAGCCGCATTCATCCCTTCAATATCTTCTGGAGATGTTTCTGTCCTTACTAGAATCACAGGTTCGCCAGCTTCAGCACTTGCATGAGCAGCATTTGCTGTAAATACAATTTTACCAACTGCAGCACCAGGACTTGCAGGTAAACCATTTGTAATTGATTCGTGTTGAGATTTAGCAACTGAATCTAATCCAGGATGCAATAATTGTTCAAGTGTATTTGCTTCAACTTTCATTAAAGCTTCTTCTTTTGTTAAAAGACCTTCACTAACTAAATCGACAGCAATTTTTACAGCTGCAGGAGCCGTTCTTTTACCATTTCTAGTTTGTAAAAAGAATAATTTTCCTTCTTGAATTGTGAATTCCATATCTTGCATATCTTTGTAATGATTTTCTAATCTATCTTTGATGTCAACTAACTCTTGATAGACTTCTGTGTTTTGTTCTTGTAACTGTGTGATTGGATTTGGTGTTCTAATCCCTGCTACAACATCTTCACCTTGTGCATTCATTAAATATTCTCCATAAAATATTTTTTTACCCGTTGAAGGATCTCTACTAAAACAAACACCAGTCCCTGAGGTTTCTCCCATATTCCCAAAAACCATAGATTGGACACTAACTGCTGTTCCAAGCAAACTTGCAATATGATTAAGTCTTCTATAAACAATAGCTCTTTCGTTATTCCATGAACCAAAAACAGCTTCGATAGACATTAATAATTGTATTTTAGGATCTTGTGGGAAACTTTTTCCTTTAGCTTCTAGAATTACTTCTTTATATTTCTCTACAACCTTTTTCATATCTTCAGTTTCTAATCCTGTATCATATTCAACACCCTTTTCTTGTTTTATAGATTCTAAAGCTTTTTCGAACCCCTTGTGTGGAACTTCCATAACAACATCTCCAAACATTTGAATAAATCTTCTATAAGCATCCCAAGCAAATCTTTCATTGTTTGTTTTAGTTGCTAATCCTAAAACAGATTTGTCGTTTAGTCCTAGATTAAGAACTGTGTCCATCATTCCAGGCATTGAAACTGCAGCACCAGAACGAACAGAAACTAATAACGGGTCATTTTCATCTCCTAGCTTTTTATTCATTGTTAATTCAAGAGCATCTAAATATTTGTTAACTTGAACTAAAATTTTTTCAGATAATTTTTGTCCGTCTTTATAATAATAATCACATGCTTCTGTTGTAATAGTAAATCCTGGGGGGACTGGAACACCAAGGTTTGTCATCTCGGCAAGGTTAGCACCTTTACCACCTAACAACTCTTTCATTTCTTTTTTACCCTCCTTAAAAGAATATACAAATTTTTCTTCCATTATTAAATTAATAAAAAAAAGTCTTTATAAATTTTTGGTTGAAACTTTCAATTTTTTTCCATGTCTTCTCTAATTTTTTATTAGCTTCGATGATTGCTACTAAAATAAATCTTTCATTTACTAAAATCTCATCATTTTTTATTATTGGAATTATTATCCATTCTGTTGAAATAATTTCACAAACAAATTTTTCTTTGAAAGATGCTATTCCTGATCTTTTAAATCCTGATTCTTTTGCTATTTCAATTAATTTTATTGCGTCTTCCAGTGTTTTGCATGCAACATGTAATGCTGCTGGCTCTTGTCTTAGATATAATATTTCTTGATGTTTGTTTTCTATTATTGTTTTCCATATTTGTTGTGGATTTGCAAAACTATGTGTTTTAAATAAAATGGTGTTTTTGATTTTTTTCGTTGATGTTCTTAAAAGAGTTATTCTTCCTGAGCAAGATGATGTTGAAAAATATTTAGAATGATGATTTATATTGTTACAAAGAGATTTGATTTTTTCGTCCCATTTTTGTTCCTGAGCTTTATCTTGCTTTGTTAATGCATTTTGTTTTTCGAGTTCAAAATTACTCATAATTTTAGAAGGTTGAAGGTGTTATTATTTGTTGTGGTTAGGATAAAATTTAGAATTCCTACTATTTTAAATGAAGGCATATTTATTTGATACGTGCACTTAAAGACTCGAAATGACCAATTAGTACAATGTCTTAATTAAAATATTAATATTTAGAACTTTTTCCCTGTTTCAATTATATCTTTTGTAAGGACAACCATCTCTTTCAGATATTTTTTTTTATTATCTGCTTCTTTTTGCATATCAATAACAATCCAAACATAGTAATCTACACTTTCGTATAATATGATTGGGATAATCATTCTTTTTTCTTTTTTGCTCAACTTACTAATCTTTTCATATTCTTTTAAAAATATTTTTGCTTTTTCCATATCCAACTTTCCCTTTGTATAACAAGAATCTCTAATTGAAATAGATACATCATAAATTCTAGGTGCTGAATGTAATTCATCAAAATCAATAATTCCTTTGAGCTTACCTTTGTCAAACAAAACATTAGTTGAATCAAAATCGGAGTGGATAAAAAGTTCATTCATAGAACATTTTATTTTACTTGTTTCATTAAATATATTTTCAAATTGTTCAATATGTTTTAACGCAAATTTTTCAGCCTCAGTTTTAGCAATCATTTTATGCATTTTAGAGAACCCTGTGATTATCCTTTTATTTGAATCATCCTTTTGTTTTGGAGCTTTGAATCCTTTAATATATTTATGATAAATAGCTAATGCCTCAGCTAATTGACACATTTGTGAAGAGCTGGGACGCATAGAGTTTTTACCATTAATCATTTTATAAACCCAGACATATCTACCCTTAATTGTTATCAATTGTTGGTTTCTATTTGTTTTCAATGGAATTGGAATTTCATATGGAAAAGATTTCTGTTCTAAATAATCTGCTACTTTAAACTGAAGTTTTAACTGACTTAATTTGTTTTTATCATTTTTTCCGACAATTCTAATAATGAACTTACCTTTTAGAGTTTGAAGAATATAATTATAATTTACTAATCCGCCATTGATTGCCACAGAATTATTTACTTTACCCAAAGTAAATAATTCTGCAATACTTGATATCTCTTTTTTACTAAGTTTCATTTTTCCTGAAAATATTTATCAAAAATATATTATATACCTTCCTAACATTATTTCTATCAAAAACACGATTAGTTCATAGAATCGTCGTTGCATATGAATTGCTCGGAAACTGAAATTATAATCTCAGAAGAAAAACCTAAAGTTTTCACTTAAACCTATACCCAGCATACAGATTCGAAAAAACGCCCATACCCCGAATCGGACGGGGATGCCCCGAAGGGCCTGGATTTCAAGTCCAGTGCAATACCATTATGCGATATGGGCTAATATTAATTAGGATGAAAAATAGTTTTTAAAATTAGTGGTATAAAATCCACTATATAAATTATCTCTTAAATGAACAAATACTTTATTGATCAAACTAATCATGCCAGGACAAACTTGACTTAGAAGAATAACACTGCTAAGTGTACCTCAAATTGGAGAATAAGGAGGCAACGCCCATACCCCGAATCGGACGGGGATGCCCCGAAGGGCCGCGGGTTCGAGCCGCGTGCAATACCATTATGCGATATGGGCTTTAGCTCAGATTACATTTGTGAAGCAACTTGATTGCTACTCTATGCGATATGGGCTTTCGTTTTAATTATAATCTAAAACTTATCCTATAATTCTAATCAGTCTTTTATATCTTATGATTTATTATGTTTTATGTCAAAGTTATTTCATCCTGATGAATTCCCTAGAGAAAAACTTCTTGATTATGGTGTTGAGACTTTAACTGATTATGAACTTCTGGCTATTCTATTGAATACGGGAACAAAAGAAGAAAGTGTTATTGAAATTGCTAAAAAATTGAGTTTAAAATATAATCTTCAAAGACTTTCTGGAGTTTCTATTTCTCAGTTAAAAAACGAGTATGGGATTGGTCAGGCTAAGGCTTGTAAAATTATTTCATGTTTTGAGTTAGGTCGAAGAATTCGTCTTCCTGATAGAAATGATAAAATTGTCATTCGTTCTGCTGAAGATGTTGCGAATATGTTGCTTCCTAATACACAACATTTGGAACAGGAGTGTTTGATTGCAATCTTTTTGAACACGAGAAAAAGAGTTATTAATAAAAAGAAAATTTTTATTGGTTCCTTGAGTGAATCAATTATTAATCCTAGAGAAATTTTTAAGTTCGCATTGGAAGAAAGTGCGGCTGCTATTATTTTAGCTCATAATCATCCTTCTGGAGATCCTACACCTTCTGAATCTGATTTAAAATCTACAAGAGAATTGATTAAAGCTGGAAAAGTTATGGGAATTGAAATTTTGGATCATGTTATTTTGGGTAAAAATAACTATTGGAGTTTGAATGAGAATGGGTTGATTTAATCTTTTAGATATTCTTCTCTAATTTTCAACCCTTTTTTTGTTAATTCATATATACGACCTGTCTTACTCTCTGGATTAAGACATTTTACGATTCCTTTTTGTCTAAAATTTCTTAAGACATCACTTACATTATTCAAACTTAAATCTGTATCATTCTTAATTTGTGTTGGAATTTTTCTTTTACTCATAACAGAAATGATTTTTCTTCTTTGACTACCTTTTATCATCCAAATATAATCTTTATCCATATTTTATGGTGTAGATTTGGAATAAAAAGAATTACACTGAAGTTATACCAAAAGAATAAAAATAATTAGATTTTAGTAATATTATGAAGTTTTTACAATCTTTTTTATGGTGGATGCATTGCAATGGTTTGATAAAATTTGAAACTTTTAAAAAAATTTGTTATCCCCACTAAATTTATAAATTATAATTATTATAAATTATAATGAATAGAAAAACAACCGTAATTCTTATAAGTGGAGTTTTATTACTTTTAGTTATAAGTATTGCTTTTAAAATGGGCATTACGGGGAATATTATTATGACAGAGAATCCACAAGTAAAAATGCAAACAAGTAAGGGAGATGTTCTAATTGAACTTTATTCTAAGGAAGCTCCGATTACTGTTGAAAATTTTTTGGTTTATGTCAATGAAGGATTTTATGATGATTTAGTTTTCCATAGAGTGATTTCTAATTTTATGGTTCAGGGTGGTGGTTTTGAAAGTGATGGTAGTGAGAAAACAACAAAAGCTCCGATTAAGTTGGAATCTAATAATGGATTAAAGAATGACAAAGGAACTCTTGCTATGGCTCGAACTTTTATTCCTGATTCTGCTACTTCTCAATTTTTTATTAACCTACAGGATAATGATTTTTTGAATTATGGTTCTAGAGATGATGGTTATGCTGTTTTTGGTAAGGTTATTGAAGGTTTAGAAATTATTGAGGCTATTGGCCAGGTTGATACAAGGATTAAAAATGGAATGCAAGATTGGCCTGTTGAAGATATTAAAATTATTAGTATTACAAGTATAGAATAAATCTTTCTAGAATATTATAGGATTAAAATATATTTAATTTGTAATATCTTTTTTATGATAAGAACTTGTTTTTTTATTATTCTAGATATTTTAATTTATAGACAAATTTAATACATTTGTATTAACATAAATATTACTAATTATAAAATTATTTTTTTTAAACTTCTTTAGATGCTTTAACTTCTTTAGATGCTTTAACTTCTTTAGATGCTTTAACTTCTTTAGATGCTTTAACTAAAGTGATTTTTCCACCAGCTTCTTCCATTTTTTCAATTGCTTTTGTGCTTGCTGATTTTGCTAGAATCTCTGCCTTAAATCCATCTCCAGTTCCTAAAATTTTATACTTTGATAAATCTATTTTTTCTCCTTCTTTCTTAAAAATATTTTCTATTATAGTTTTTAAATTCATTTCTGATGATTTTTTTCTTACACTACTTCTAGATGTTAATCCTTTACTTCCAAAATATTTTCCCTTTTTATCAGATTCTAATGCTCTTTGTTTATCATGATCTGCTCGTTTACCAGAACCTGCCATACCAACTCCACCTTTGTTACCATGACCTTTATGACTCTGTCTAAAACCCCAACCTGCTGTTCTTGACCCACGAAGTCTTGTTGTTTTTTTTCTCGTGTGTGTTTTCATAACATTCTCTCCAATAATTTAGATATTTCTGGATTATGTCCTAAAATTCCTTTTGGATAAACTAATTTTGATGATTTTTTTAATCCACCTCTAGCTGGATGTAAAAAGTATACTCCTTTTCCTTTGTCTCTTTTTTCTTTTAATTCTTTTATTAAATCTTCAGATATTTCACCATAAACTACATCTGTCTTTACAGATTTTACCATTCCTGCTCTAACTTTATCTTCTTTATCAATTAAAATACAAGAGTACTTTCTACCTAATTTTAGTCTCTTCAAAGTTTCATTTGTAGATTGTTTATTCTTACATTGTCCTGCTATTCTTATTACTGCTATCATTTTATAATTCCAATTTGTTTAATTTATTTAGTGCTTCCATACAAGCTTTTGCTGCATTAAATGTCGTTTGAACACTTCCGGAAGTCTTTGAATATACATCTTTAATCCCTACTGCTTTTAAAATCTTCTTTAACTCTTTACTTATAACTAATCCTGTTCCTTGTGGTGCTGGAATTAATTTTACTTTTACTGATGAACATTTTCCTTCTGTTGTAATAGGGACAGAATGTAATTCATTACAAGAACAATCATAACTTGCACATCCTCTTGGTATTCTTGTTAAATTCAATTTAGCCTTTCTAATCGCTTTTTCTTTTGCAGGTAATGTTTCTCCCGCTCTTCCATAACCAAGGCCTACATGACCGTTCCCATCTCCTACAACAGACATAACTCCAAAGGTCAATGAACTTCCTTCTTTACTTATCTTCTGAGTTTGTCTAAATATTCTTCTCTTTCCACCACCAAACTTACCTTTTGATTGTCCAATGAATAATACATCTTTTTGTAAATTTGGAATTAAAATATCAACAATTTCTGGTTCCATTATTTGAGCTCCTATTGCAAAAATTTCATCTATGTTCTTGATTTTTCCAGATCTTACATCTTTTCCCAATTGTGTTATTGGTACCCAATTATCTAATTTTTCTTTTTCTTCACGAGCAAATCTTTCTTCTCTAGTTATTCTAACTCTAGGATTTCCTTCTTCTGCTTTAAATTGTTTAACGGCTTCTTTTGTAACTTCTGCATCCTTATCGGATTCTTTCTTATCAATAATTTTCTGCATTTCCTCTAATTGTTTCTCATGATTTTCTTCAACTTTTATTTCTTTACTCATCTTTACTTACTCCTAATTTAGCTTTAACTTTATCAAAAACTTTTTTTACTTCTGGTTTTAAATGTTCTGCATTTAATCTTTCTTTACTTGGGAATACTTTTTTATTTGCATTAATATCTATTTTTGCATCTATTAATCCTTTAATTACGGAAAAAGATCTATTCCCATGAATATTTCTTGTCATTCCCATATCAACTATATAAGTATGTTTTTTATCTAACTTATTCCCTAATAATATTCCTGTTAAATAACCTGCTGATACAGATTTTAAAGATCCTTCATATTTTGAATCCCAGCCTTCCTTAATTAAATCTTTAGAAGAAACTGAACAAACAACTTTATCTTGAGCCTCATAACTATCAACAGCTTGAGCAATAAAATATTTATTTGTTCTTCGAATAACTATTCTTGTACTTTCTGATTTTAGAAGATTCAATCTATTTTTATAATCAGTTTTACATTCTCTTCTTCTTTTCTTTTGTGTTCTTAATCCTTTCATTCTTTTTTTGTAAGTGCCTCAACCATATTTCGTTTACTTCTAAATTTTCTAGCTCTAATTTGTCTTCTAGTATTTCTATAAGTTTCTATATCTACTTTATTAGTCTTTAGCATGTGTTTTAAATGTGTCCTTAACTTTCTTGTTATAATAACATATTCTTGCTTTCTATTGTTAACTTTCTTTTTAATTTTACCTGTTCTTCTTCTATGTTTTCTTTTTATTATTTTTCTTCTTCCATTAACTTCTTTAATTTGTATTGCTCCAGCTTTATGTAAATCTAAAATATCTTGTCTTGTTATTGCTTCTTTAATTTCAGCCAAATTTTCATTAACAAAATATAACCTATTTTTTCCTACGCCTAAAACTTTTGCAGCTAATTCTTTTTTTGGTGCTAAGTTCATTTTTTATTTTCCTTATATTTATTTAGTATTACTAATTTTTTCTTCTTTGCTTCTTCTAATATTAAAATTTTCTTCTTTGCTCCAACATGTGCTATAATTATTGCATCTCCTTCTTTTAATATAGACACTTGAGTTAAATTTTCTACATATATTGGTTTAAATCCTGCAACTAAGCCTCTTATCTGTCCTACTTCACTATAACCAATTTTTGGTCTTGCTCTATATCCTCTTTGGCCTAATCTTACTTTGTTCTGTCTACCTTTAGCAGCTCTCCATTTCCTATTCTTTTTTACAGTCTTACCAAATTTAATTTTTTTATGCCAATCTCTTCTCAAAAATTTTGGTCTTTTTCTCTTTTCTATAGTATTTTCATTAACCATTAAATTTCCCTCCCACATTTTTCTGTGATAAATATTCCATCTTGAAAGATTCTTCTATCTTTATTATTTAAACGTGTTGCCTTTTCTAAATTTGCAGCTGTTTGTCCTGCAGATTCTATATTTGATGATTTTACTGTTATTTTATTTCCATTTATCTCAACTTCTACTTTTGGTAATATTTTTGCGATTCTTTTCGTTGTTTCACCTAAGAATGATTTAATAACAACTTTGTTACCTTCTTTTTTAACATTCATAGGGAAGTGACCATTACAGATTTCAAGTTTGTAAGTAAATCCTTCTCCTAAGCCTTTAATTATATTATTTATATGAGCCCAACTTGTTCCCATCATTGTAGATTCTCTTTTTGTTGCTTTTTCAGCAGATAATTCTATTTTACTATCTTTTACAACAAGACTTATTCTATTCAAAAGAAATTCTCTTGAAGCTTCCTGATTATTACCTTTTATTGTCAATATATCATTTTCCATTTTAGCACTGAATCCTTCTGGTAATTCGATTGTTCTTGATAAATTTTTTTTCATTTTAATAAAAATAAGCTAAGATGCTTCCTCCTGTTTTTGTATCTAAAGCTTCTTGATGCCCGATTAATCCTCTATTCGTTGAAACAACCAATACACCAAAATTTCTTGATGGTAAAAATCTTCGAAGATATTTATCAACGTCTGCATGTTTTGCGTAATATCTTGGCTTAACTGCTCTACATACATTAAGTTTTAGTATTTCAATCTCTAAGATCTTTTCTTCCTCATTTAATGAGTAATTAATATGTCCTTTCTGTTTCATCATTTCAAGTACATTAATTAATACTTTTGAGTATCTCTTTATTTTTAACTTTCTCTTTTCAACCATTTTAGCATTCATGATTTGATTCAATCCGTCTGCTACTATATCTTGACTCATCTTTTTTTCTCCTAACTATATTTTCTGAAACCTAATTCTGTTGCAAGTTCTCTGAAACAGTGTCGGCATAAATTTAGATTGTATTGTGATAGGTGGGCACCGTGACGTCCACAAACTTCACATTTCATAGCTGCGATACCATACTTTCTTTGTTTTGGTCTATTATGTTTTATATATTTTTTAAGCACGGCTGGCTTATTCCTTAATTGCTTTGTTATTTTTCTCCAATCACTTGCTGTCATATTAATTACTCCTCACTTTTTTACGAACAATAGTTGTTCCGTATTTATTTTCTAGGAAATTTATTATTTCTTCCTTGCTTACTGTTAATCTTCGTGTTTTTCCCCTTTTAACTTTTTTCTTTTCTACTGATTTTCCTGCTCTAGAAAAAACGACTGTTACTTCAAATCCCATAATCCCTACCTCTCTAATATAATCGATACCTGGTATTTCTATATATTCAGGGATTCCAAAACTAAAAAAGTTGTCCTGGATTTGTTTTTCCTTGATATTATTATCTATTGCAGCTAATAAATTTGGTAATAATTTTTCTACTTCACTTCCTCTCAAAGTAACTTTTGTCCCCACTTCTAATCCTGGTTTTACTTGCCAAGCTGGAATCCTTTTAGTTGCTTTTACTTTTATAGGTTTTTCACCACTAATTTTTCCTAATAGAATAAATCCTTTCTCTAATTTTTCCCCTGTTCCACCTATATTTAATACCATTTTTTCTATTTTAAATTGACTCATTTTATTTTCTTCTGCCATCATCCTATTACCAATATTGTTTTATATGGAAGAGATACTTCTATCTCTTCTAATTTAATTTTATACATTTTACCTTTTGTTAAACTTTCTATTCCTGTTATTTTGCCTTTTTGTCCTGCATGTTTTCCAGAAATAACTTCAACCTTAGATCCTTTCTTTAATGAAATTATTTTTTCAACTTTATTAGATAGCGTATTATATATCACAGAATCTCCGACGTTAAATGATTCTTTTGATAACAAATTATGTCCATCCTCTAAATTCATTTGAAGAATATTTTGTGGTAATATTGTTTTTCCATAAATTTTAATAATTTTTGTTTCAGATTCTTTTTTTGTAATTTCCTTTAGTGAAAATTTCTTATTTACAATTTCTAATCTATAATATTTTTTTGCTTTTTCTAAGCTAATTGTATCAAAAGTTTGAACTGGGAATGTGTCATTCTTTCTAATTTTATTATTAACTTTTACATCTCCATTATATACAATATATTTTGCCTCTTTCCTTGTATCTGCAATTTTTAAGATATCTCTTAATATTGCTAAAAGACTTATTGATTTTTTCTTTGCATGGCTAACATTAGCAATAAATCTTTGATTCTTTCCTTTTCTTGGTACTGGCCAAGTTTTTGGCATTTTTGTTCTTTTTATATGCATTTTATTTTTTATCCTCTTTAATTTCTTTTAATTTTATATGTTTTAATCTTCTTTTGTCGGAATCATCCAACTTTATTAATAAGACTTTTGATGGATAAAACCATACAGGAAGTTTTTCTCCGTCTTTCTTAGTTCTATTGATTCCTTCTATTTGTATTCTTGTATTTTTTGTGTCTACAGTTGCAACTTTTCCTTGTTTTTTATTAAATGACCCTCTCATTACTTTTACTTCATCTCCTTTTCTTACTTCAATAGCTCTTATTCCATACTTTACTTTTAATGTTTTACTCAAATGAGCAGCCAATAACCTTCTCTTTATATGATTTGGTGCATTTGCTAAAAACTTTCTTTGCTTTCTTGGTTGTTTACTTGCAACCCAACTTTTATTAAATTCTGATTTCATGTTAATATACTATACTTGCAATTCTTGCAACCTCCTTCCATCTTTCTTGTATCTCTCTTGCAATTGGCCCTTTGATTTGCGTTCCTTTTGGATTACCTTTCTCATCTTTTAGTAATGCAACTGCATTATCAGAAAAACAAACTCTTTCTCCACTACTTCTCTTCCATGATCTTCTTTGTCGTATCAAAATAGCGTCGAATAATTCACCTTTCATTTTTGGATCTCCTTTTCTTACTGCAACTTTAACTTGATCTCCTATTTTTGCGTAAACCTGACGTCCTTTTTTTGTTTTACTATGTTTTACTCCTACAATTTTTACTATCCTTGCTCCACTGTTATCAGATGCATCTACTATACTTCCAATATTTAATGATCTTGTTGCATTTGCGGTTATTGCTTTCATTCTTTATCTCTCCTAATTAATTTAGTAACAACAAAATGAATTGTTTTACTTATTGGCCTTGTTTCTGAAACTTCGATTAAGTCACCAGCATTTATATCAGACTTCATACATTCTGGCAATCTAGCATGAATTTTTGTTTTTCTTTTCTCATATCTTTCATATTTTTTAACTTTAAGCATTCTTTCAAATTGTATACTTACTCTTCCTTCTAATTTCTTTACTACTATTCCTTGGAATGTCCTTCCTCTTAGTTTTAACTTATTCTCTCCATGAATTGGACAGAATTTGTCGTTACAACTAATTTCAACTTTCTCATTTTTGTTTTTATTTTTCTTTTCCATGTTAATCTTTTATTTGTTCTTCTATAAAACCAATTGTTATCAATATTGGTTTTATTGACCCTTTGTGATTTCCTTGTAATTCAATAACTTTATTTTTTACTGTCCCACCACAAGCTCGTTTGGCCTTTAAAACTTTTGCTACAGATTTGATATCATTTTGATCATCAAACCCCGATATCAGCGTCGATACCTTCCCAAAACGTCTTTTTTCTGTTGTAACGTTTATTTTTTGTTGTGTCCTTGAGATTTCCTCACAAACACAAGCTGGAATTGGCAATCCACACTTCGGGCAAATGTCCACTTTACTTCTTTTCTCCTTGTTTATTTATTTTATTCTTCCTTGTTAATAATTTTGCAATTTCCTTTTTAATGCTTTTCTTTTTTGTTGGTTGTTTTAACAACTCTATCTTTAATTCTGTTATTTTTGAATCTATACCTTTATCACTAACTTCTTTTTTAGCCATTATTTTTTCCCTCCAATTTTCTTTGGTTTTTTATTAACAATCTTCTCTTCTTCTAATAATGCATTTTCTTTTATCTTTGCAATTAATTCTTCATTGATTGTTATTCTATCATGGATTTTTACGTTTGGTGCTAATATCGAGACTTTAATTCCTACAATACCTTGTTTTGTTTCGGCAACACTTTCTGCTCGATCAACAGCTTTTGATGGTTCCCCTGTTTTTTTTAAGTATCCAAATGCAAATCTCCATACTCTCGCTCTATCACTTGGTAATTTACCAGACACTCTTAATTCAGCTCCTAATGCCCCTGACTTCTTAATTCTTCCAAGAACTCTATAACTTGTTGACTTGTATTTTGATGCACCAAATCTCTCAATAGTTAATGCAATATCATCAGCTACTAACTGGGCATCAAATTCTGGATGAGTTATTTCTTCAATATCAATATGAGGGTTTTCCATTTTAAATTTTCTTTTTAATATTTCTGTTAATTGCATTATTTTTTCTCCTTTTTTACCTATAACTATTCCTGGTTTATGTGTTGATATAATAACTTTTTCACCAACTGGAGTATATTCAATTTTTACTTTTGAAATTTTACCCTTACCAAACATTTTTTTTACGAATATCTTAATATTGTATTCTTCTTTTCTTACATCGACAAACTTTTTTTCTTCCATATTATTTCTTATTTTTTAATAATTTAGCTCTACTTTGTGCCTCTAAGTGCAAATGAGTTCGCTTTCCTTTACGTCCACCGCTTCTAGTAGGTAAAGATGCTTTATTTGGCATAGCAATTGTTATTATTGGATCTTCTATTCCATTTGTGATTGAGTTCGCCAATAATTGCTTAACTATTTCCAATATACCTTGTGCTGCATTTTTAGGGAACCTTGCTCCTGCAATCCCCTTTCCTTTTTGATGACCGACTTCTAATCCTGTCATTTTTACCGGCTGCTTCCCTTTTACAACATTTTCTAATAATTCCATTGCTCTTTCTGGAGTTTTTCTTCTTATCATTCTACAAACATACTTTGATTGTTTTGGAGATATTCTAAGAGAATAGGCATTAGCGATAGCTTTTTCTTTAATAATTTTTTCCTCTTTTTTCTTAGGTGTAACTTTTTTTACTGGTTTTTTGTTTTCAACTTTTGTCTCTAATTTTGACTCTTCAATTATCTTACTTTCTACTTTTTCTGGTGTTGTTTTTATTTTTTCTTCCATATTATTTCTTTTTTGCCGTCTTTGCAGCATGTTTAGCTATTTTTCTAGTCATTGAAAATTCACCTAATCTATGACCCAACATAAACTCAGTTATTTCAACCTTTTGGAACTCTTTACCGTTATGAATAAAGATTGTTCTATCTACCATGTTTGGTACAATAATTAACTCTCTATCATGTGTTCTTATTTGTTTGCCTTTGGCAGATCTTTCATTACACTTTTTAACAAATTTTTCAATTACATCATAGTTTCTTAATAAAGACCTTCTCGATCTAGATTTTACTAATTTAGAGAATTCTCTAACATCTAATTGTTTTAAATCTTCTAATTTCTTTCCTCTAAATATTCTTTCTTTATTCTTTTTGATTATTTGAATTGTTGCCATTATCGTTTCTTCCTACCTGTTCTACTAGGTCTGATTAAACCAACTTTCTTTCCTGGAGGTGCATTTCTCTTAGCAATCTTACTCTTAATTCTTTTTCCTCTACCAGATCCGAAAGGATGGTCGATTGCATTCATCTTCACAGGAGATGTTCTTGGCCATAATTTAGATTTTGATTTCATAATATAATGTTTTGTACCTGCTTTCATAACTGGTTTTTCTAATTTTCCATCACCAGCAGCTATTCCTATTGTCGCTCTACAAGATGTATCGAATTTTTTTTCCTTTTTAGATGGCATAAGTATTGTAACCATCCCACCATTTTTATTCATGACTGTTGCCGAAGAACCACCTGTCCTCACAAATTTTCCACCATCTTTTGGTCTATGCTCAATATTGAAAACTTTTGTTCCGTTCTTTAAATCTCCTAAACAAGAGATATCTCCATTGTTGAAACCACCAACTGTAATTTTTTGACCAACATAAAGCAAATTTACTGCAAATATGTTTAAGGTTCTTCCATCTTTTCCTCTCATTCTTGCGATTGGTGTAGAATGACCTGGAGATGCTATTAATCTAACAACCTCATATTCCCCTTCCATTTGTGACAGATACCCTGGTCTTTGATCTAATGAAGCTTTCGCTCTCACTCTATAAGTTGGACCTCCACGTCCTCTTCTTTGTTGAATTATTCTTTTACCCATTTTACATTACTGATAATTTCGTTGCAATATCTATTGCTCGAAATTCTGGTTTTAATTTAACATAAGTATATTTTTTATTCTGTTGTGTATATGTTCTTACTGACTCAACTTTTACATTGAATAGCTTTTCTACTTCTTCCCTAATTTCTGGTTTAGTAACTGCTCTATCAATTTGAAACACTAATACATTATCTATTTCTATTTGTTTTACAATTTTTTCTGTTGCTTTAATTTTTTCTAGAATAATTGTTTTCATTTGAATCTTTCTCCTATTTCTTTTATTGCTTTTTCTGTATAACATGTTAACCTTCCAGGTTCTCCGTTTGGAGAAAGATTGGCTATTCTTAATTCATTTACTTTTACAGTATCAATTCCACTTCTTTTCATTTCTTCATCTGAAGCTATAACAAATAATAATCCTGCATTTGACTTATATTTTCTACCTCTAGTTTTACCTCTACCAGCCCTAACAGATTTGTTCTTTAATATTTTAGAATAAGCTTCATCAAAAACTGCTTTCATTAATACTAAGAATTCTTTGGTTCCTAAAGATAAAACTTCTTCATTAAATATAAATCCAGATGAATATTCTTTCCCATATTTAGCTAATAATAATTTGTTATCGATTGTTCCTACGAATGCAGAATTTAGTGCAATTAATAATTCTTTTTTATTTATTTTTTTAAATCTATTCTTTTCTGCTCTTGGAGCATGTGGTTGTCTTCCACCTCTAGCACTTGAAACAGTTGCACCAACCCAATTAAATGAAGCACCATTTCTAGACATTATTTTTCTTGGGACTCTTGAGATACCTTTCCCATATGTAGTTTTCCAAACATGTCTTGCATGTCTTAATATTCCAGAAGCTGAATATTGAGCACCTGCTCCTGGTTTTGCTCCATAACTTTGAGTATAAGCTAATTTTTGGGCTTCGAATACTTTTGCTAATATATCAGGTCTAACTCTCGCTTCAAAGTTTTTAGGTAATTCAATTGTTTCGGTTTCTTTCCCTTGCTTGTTTAATATTTTTGCTTTCATCTTAATTCTATAAATTCAAATTTTTGTTTTGACTTGTGTTTAGTTGGACGAGTTGTATACTTTAGAACAATAGCTCTTTTCTTTGGTCCAGGGATGGATCCTTTTAATATAATATAATCATTTTTTATTTTTCCATATCTATGAAATCCCTCTGTCTTATTGATATTCGATTCATTAATATCTGCTATTTTTAATATTAAATTATTATAAACAACTCTTGTATGGAAACCTGTCTGTCCTGCTTGAGGAGCTCTAAATGTAACTCTTCTTAAACCGAATGAAGATAATGAGCCTGGTCTTCTTCTTCCTTTTTCTGACTTATGACTTTTTAATGCGACACCAAACCTTTTCATTGGACCTTGTGTTCCGTAACCTTTTGTTACTGCAACAGCATCTACAAGTCCACCTGTAAAAACATCTTTTATTGAAAAAGGCTTATCTAGATTCTTTTTTATCCATTCTGTTTTTTCTTCTTTACTACCAGACAATCCTAGTTCTATCATATATGGATTCTTTTGAGAAACTGCACTAAGATCTTTTACATTAGAATATACAATTACTCTTATATCGTCATATTGAAAATCATTCTCAAATTTCTTTGAATCTTTTGGAACTTTTAATTTATTCTTTAAATCTTTTGAATTATTAACTACAATATCTTTTACTATTTTTTTATTATTATAAAATCTTACAGCATAAATATTCATTGTTGGACATTCTATTATTGTTGCTGGAATTACTATCTTTTTGCCTTTTGTCATAGAATTTTCTGTCTCATCTTTTACAAATACAGATGTCATTCCTACTTTATATCCTATAAAACCTAATAATCCAAATTCTTTCTTTTTAATTCCTACCCAGTTAACTCTAGGTATGATTTTTTTTGCTCTTACCCTTGGGTAAAATTGTAAGCTTCCCTTCCTTTGTCCATTATTATCTGTCATATTATATATTTCCTGTGTTTTGTTCTAAGAGCGAAAAGCACTTCGCTTTGAACTGACTTCAACCATAGCCAAAATAACCAAGCCCAAACATTCAAGTTTTGGACCACTATACAAAAGAATTGCGTCACTTCTATTTATAAAGCTTTCCCTTTTTATAGGATTAGCATAACTAACATTTATAAAATATTTTTATCTGCTATATATAATGAGAAAGAGTCAGTTGAATAATATAATTATTTGGGGAATTGTACTTGTAATTTTAATTCTTACATTCATAGTATTAAGACCTATTTTTATTGCTATTATTTTTGGGTTTTTGCTTGGATATATATTTAAGCCTGTTGAAAAAAGATTAAGGAAATTAGTAAGAAATAAAACTCTTTCTACTTTGATTATATTAATTGCATTATTAGCCCTTATTATAATACCTATTGTTTCTTTTACCCCAACCCTTGTTCAACAAACATTTGAAGTTTATGGCGAGATGCAAGATTTTGATTTAAGCACTGTCTTCTCTTATTTTTCAACTCCTTTTTTGAATGATGAAATAATTTATCAGTTAGATGTTTCTCTAAATAGTTTTATAGATCAGGCTATTCAACAAATTATGCAATCTTTCTCAGATGTTATAATTAACATCCCTGGACTTTTATTGCAAATATTTGTAGCATTCTTTACATTCTTTTTTGTTGTAAAAGATTTTGATAAATTGAATCATTATGTATATAAAATTTCTCCTTTTTCTAAAGGAGCAGGAAAGATGATTGCTAATGAATTTAAGAGTGTTACAAATGCTGTTTTAATGGGACAAGTTCTTGTCGGTTTAATTCAAGGACTTTTAATGGGACTTGGATTTTTACTGTTAGGATTTGATAATATTCTAACACTTACCTTTCTTTCAATGGTTTTAGCAATTATTCCTATTATTGGACCATGGCTTGTTTGGGGACCTGTTGCTATTTATTCTTTAATTCAAGGAGATATTACTACAGCTATTATATTATCTTTATATGGAGCTATTTTTGTTTCGAATATTGACAATCTTATTAGACCTTACTTTGTATCAAGATCATCTAACCTTCCAATTGCAATTAGTTTGATTGGTACTGTTGGTGGTTTAATGGCATTTGGCATTATTGGTTTAATTATCGGTCCTTTGGTTTTAGCCTATACATTAATTGTATTGGAAGTCTATAAAGATGGAAAGATTATTAAATTAAAAAATACAGATAATTAATAATGAAATTGAAGGTGAAGAAATTTAAGTGGTTGGCTGGTAGGCCAGTTGTTATTCTCCATGATAAGACAGCAAGAAGATTAAATGTTTTTCAAAACGATAGGGTTTGCCTTGAAAATGGACATAAATTTTATGCTGTTGTTGATATTTTTTCTAGACTTGTTAAAGAAGATGAAATAGGTTTATCTGAAGAGGTTAATGATGCATTTTTAGCAAAAGAAGGATATAAATTAAATGTTCATGCTGCAGAAATTTCAGAAGCTGGTCAAATTATTAAAAAGAAAATTGCAGGATATGAATTAACAGCTAAAGAAATTGAAGTTATTATTGAACAAATTGTAAAAAATAATTTAACTGAAGCAGAAATTGCATACTTTGTTGCAGCTCAAAAGCTTAAAGGAATGACCATGAAAGAATCTATTGCATTAACTGCTGCAATGGTAAAGACGGGTATGAAATTAAAATTTAATTCTAAAAATATAGTTGACAAACATTGTATCGGTGGAATTGCTGGGAATAGGACAACTCCTATAGTCGTTAGTATTTGTGCTGCTGCTGGGTTGAAAATTCCAAAAACATCTTCTCGTGCTATTACTTCTGCTGCTGGAACTGCAGATGTTATAGAAACTATTGCAAATATTGAATTGACATCTGAAGAAATCCAAAGTATTGTTAAAAAAACTAATGCTTGTCTTGTTTGGGGAGGAGGACTCAGACTTTCTCCTAGTGACGATAAAATTATTCAAATTGAGAGATTGCTTAATTTAGATATTGATTCACAATTATTAGCTTCTATTCTGTCAAAAAAAATTGCCGCTGGTAGCAAAAAAATTCTTATTGATATCCCGTATGGAAAGAGTGGAAAAATAAAAAACATAAAGGATGCTAAAAAACTTGGGAATAAGTTTGAAGAAATTTCAGAACATTTTAATGTAAAAACTAAAGTGATATATACAGATGGGAAACAACCTATTGGAAATGGAATTGGCCCTGTTCTTGAAATGTTAGATATAATAAAAGTTCTAAAATTACAAGAAGATGCTCCACAAGATTTAAGAAAAAAATCATTAAACCTTGCTGAATATTTATTGGAACTTGGAGGAATAAAAGAACCTAAGAAAAAAGCAATTGAGTTGTTAGATAATGGAAAGGCTTATGAAAAATTCAAAGAAATAATAAATGCGCAAAATGGTAAAAATAATTTTGATTTTAAAATTAGAAAATTGAAATTAGATAAATTCACAAAGACTTTCAATTCTGGATATTCTGGGAAAATAACAAGTATTGATAATAAAAAAATAAATATGGCTTGTAGAATATTAGGTACTCCTGAATTAGCTTCTTCTGGAGCATTTTTACACAAGCATATTGGTCCCGTGAAAAAAGGTGAGAAACTTTTAACTTTATATGCTAGTAGTGAAGACAAATTACAGGAAGCAATAAAATATCTAAGAAAGAATCCTGCTATTACTTTTAATTAATTATAACATTACTATACCATCTTTTGTCAATGCTGTAAATCTTATACCTACTGGTAATGCTAATAATGCAGATTGTAAAGCCATATGTTCTTTCCCATTTCCTGAAGCAATTGATAAAGCAACTTCTAATCCTTCGAATTTCCCTTTAAGCTTCTTTTCAAGTTCTTTTTTCATTTGAACCAAACCTTTTGTTGGATCATATTCTATAAAATCAAAGGGGATTCCTGTTACGCTAAATTCTTTTGCAAAAGATGCACCTAAAACTATTATTTTTTCCCATTCTCCTTTTCTTATTAGACCTGCGACCTGACCCCATGAGCCTTTCCCAGTTGATAATAATGCAATTAGTTCCATAAGAGAGTAATTCAGTATTAGTATTTAAGAATTTATATTGTAGATAATCTTTTAAACTTCTATTTTTTAATCAGTTTATGCACCTGTAGCTCAGCCTGGATAGAGCACTGCCCTTCTAAGGCAGGGGTCGCAGGTTCAAATCCTGTCAGGTGCGTATTTCTTTTTTGGGAAGATTTAAATAAATTAATTGTTGATATTCATTATGAAGGGGATAATCTCAGCATTAGGTGTATCTAAAGGTTTTAAAAAAAAATTATTTATGATGATTTGAATTTTAGTATTAATTCTAGTGATTTTGTTGGATTGATTGGGTCTAGTGGATCTGGAAAATCTGTTTTTGTGAAAATATTAATTGGTATTATGAGACCAACTAAAGGCAAAATAAATATTAATGGGAAAATGGGATTTTCTTTGCAGAATAATTCTTTTTATAAAAAATTAACCTTATATCAAAATCTTGTTTTTTTTTCAAAGATTTATAAAGTTAAAGATTATAAAACAAAAATTGGGGAACTGATGAATTCCCTTGACTTGTTAAATTTCAGGAATACATTGGCTTCATCATTATCTGGTGGTACCCAAAAAAGATTAGATCTTGCATGTGCATTACTAAATGATCCTGAAATCTTGCTTTTAGATGAACCATTTGTTGGATTAGACCCTTTTCTTGTAAAAGAATTAATGCAATTATATAAAAATCTTAATATAAATGGGATTACTATTATATTATCATCACATAGATTAGACGTAATAGAAAGTTTATGTAATAAATTCTTTATTGTTCATGAAAAGAAATTATTTTCACTTTCTAAAAATCAATTAAAAGATATATATAAAACTCAACAATGAAATTTCCAGCTATTTTAAAAAAAGACTTTTTAACCTTATTCAACTCTAAATTAACACTTATAATGATGGTATTAGGACCTATTGTTCTAATATTAATTGTTGGTGGTGGACTTTCTACGACAAGCTTGTCAGGATTAACTGTAGGTGTTATTGCTGGGGACAGTATGACAAAGAATAACTGTATTATCAACAGTAACCTCTTGGATTCAAATACATTTTCTAATGATTTTATTGAGATAATGAAAAATCGTGGTTTTACGGTGAATTATGAATCAAAAACTGATTGTTTACAAAATTTAAAAAATGGAGAAAGGAATGTCTGTATTGTTTTTCAAAAGGGCAAAATGGATATGCCTATGACTGATTTGGGGTATACGACAAAACAACTAGAATCTGCTGGAATTAGTTATTCTTTAGATGTTTTTTTAGATTATTCGAAACAAAGAACCGTATGGGGAATTATTAATTCCTTAAATTCTATAATAGAACTTTATTCCTCTCAAATTCGTAAAGAGATTGATACTAATATTAATCATCAAGCAGAAAAAGCTACTGAAAATATAAAAGAAGCAACTGGTGTTGTTTCAAGTGTTGAACGTGAGCTGACAACCTTAGAATCCATGGTAAATGACTTCAAAAGAAGCTATGTTGATAGCTCTAGTATATTAGACGATATAGGCTCAGCAAAAAATACCTTGCATCATTTACATGACTATGTTCATGATATTCATAATATGGGGATTCTTGGTGATGATGACTTTGACAAAATGATTGAAGATATAGATGATACTTCATTTATTCTTGAGACAATGTCTTCTAACAAAAAAGGTAGTGGGACAGAAAATTACATAGATTATAGGCAATTAGATTATTTTGAATTTGAAGCTATTGATAAAAATTTAGATTCACTTAACCTTTATTTAGATTTAGTTGAAAATGATTTAGAATTTTTAGGAGAATTAGAATTAGATAGTTTACTCCATCCTATTCCAGTTGGATATAATGACTTAACTAACGACGATGGAAATTATATTGGTGGAAATCTTGAATTTATAGATTATATATACCCAACTTTTTTATCCTTTTTTATTATGTTTATTTCACTCACTTTTGCATCAACTATTGCATTAAAGGAAAACTTATCCAAAGGTTATGTTAGAAGTATGCTCTCGAAAACACCACAAAGAGATTTTGTTTTTAGTAATCTACTTATTAGCTCTATTATTATTATTATTGAGATTTCTATTATATTATTATTTTCTATATTCTTTGTGAAACTTGATATTATTGGGAATCTACATTTACTGATCTCTATTGTATTAACGTCGGTATTTTGTTTTGCTATGATTGGTATTTTAATGGGAAACATTTTTGGTTCTTTTGAAAGCATGACACTATCAATTATTTCTCTGGCATTACTACTTATGATGTTTTCTTCAATTATTAGTCCAATTGAGACACTTCCTTTTATATTTAGAAAGGTTATGTCTTTCTCTCCTTTAATTATTTTAGAAGAATTGTTAAGACGATCTTTATTATTTAATGCTGAATTTAACCAAACTAATATTTTAAATTTGCTAAAATTGCTTATTTATTCTTCTTCTCTATTTATTGCAACTATTTTTATTAAAATTAGAAAATTGAGAAACCTGTAATATGGTAGTCAGATGTGCTTGGGTTCCTGAAGATGATTTACTTTATCAGAAATATCATGATGAAGAGTGGGGTGTAGAAATCCATAATGATCAGAAACTTTTTGAAATGATTATTTTAGAAGGTGCTCAAGCAGGATTGTCTTGGATTACTGTATTAAGAAAAAGAGAGAATTATCGAGAAGTATTTGATAAATTTGATTATAAAAAAATTGCAAAATATAACGGAACCAAAATCAAAGAATTAATAAATTGTAATGGTATTATCAGAAATAAATTAAAAATCATGTCTTCAATTACTAATGCGAAAATATTTATTAAAATACAGAAGGAGTTTGGTAGTTTTGATTCCTATATTTGGAAATTTATTAATAATAAACCGATTATTAATCATTTTAATAATTTAGAAGATATTCCTGTAAAAACAAATCTTTCTGAACTAATATCTGCTGATTTAAAGAAACGTGGAATGAAATTTGTTGGTCCTATTATTATATATTCTTTAATGCAAGCAATTGGTATGACTAATGACCATACTACAAACTGTTTTAGGTATAATGAACTATAATATTTCTACTTTATCTGTAACAAATACAAAAACAGCCTTTGCTGTTGTATCTATTTTTTGACATTTTACTTTATTATCGAAATTTATATTATCTCTTAACTTTCTTGGAATTAAAAAATATTTTGTTGCTTCATTTGCGCCTCTTTGTGATAAATTCGTTTCTATTTCTGCTGCATCTTCTGAAAATATATGTACATTTCTAATATGTCCTTTAAGAACTAATGATTCCTCATAATCTAGTTCTATTTCAAAGACAACTTTATTATCTTTAACTGTTTTTGAACTTATTATTCTACCCATTTTATAACTTACTTAATACATTCATTTCAGTTATAACATTTGTTCTTAAATCTGGATAAAAAGTTGATAAAGTTTCATGAATTGTAAAATTTACATATAATCTTTTAAATTATATTCTTTATACTTTTTTATGGGGGAGATAATTCATTCTAAAACCAGTAAGAACAATAAGATGATTTATAGGATTCTTGTTAATGAAGAAGAAGCAAGATCCTTGAAGGGTCATATGAAAAATATACATTTATTCGCTTATGAAAGATGCAATGTTGATATTAAAATTCTAGAAAGAGGGAATAATAAGGGAGCTAAATATTTTATTGTTCCGAAATGCTTTAGAACTCGAAAAAAGAAGAGATATTGTAAGATATATTCTCAAAAAATTAGAAATGATAATAGAATATTTTTTGTTTACACTGTGATAAAAAACCTATTATTTTAATGCAAACAAGGTAGGTAGCTCAATTCCGTCAAGAAGGGATTCATTAGAGAACTCAACTTTGCGACCTTTCAAGCACCTAGACACTTAATTTAGGGCTGCTCCAATCAAGGCCTGACCCGATTCATTAAGGTAAGATCAAGAAAGACAAAGTGTCAACATCGACTAACCAATATTAATGATTTCCTTTTACACCCTACCTCATTGCTCACCATAAAGCCCATTTGTGCGAGTGCGTGGGGCTAACACGCAAGCGTAGTTTGCTTTGTTCTAAAGAATATATGATTTATAAGATTTCCTCTCTTGCAAAACCTTATAAACAAATTTATGATTTAATATTTGTGCCCATATCGCATATCGGTATTGCACCGGATTGCTAATCCGGGCCCTTCGGGGCTGGCAGGTTCGACTCCTGCTATGGGCGTTTCTATTCTTAAATAATATAGTTTTATAACTAAAAATATCTTAATTTAACTTTAAATATCAAATCATTTTTTATTTAATATGTAGAAATTTACAAGAGAAAAAGATACAACCTAACCAAATCTTTTTTGGATAATAATTTCATCTCCACATTAACTTTAAAAATTAAGTGTAATTCTATTTTATGTGCAGGTATAGCCAAGCGATAAGATACCGTCTCATCAAAGACTCCCGGTACAAGAACCTTATCGCATTAAGTTTAAAAAATGTAGATGATTTTGCATAATGTGCAGGTATAGCCAAGCGATAAGGCAAGCGGCTGCAACCCGCTGATCCTGGGTTTGATTCCCAGTACCTGCTTTTTTACTTTTAGGTTGATTAATACTAACAAATAAAAACTAATTTCTCTTGATTGAGCTATGGCAGAAAATGTTGAAATTACTTTTTTGGGGACTGGGTCAGCGGTGCCTACTGCTAGAAGAAACCATACTGGTATTTTATTAAAATATAAAGCTGAAAACATTTTATTTGATTGTGGTGAAGGTATTCAAAGACAATTCCGATTTGTGAGAATGAGTCCTTGTAAGATTACTAGAATTTTCATTTCTCATTGGCATGGAGATCATATATTGGGTCTTGCTGGTTTATTCCAGACTTTAACTATGAATGATTATAGTGGTAAATTAGAAATTTATGGCCCTATTGGATCAAAGAAAAAAGTTCAAGAATTAATTGAAGTTTTTATGAAACAAAGACTCAAGGAATCTTTGAATGGAGATAACCATTTTGAAATTAATGTACATGATGTTGATGAAGGTGTAATCTTGGATTTTGATGAATATAAAATAGAGGCGACTAGAACTTTCCATCGTATTATATCTTTAGCCTATTCTTTTATTGTTAAAGAAAAAAATAGAATTGACAAAGATAAATTAAAAAAATTTGGAATTGGAAATTCTCCACTTATTTCTGAACTTGTGAAAGGGAAAACTATTACTTTTAATGGCAAAAAAATAGATGGTAAAAAAATTATATATAAAGAACCTGCAAAAAAAATTTCGATTATATTAGATACGAAGAGAGATGATAGTTTAGCTAAATTTGCAAAAGATTCTAATATTTTAATTTGTGAATCTACTTATAGTCTAAAAGAACAAGATAAGGCTGATTTAAGATTCCATCTTAGTACATCTGATGCTGCTAAAATTGCAAAAGATTCGGATTCTAATTTGTTAGTTTTGACGCATTTATCTCAGAGATATTCTGAAATTCCGAAAGTGTTAGAAGAAGAAGCTAAAAAAATATTTAAAAATAGTAAGGTTGTCGAGGATTTCGACCAAATCATAATTTAATAAACTTCACATTATAACAAAATCTTTTTTAGAAGACTTGCCACAAGCGAAATCTAACAAGGCACAACGCTAAATTAGTTTGATGTATTTGGTGAAATGAAAACTATTGTGTCCCCTCTCAAAAAAGTTAAACCATAACTTCTTGATTGTTCGCCGTTTTCGATTTCTTTTGCATTGTCTAAGACCACATTGATGTGGATATCGAATGCCAATAAAGTTCCGACAAATTGTTTGCCTGACTTCAATTGTACCAAAATCTCTTTACCTTTTGCTGAATTAAGCAAATCTAAAGGTCGTTCAATTGTATTTACCATAATATAATTTTAAGATTCCACCTTTTTAAAGATTTAGTTTCTCTTGTTTTCCTTGGAGGAATGTTTTTATATTTACTTTTTCTTATTTGTTCATGAGGTTAAATTTTATGTCTTTTATTCTTTCGGATAGTAGGGTAATTATACTTTTGAGTTTACTTTTTTTAACCATTATTGTAGCTATTTCATTAATCTTATTTGACAAGACTAGAACAAAAAAAGAAAAAATTGATATTAAAGATCAGGTTATTAATGCAGAAATTGCTGAGTTGACTCGATTAATCAATTCGGTAAATTCTCCTGAAGAAAGATTGGGTATTATTAATCATAAGGCAAAACTGTTATTTAAAAATTATTTTGGAATCGAAAATGATAAAAGTTATTCTTATCTTGTAAAATATTTTACTTCTAAAAATCTCATTAGATATGCAATGTTTTGTCAAGATATGTTTAATTTATATTATTCTAAAGACAGAATTAGTTTATTCGATGTTAATAAAGTTTCTAAAAAATTGGCTTCTTTGATTGAGTTATCTCAAAGAATTGGTGATGTAAAAACTCCCTTAAGAATAGTTCCAGTTCAGGTTAATACTTCGAATCAAAATGATTTAATTTTTAAAAAATTCTGGGATTCTAGAAACAATAAAAAACATAAAAATTTACCTCAAAAAAAATATGCTAAAATTGTGTCCCAGCCTCAACAAGATTATAACCCATTAACTCAAAAGCAAAAAGAAATAACACAGCGAATTGACAAAAAATTCGAAGAGGTTAAAATTCAGGAACACAAAAATTTAATGTTATTGGAAGAAACCGAAGAAAAATTAAAACAGCAACAGAAATTGGAAATTGAATTACATACGAAATTAAGACAACAAAAAGAGAAGGAAGCTATTATTGAAAAACAGTTAAAGGAAGGTAAAATCATTGAGCAGAAACAATTGATGTTGAGTAAAGAAGCTTGTAATATTGATAAAAAATGGTACCATGATGTTGATGCAAAGCCTATTATGGGTAAAGATTGGATTAAGGAACTAAAGAAAAAGAAAAATAGTAATTTATGAAATATAAAAAGAGCATTATTGTCTTGATTGTTGGAGTTTTGATTATAATTGGATTGTCTTTTCTATTATTTTACGATAAAGATAGCGCAGTTGTTATTTGTGATAATGTAGAAAATATTATTGATTTAGATATTATGGGATGTTATGATGCATATAGTAATTCTATTTATTTGGAAGTTTTTAGGGGTAGTGATTCTTCAAGATGGGTTGGTATGGATATTTCATTTTTTGATTTTTCTAATAAAGAAGTTGAATTAAGAGATGTTCCTAATTTTGAAATGTCTAAATTTTATAAAATTGATGCAGAAAGAAATCCTTTATCTTTGGACATTAATTTTGATATACTTGAAGATGATTGTAATTATAATAAAAATATTCGAATTGGCTATTGCTCTAGTGAACTATCATCTAAAGAAATTAATTCAAGTTTAAAACTGATTAGTGAATCCAATGTTTCTAATTTTGTCCCTGTAAACTCAAATGTGGGAGACAGCGTTTCTATTAGTTTAGTTGATAAAGATAGTGTCTGGTCATCTATTTGTCAATCTAATTGGGAATGTACTGCTTGGGAGAGTTGCGTTGATGGTATACAAAAAAGAATTTGTAATGATTTAAATTCTTGTGATGTCCCTACTAATATCCCAAAGAGAATGAAATATTGTGATGGAATATGTGAAGAGAGTTGGCAATGCGAATGGTCTAGATGTAAAGATGGTTTTTCTATTCCAATCTGCCATGATGTAAATAAATGTGGGACTTCATTCAATAAACCTGGTAAAGTTGAGTGTAATAAAAAATGTGTTCCAAATATTATTTGTGACGGATGGAGTCTTTGTGAACCTGATTATAATTTTGGAACTCTTAGTGGAAATGAATATTTATTGAATGGAAATCAGTATCGAATTTGCAGAGATTCTAATAATTGTGCTATTGATGCTAGAGAAAACAAAGAATGTTCTGTTTCTGTTGATGTATATATAAAACCTTTTAGTAAATGTGGTGATGATTTTTTAGGGTTGTATAATAGTTTAGATGATTCTCTTATTGTAAATTTCAAACAGGGGAACGGAAACAATGCTTTTGTTGATATTGATTTATCAAATATGGCTACTACACCATATTGCAACTATTGTTTTAATGGATTTTTGGATGGCGATGAGACGGATATTGATTGTGGAGGATCTTGTATTGGTTGTGAAAGTCGAATTATTGTTGAAAATTTTGGAGATGGATTTTTTATGAGATTTTGGAAAATGATTTTTAAGTAATTTAAAATCTAATAGAAGATATGGCTCTGGAGGGATACGAACCCTCGACCTCCGCCTCATGAGAGCGGCGCTCTAACCAACTGAGCTACAGAGCCATATAATGTTATGGTTTAAATTAATTTAAAAGTTTAATGATTCGTGATTTTCTTTACTACTCCAAAAGGTTTATAAATAAAAATTTCTCTTGTATTTTATGTTCTATGAATTATTAGTAACGGACCATATAAGAGTAAGCCCAGATAAGTTCGGTGATGATACTGATGAAGCTGTAAGAAAACAGCTAGAAGAATCTTACATTGGTTTTCAGGATAAAGATATGGGTGTCATCGTTGCTGTTTTAGATGTTTTAGATGTTAAAGAAGGTATTATTATTCCTGGTGATGGTGCTGCTTATTATGAATCTACTTTCAAAGTAATTGTTTTTAGACCTGAATTGCAGGAAGTTGTTTATGGAACTATTGAGGAGATTACTAATTTTGGTGCTTTTATTAATTTAGGAGTTATTAGGGGAATGATTCATATTTCTCAAACTATGGATGATTTTGTTTCCTTTTCTGATACTGGTTCTCTTTCTGGGAAGGAAAGTTTAAGAACCTTGGTTAAGGGTGATAATTGTATTGCTAGAATTGTTGCAATCTCATATAGAGGAGATCAACCTAAAATTGGTTTAACGATGAGACAACCTGGACTTGGAAAATTAGAATGGGTTCAACAAGAAAAAGATAAAAGTAAACAAGAAGCAACTAAGGCTATAAAGGCTGAAGGAAAAGCTACTAAAAAGAAGAAATAATGGCAGGAAAAAAAATAAAAGAAAAAGCATGTTTAAATTGTAAGGCTATTTATATTGGAGATAGGTGTCCTCAATGTAATGAGACTCCATCTAGTGATAGTTTTAAAGGAAGATTACAAGTTTTTAATTCTGATAAATCTGAAATTGCAAACCGATTAAGTATTTACAAGGAGGGCGAATTCGCTATAAAAATAAAGTAATGGAATCGAAAATTATAAATCAAGAGAGTAATCCATTTTTGGATAGAGAAGAGTTTTTATTAGAAATTATTAGTGAGTCTGCTCCAACAAAAGAAGAAGTTATTATTGAATTAGGTAAAGACGCAAATTTAACTGTTATTAAAAAAATACATGCTAATTTTGGAAGATGTTCTTTTATTGTTAATGTTTTTGTCTACAATTCTAAAGAGTCTAAGGATAAATATATGGTTATTCCTAGAAAAATTAAAATTAAGATGGAAAAAGAAAGAAAAGAAAGAGAAATAGAAGAGAGGAAGAAAAAAGAAGCAGAACAAAAAGCTGCTGATGAGGCTAAAGCTGCTAAAATTGTAGAAGAAGAAAATAATTCAGAGGAGATTATAAATAATGGCAATTAAGTCAAAGATTAAAGGTAAAAAGAAGCATGTTAATAAACCAACTTCTAAGAAGTATACAAAGTATAAAGTTGTTGGAGAAACATTAATTAGAGCTAGAAGCTGTCCTAGATGTGGCCCTGGAATTTTTTTATCTATTGGTAAAGGAAGAGCATACTGTGGAAGATGTCACTTTACAGAATTTGATAAAAAAGATGTTGAAGCAAAATTAGAATCTAAATAATTATTTCAAAAATCTAATCTAAGAAAATATAACTATAATGTTTTTACAAAAGACTCTATTATTAATCAATTTATTATATGAGAAATTTAATTAATAATATCAATATAAAATAATTTGATCAATGCTTTAAGTTTCAATAACTTACCTTAAGACTCACATGACCTAAATTATATTTCTAGAAAATAACCCTAGGAGATGCGATAACGCCTTCAAAAAGATGCCCCATCGCTCTCTCCTGGGAAAAAGAGGTGATAATATAGAGAATATTGCAACCTTTATAAATCTTTTGGCTCTGTTGTAATCATATAGTGACATCATGTTCTAAGTAAATTTATTAACTCCTTTAATCAGATATTATTATGAGTAGAGGTGATATGATTAATCAGGTTCAATTCTTTGATTTAATTACAAGTAATGAGCTTAGTTGGCAATCTATTATTTATGACTTAATTAAAACTGAACAACTTGATCCTTGGGATATTAAAATTGATATCTTAGCTGATAAATATTTAACGACGATGCAACATCTAGAAGAAGAAAATTTCTTTGTTTCTTCTAAAGTTCTTCTTGCTTGTTCTTTATTACTTAGACTAAAATCTGATATTCTTGCTAATCAATATATACAAGAGTTGAATGATTCTTTATATGGAAGAAAGGAAATACAGTCTGTTCTCAATTTAGATTCTTTTAATATTGAAGAAGGTGAATTACCTATCCTTGTTCCAAAGACTCCTCTTGCTCGTCATAAAAAAGTAACATTAGATGAATTAATGAAAGCCCTTAATCATGCAATTAATACTGAGAATAGAAGAATTAAAAGACATATTAAAACGCAACAAGCTGAAAAATCTGCCTTGATTGTTCTTCCTCAAAAACACGTTCCATTAAAAATTAGAATAAAGAAAATTCATAATATTATATTAGACCATCTTTCTAATTCTGATAATGGTCCTATGAAATTTCATTATATTGCTGAGACAAAAGAGGAGAAAATTGCGTCTTTTCTGCCAGTATTACATTTGGCTAACCAGCAAAAACTGTTTTTATGGCAACCTATCCATTTTGAAGATATTCATATAACTAAGAATATTCATCCTGAAGAAAGAAAAAGTTTAAATGATGAGCTTAAAATTGCTAGTAATTAATCACGGAAATGTTTATAATTTTATTTGATTATTTAATTATATGAGTAATAAAATTTCTGCTGGATGTTATGATTTAAATAAATTTTTGCAAGGTGGTTATGAAAAAGATATTATAACTACGGTTTATGGGCCCGGGGGAAGTGGCAAAAGTAATTTTTGTATGTCTGTCTGTGTTAGTCAAGCAAAAAAAGGGAATCGAATTATTTTTATTGATACTGAAGGAAGTTTTTCGGTTGATAGATTCAAACAAATTGATTCTGGAGATAAAGATGAAATAAAAAAACATTTAGAGAATGTTTTACTTTTAAATCCAACTTCTTTTATTGAACAAGAAAAAGCCTTTTCTGATTTAGCAAAACAATTAAAATTAAATGAAATTAATTTAATTATTGTTGATTCTATTGGTATGTTGTATAGATTAGAATTAGCACAAGCTATTGAATCTAAAGAACTAGAAAAAATTCAGACTGTAAATTCTAAAATGGCAAAACAATTAATGTTTTTGAATGAAATTGCTCGGAAACAAAATATTCCTGTAATTGTTACTAACCAAGTCTATTCTAGTTATGAAAAAAATTGGGGAGATAAAGGTGAGAAAAGGGTTAATATGGTTGGTGGAGATCTGTTAAAATATTGGAGTAAGTGTCTTATTGAACTTCAAAATTCTTTTGGGAAAAGAAAACTTGTTTTGAGAAAACATAGAAGTATTAGGGAAAAGGAAATGGGTTTTGATATTATCAATTCTGGTATTAAGAAACGAGGGCTTTTTTAGATTTTTTTGCTACTTTTTTCTTTTTTGTCTTTGGCTTTGTTTTATCAATTATTTTCCCATCTTTTATTTCAACTTCTCCATTTGCTAGCTTTCTTTTGAATTCTTCTTTCTTCTCTTGGAGTTCCTTGTTAGTTGGACATGTTGGATTAAAACAGAATCTCCAGGGAGCCTTACCTTTCTTAAATGCTGCAACTAATGGATAGCCACATTCTTCACAAAATTCTAAATCTCCATCTTTGTTTCTTGAAGGTTTCATTGTTCCACTTGGTGGTAATGAGAATGTTGTTTTACATTTTGGATAATTATCACATGCAACAAAATATCTAGAAAATTGTTTTCCATAACGTATCGTCAAACGACCTTCTTTACAAATGGGACATTTATTCATCGTGTTTGCTTCTTTTTCTTGTTCCCATACTTTTTGATTTGCATCAGCTAAGGATTCTCCTATTTTATCTAAATTTATTGTTATTTTTTCTGCAATTTTTATAATATCTTTTTTTGCTTGATTCAAAATTTTTTCTTCTTTGCCTTCGTAATCTTTTTTTGCTCTTTCAATTTTTTCCATTTCTTTTTCCATATTACTAGTCATTTCTTCGTTTAATATCAGTGGTGCAAATTCTTCTAATGTTTTTTGCATTTGCATACCTAACTCTGTGACTTCTATTGATTTCCCTGAGACATATCCTCTATTGAATAGAGTTTCTATTATTGATGCTCTTGTAGCTTTTGTCCCTAAGTTCCTTTTTTCTAATTCTTTAATTAGTGTTGCTGGAGTAAATCTTCTTTTTGGTTTAGTCATCTTTTCTTCCGTTCTTATTTCTAATACATCAACATCACCTGTTATTGTTGGAACCGGTTCATCTTTTATGTCTGTTGGATAAACATTCATCCAATTCTTTTCTTCAATATTATTTCCGTTTGATGTAAATTTTAAATTATTAATTGTTACTGCAACTTGTTTTCTTGTAAGTTTTGCTGGTTCACAAAAACATGAGATGAACCTTTTTACAATTAAATCATAAACTTTCTTTTCCATTTCTTTTAATTTTTTTAGTTCTCCTGTTGGATATATCGCTGGATGAGCTGGATCTTTTTTCTTTCCTTTTGTAGGAGTTGTTTTTGTTACATATTTTACTAATGTTGTATATTTTTTTAACATTTTTAGAATATTATTGTAACCTATCTCTTTAGGATATTCTTGAGAGGATGTTCTTGGATAAGAGATTATTCCGTTTGTATATAATCCTTGAGCAACATTTAATGTTTGAGATGGAGTCAATTTGAAATATTTATAACATTCTGTCTGTAATGTTGTTAAATCAAACGGTATTGGAGCTGCGACTAAATCATCTCTTAATTTTGTTTCAGCTATTGCTTTTTTTCCTTTCAGATGTTTAAATTTTAGTAAATCTGATTTATTTGTTATATCTTTTGTATATTTTAATTCTAATTTTTGTTTTTTGATGTCTCGTATTTGTGTAAACATTTGCCAATATGGTGTTGGTATAAATGCTTCTATTTCTTTTTCTCTTTCTACTAACATATTTAATGATGGACCTTGAACTCTACCTATTGACAGTATTCTAAACTGACCTGTTTTTGAAAGAGCTTTCATGAGGCCACGAGATAAATTTATTCCGTAGAACCAATCAAGATAGTGACGAGTTTCTCCTGCAAAGGCTGGTCCCCATTCTATATGTGGATGAATATTTTGAAATGATTTTTCTAATTCATCTTTTGTTAGTGTTGAAAATTTCATCCTTTTTGCATCTTTTTGTTTACAAACATATCTTACAATATTCCATCCAATAACTTCTCCTTCTCTATCAAAATCTGTTGCAATGATAAATTCATCAGCTTCTTTTGCTAATTTTTTTAATGTGCTTAGATATCTTTTTGTAAATGCAGATTTCTTTTTTTGGTATGCTGGTTGCCATTTTATATCAAAATTTGGAAATGGTCCACGTTGAGCTATCTGTTGTACTCCAAAAAGATGACCAACTGCACATCCTACTATATAATTCCTACCATCTCGTTGGAATTCATAGTATGAGACTTTATCTTTTGTTGTATATTTTTGATCTTTTGCATTAGAAAGTGCTGCTGCTATTTTTGCTGCTGCCTGTGGTTTTTCTGTTATTATTAGTGTTGTATTCGTTGGTGTTTTTTTCTTAGGCATAAACAACAAAAAAAGAGTGAGTATTTATTTGTTTTGGATTCTTTATTAAGAATTTTTCATTTTTAAAAGTTTTATTTTGAATTATTTTAATTCCTCCTTACTCGTTTATTCCAAATCTTTTTTCAAGATATCAGATTTTTTCAATAATTTTATTTTGAATTATTTTAGATAAAAATACACAACCAAAAACTGTTAAAATTAAAACAATAACAGCAGAAATGTTATTTAAAAGATATATTTTCCATCTTCCAAGAATAACTTTCATAATCGATTCATGAAATAAAAATAGAATAAGTGTACTATTAGATAAGAAAACTAATGGTTTTGTAGGGATACCTTCCCATTTTGGAATCATCATTAAGAAAAAGAAAAAGAAAGGTAATGTCATTAATGGATTTACGAATATCATTATTAATGAAAGAATCAAAACTTCAATTTTTTTATTATCGGCAAATGCTCTTCCAGCATAAAATTCAGCTAAGAAAAATAAAGGCAAAAATGACGTATATGAATCATTCGCTAATCTAATTATAAATGTAATAACAAAAGCCAAAAATAAAAAAATCCTAGACTCAGAGTACTTATTAAGATATGGATAAAAAAATACAAAAACATAATTGGAATTATAAACCATTCTAGGCTTATTCTTTCATAACTATATTGTGGAAATAAAAAATCTATAAAAGAAAAATGGCTAAGTAAATTTCCAAAGACATTCCCATTATAAATTTGTCTTCCAAATAGAATTACTAAAAAAATTAAAGCTAGATAATAAAGAGAAGAAATCTTAACATATCTTTTAAAAAACCATTTTATAGAGAATTCTTTAGTATCCGGATGCTTTTTTTAAAGAAGATACCCACTAACTATAAAAAATAAAGAAATACCAATAAATCCAAGCCATCTTGTTCTTTCAAATCCAAGATTATATAATAAATGGAATGTAATTACAAAAATAATAGCAAAACCTTCACAACATCAATTGATTTAATCCTCATTTACTGAAATCCTCTAATTATAAAAGAAAGTTATTATTAATAAATTATTCTGTTAATTTAAATTTCTAAAATTGTTCCTTTTCTGCCTACTTGTATAACCCTTGTTTTACCAATTTTATCTTCGACTCCTTCTGCTTCATGAATATGAGCTGATATTAAAATATCTGGTTGGAATGTTTCCACAGCTTCTCTTAGAATACTATCTCCTGTCCAACCTACAATGTTCCCCATTTTCTCTGCGAGTGTCCCTGCTGCATGAAGATGAGAGACTAATACTCTTTTCTTCTGTTTCATTTTTATCATCTGTTTTTTTATTATTAGAAAATCTGACAAATCATGTTCAAGGGTCCATCCTGCAGAACCTATGCCTGCTATTCCTACTTCATTATAGGTTACATAATATCCATCTATACTTTTTGCTTTTTTCTTCAATTCAGAACATTCATCAAGTGTATCACAGTTCCCTGGGACAAAGAGAATTCTCTTTTTTGTTTCTAATAATGGTGATAAAATTTCTTTATCTCCTGTATTGTAATCATGGATATCGCCTGCTAATATTATTAGATCTACTTTCTCATTAATAGCTTTTTTTGCTAATTTTTCCATTATTTCTTTATTATCATGAATATCGCCTGCTGCTAAAATTTTTACCATATTATAAAAAGTTGTTTATTATAGAAAAGTCTACCGGTCTCAAAATATTTAAACTTTCTTTTTTTGTAATTATTATGGTTTGTTCTAAATGTGGTTATGCTGATAAGAAAGAAATTGAAAAATTTGGATTTAAATTTTGTAGTATTTGTGCTGCATTTGTGCCTGATAATAAAAAAAGTGTACAGGAATATGTGTTAGAAAAAATAGATTGGAAAATCTTGGATATTTTTAGGAAATTTAATTGTTATCGTGGTAAAAAGCAAAGAAATGGCATGAGAATTCAAGCAAAAGAAGGACACCCTGTAAATAGGCCACCATTGGGATATTCTATTACTAAAGGACAATTTAGTCTAAATAGTGATTCACTTAAAGTTATTTCTATGTTTAGAACTTTTCTTAATCAAAATTTTTCCTTGAATGCTATTTCTAAGCAGTTTGGAGTTTCTGTCAATGGACTTAAGAAAATTTTAATGAATAGATGCTATCTTGGTGAAATTAAATTTAGTGGGAAAATATATAAATCTAACCATAAACCTTTGATTGACAATGAAACTTTTTATGCTGTTCAAAGAAAAATAAAACAAATTTCAAGACCTAGAAATAAAAAAATCACTAATCTAAATATAAATCTATCTAAATGATGTTTGTCTTTTTGCTCTTGCTTTAGAATCACCTGGTTTACAAGCTTCTTTTCTTCTTGTATCAGCAACCAATAGGTTTCTATCATAAGATAAGAAAGATCTTCTAACTTCTTCATTCTCTGTAAACTTGACTATTGCTCTTGCAATTGATAAACGTGCAGCTTCTACTTGACATGAACTTCCACCACCTTTTACATTCACTGCAATATCAAATTTTAAATCTTTTAAAACGTCTTTTGCTAGAATTAATGGTTCATTGATTTCAAGTTGTTGTAATTGTGGTAAAAATGCAATTGGTTTTTTATTATATGTAATTATTCCTGTCCCTTCTTTGATTGTAGCTTTTGCAATCGCTGTTTTTCTCTTTCCTGAAACTACTAAATTATTCATTTCAATCCTCTTACAACTTCTTTCATTGTTGTAAATTTTAACGGTCTGTTGTGATCGAATGTTTTTGTCTGATCAGTCTCTATTTTTTCTTCCCCAATATAACATTTCAATCTCTTATAGGCTTCTCTACCTTTTGTTCTATCCCATGGAAGCATTCCCCTAATCATTCTTTTTAATAACCGATCGCTTTGCCTTATGTAAGTTGGACCTTTTAGTGAACCACCTCGTCCCATTCTTCGTTTTTCATTAATTCTTTCTACTATTGCATTTCTTTTTCCTGAAATTACAACTTCTTCTGAATTAATAACTGATATTTGATTTCCTTTCAATAATTCTTTAGCTACATAACTACCTAATCTTCCAAGAATAGCACCTTTTCCATCAACTAATATATGTTCCATATTATTTTAGAAACATTAAATTATTTAATTCTGGATTCTTTTCCATTTCTTTTGTTATCAAGATTGCTTCTCCTTTTATTCCATCAATCTTTTCTTTTGCTTTTTCACTAAATGACCAAGCAATAATTCTTTTCTTTGATGTTAAATCTCCAGCACTCAAAACTTTCCCTGCTATTAGAACATCTCCATCAACTAAATCAATATCCTTCAAATTCATTGCAGACCATCTTCTTTTTGGTTTTGCCAACTCTTTAGCTACTTCTGGATTTGTTTTTTTTAACTTAATTATTGTTTCAATTAATAAAGGATCCTTTTTCCCTTTCATTCTCTTTTCAATTTTTGTTTTATTTATTGTTTTTTCCATGTTATTTATTATTTTATTATTTTAGATAATTCAGATAGATTAGATTTAAGTATTTTACAACTTTCTAAAAATATATCAGTTACACTAATTTGTCCCCATGTCTCTATATAAAACACCAGTTTATGATCAAATGATATATCTAATCCTGGATAGTCTTCAAAATCTTCTTCGTCTAAATCACATTTAGTTGCGTCTTTTACTTTTAACTTATCTTTAAATTCAAATATCTTAGGATAGGTTTTAGATAATTCAATTAATGATTCTGCTTCTTTTCCTATTTTTATTTTTGGTAAATTTTTATAATAAAATAATCCTGGAACATATTTTGCGTGGTCTTTTCCAATACCTGCACCAACTCTGGCAACAATCTCAATATTTTGTCCTTCATCTAAATAAACGATTGGCATATCTCCATATACTGGCATATCTCCTAATTCTCCTGACATTATATAGATTCCACCTTCTTCACCTTTAGCTTTTAATTTTAATTCAATAACTTGATCTTTTTTTAACTTTTCATTTTTTAATGGAATTAAACCTAATCTATGTGCTATCATTTCATCATATAAGGCACTATCATTTTTATAAAAATCACATTCCTGAATTGCAAGAATTGGTATCTCTACAACACTTCTTCTTAGCGCATTTGCTAAAGTTATATTCATTGTAGCTGTAAAGCTTATTTTTTGTTTATTTTTATTTATTAGTTCCATATTATATTGCGATAAATTTCATTTATAAATTTATACTCTACGCCCCCTTCGTCCACCTGCTTTCTTAGGTCCTCCACGAGGAGATGCGGTAATATCACTCATACTTAATATTCTCATACCTTCTTTGGTTAATGTTTTTACAATAGCATGTCCACCTGGACCTATCCCTCGTCCACCAGTTTGACCTTTCATTCTTACATATAATCCGGCTACTTTGTAATCTTTACATAGTTCTTGAACTCTTTTTGCTATAAACATGGCAATTGTTGGATTTGCTCTCATTCTATCATGCTTTGTTATTTGACCACCAGTAATTCTTCCCATTGTATTCCCTGCTAAATCTGTTAAATTTGCTATTGTATTATTATAACTTGCATAAATATTTAATACCGCTACATGATCTTCTTTTTTCTTTGCCATTATTCATTTACCTCATTTGACTCTTCTGATATTTCATCTTGAGCCTCTACTTTAATTGGTTTTTCCTTTTTAGGTTTAACTTCTATTTTTGTTTCTAAATTTTTACTAACCCAAAAAGATGGTGTATTAACAATTGTTCCATCAACAATTATATGTTTATGTACTATTAATTGTCTAGCTTGCTTAATTGTATTTGAAAACGATTTACTATATACAATTGTTTGTAATCTTCTTTCTAATAAGTCAGTTTCTGTCAAAGCTAATACATCACTTATACTTTCAATTTTAAATCCTAATTTATTCAATTTATCAAAAAAATCTTTTTGATCTTCCATTGATGCCCTAATCAAAACTTTTGCTCTCTTTCTAAATTTAGAAACTTTTGCTTTTGCTTTCCAAATCTCTCTTTTATTTTTTAAACCATATTTTTCAACGATTACATTTTCCTCGTCTATTCTGACTCTATCAAATAACTGTTTAGGTCTACTAAACTTTTTCCTTTTTCTTTTTATATCTCCCATTTTATTACTTCTTCTTAGAACCAACAGCACCGCTCTTTCTTCTGTTTGGTCTAAAATTAGATTTAGTTCTCTGTCCTCTTACTGGAAGGTTTACAGTATGTCGTAATCCTTTGTAACATCTTATTTTTTTAAGTCTCTTAATATCAAATTCCTTTTTTAAACTTAAATCTGCACCGAAAAGATGACTATCTTCTCCTGTATCAAAATCATTTCTTCTATTCTTTAAATATGAAGGTATTGTTGGATTACTCATGAATTCTTCTAATTGTTTAATTTCTTCTGGCGTCAAATCTCCGATTTGTTTACTTTTACTTAATCCTGTAATCTTACATATCGCATTTGCAATTGCCCAATTTACACCTTTTACTAATGTCAAACCTGCAAATAGTTTTTTACTACCACGAATGTCTTTTCCTAGTAATCTAACTAATTCATAATCTTGCTCTTGTGTGTTGTGTCCTTTTCCTGCCATTTTATTCTATAAACAAATTATGTCTTTGTATCTCGGTTAATTCTTCCATTATTCTTTTTTCTACTCCTTTTTTAGGATCTGGAATATTATGAACTCTTTCCTTTATATCCTTAAAGGATTCAAAAGGTTTTTCTTCTCTTGCTTCTAAAATTGCACTTGTATGTTTTTTCCCGAAGCCAGGGATTAATTCAAATTGATGAAGTCGAGTATTTATAGGTTGTGCTTCATTGAAAAATTTTACAAATTTTTCTTCTTTTTCTTCTACTGATTTTTCAACAAATTCTGATAATTGGATTTTTGATGTTTCTGTTAATTTTTCTCTGGGACATCTTCCTAATATATATTGAACTTTTTCTCTTTTGCCTTCTCCTATATAAGCAACTTCTCCTACTTCAAATTTTATTCCTCTTCTTGGAACTAATTGTAAAAGAGTAAAATTTTCTTCACCTATTGCTTGAGCTATTGGGAGCATTTTTTTTTCTAATGGATAACCATATGCTAAAAAGTCTAATACTATTGCATTCTCTTCTCTTACCATAGGATTAATATTTCCTAGTAACTTCTAAGACTTTGTTAATCTCATCTGCATCTAGATTAACATCGCTAAGAACTTTATTTAATTCTGTGGCCTCTTTTGGCATAAAATCTACTATTTTTATTATATGTTGTTCTTTTAACTTCAATAATTCTAAATTTGTTAATTTTTCTTTTAGCTCCATTGCTTTTTCTAAATCGATAACGTCAAATTGTTTAATAAATTCCTTAACTATCTTTGTCTTTTCTGTATCTCTAATTATACTTACTACTTCTGACATTGTTAGTGGTTTTTCTTCTTTTATTGCCATTATATTTTTTTTAAATGTACTGGATGAATAATATACATTTTTAATTTATTTTTATCTTTAAGTTCTATTATTTTGAATTTTCCTCTCTCTCCTACTACCGTTCCCGTTCTTCCTTGTAATCTTTTTGGGAATGCTACTCGTACTGCTCTTTCCATTACGATTGCTACTTTATCTCCTTTAGCTAATTTTTTGAAGTATTCACTAAAGCTTATCTTTCCTTTTTTTCTGATTCTTTTTCCTCTTACCATATTAATATTTGAACAACTGAGAATTATTTCTCGCTGTGTTACAACTCGGACATTTGCTATCCTAATCATTGGAAAGAATAACCCTTTAAAAATCTTTTTATTACTTTCTTTGTTAAAACTTATCTATTTCTGTTAAATCTTGGTGACTTAAATCTTGCATTTTATTATCTTTGAAATCAACTATTTGCATTTTTTTCTTTATTTCTACTGATAGATCCTTTGATTCCCCTACTCTTCCAAGTTCCAGATTACCTACATCTCTTTCTCTTTCCATATTCTCTACTATTGCTTTTGCCATTTTTTCACCCCAGACTTGATACATACAACGATCACACATGTCTACGACAGAATTTTTATTAATTTCAGTAGAACAATAAATACATTTTTTTGCCATTCTCTTTTAGCTAGAAATGTTGATTGTCTTTTTAAGTTTATATGAATTCTACTATTATATTTTATCGGAATCTTTAAAAACAATAAAAGTATTAAGTGATTATGAAAAAGTTGGTATTTACATTCGCTGTTCTTATTTGTTTAATTGCTTTGAATAATGTTTTGGCTGCTGATATATGTGATATAGATGTTTCTTTATTAAATCAAGATCCCTATCCTGCTGTTCCTGGAGATTCTTTGAAAGTTGTATTCCAAGTTGATGGGATTGCATCCTCCGAATGTGGTGATATTAGAATTGAATTAGTGGAAGAGTTCCCCTTTTCCATAGATCCTTCTTCAAATTCTATTTATGAAATAAAATCTGGAACTTATACTAAGGATTATAATAGTGCTTTTATGGCTCCTTTTAAAGTTAGAATAGATGAAGATGCTCTTAATGGAGAAACTCCTATTAAAATAAAATATAATAATGTAGAGAGAATGTTTAATGTAGAGATTAGAGATATTAGAGCTAATTTCGAAATTTTTGTTGAGGATTATGATTTAGCAACAGAAACCATTTCATTTGAAATTCTAAATATTGGAAGTGAAGATATAGAAGCTGTTACTCTAGAGGTTCCAACTCAAGAAATGATTCAAATTTATGGAGCAACTAGGGAAAATGTTGGAGATTTATCCTCTAACGAGGCAACTACTTCTGATTTTAAAATATCTTCAGAAAAAAATAAGATTGATTTAATTATTCATTATTCAGATATTACAAATACAAGAAGAACTATTGAACAAACAATTAATTTAAATTTAGGAAATTTTACTTTACTTTCTGATAAAAATAATTTTTCTTTTCTTTGGATTTTATTAATTGTGATATTAATTCTTGGATTTATTTTCTATAAAAAGAAATGTCGTAAAAATAAAAAGGTATAAAAAGGAGTAATGCTTCCAATACCTTAGCTGCCTTAATTTAAATTTACTAGCTGGATTATGATAGAAGAAATTATTAAAGAAAAAACAAGTGCTGACCATTTATTATATGTGAGTTTAAAGTACACGAAGACCTGTGATGTTATTCTGAATCTTCTTGCTAGATGGAAAAGTTTGATTGAAAGGAGTTTTGATGGTCTTATTGAAAAATATAATGAATTGGAAAAAATTCCAGAGCTTCCTATCTCTCCAAAACAAAGAATAGAATTTATGAAAAAATATTTTAGTGAAATACCTTCTATTCAAGAGATTATTCCAATGTATATTTTCTTTAAAAGAGTTCCTGATTTACAGAAAGCTCGAGAATGTGAATTTAGAAAACATGTTACATTAAAAATAAAAGAACCAACTAAGATAACAAATATTAATATGGAACTGCTTGGTGAATACTCTACTAAAGTAGATTCTTTTATGGATGAAGTAAAGAAAATTTTATTAAATTGATATTCCTAGCCTATTTAGAACAGGTTTTGGGGTTTTCGAATACTCATTAATCACCTTTTGTACTTCATCATACCCTATTATTTTTTGATTATGTAAAATATGTATTAATTGCTTTCTTCTCTCATATTCTTTTATTAGATTTTCTAATGATATTCCAAATTTTTCTGAAATCTTTTTAAAAAAGATACTTTGTGATTGAGAATAAAATTTATCATCTGCTGGATTCCACTTAAATGGAGTATTTGTTACGAATGTCCCATCTGTATTAATATTTTTAACTTCTACTATTTCTCTAAGACGACGTGTTTCATGTCCACCAACAATTGCATGAGTTTGTATTGCCACAATATCTAATGAATTTATCAATGTTGGACTTAGTGAAATTGGTGGAGTTGACAATCTGTTCACTATTGCTTGGACTGAATCTGCATGCAATGTTGACATAGAAGAATGACCTGATGCCATCCCCTGAAATAATACTGATGCTTCTTTCCCTCTAACTTCACCTACAATTACATAATCCGGATTTTGTCTAAAAGAACTTTTTAATAAACTAAACATATCAATTTCTCCAGCTCCTCCACTAGACATCCCTGAACGAACTACACTTGGGAGCCAGTTTTCTCTTGGAAGATTCAATTCTCTTGTATCTTCTATTGAGACAACTCTTTTTTCTGGTGGGATAAAAAAGGCTATTGCATTTAATAAAGTAGTTTTTCCTGAAGCCGTTCCTCCAACTATCATTATGTTTGCATTATATTCCAACGCTAACCAAAAATACGCTAACATTTCTGGACTTATTGAATTAAAGCTTACTAGTTGTATTGGAGTCCATGGCACTTTTGTAAACTTCCTTATTGTAAATGTTGGACCTTTACTTGTGATATCTTTAGTATATGTTGCGTTTACTCTGCTTCCATCCGGTAAACTTCCATCTAAAATTGGTGATGCATATGAGATGTATCTACCTGTTTTTTGTGCTAATTTTTCTACGAAGTTTGCCAATCCTTCTATCGATTTGAAAATAATATTTGTTTTAATATTTCTAAATACTCGATGAACAATATAAATTGGTTCTCCAGCTCCGTTACATTCTATATCTTCAATAAAATAATCTCTAATCAATGGTTCTGCTTCATTTAATCCAATAAAATCTCTGTATAAATAATAAAAAATTCTTTGATATAAATCATCATCTACTTTTATTCCTAATTCTTTTATCGTGGACATTGACTTTTCTTCAATATAATCAATAAGAGATTCTTTTGTCTTATGTTCTTCCGTCATATTAAAATTTATTTTTTCCCTTAAGTAAATTTCTAACTTTTGTAGTAATTCTGTTTCTTCTTGGTTTAGGATTGGTTCTTCTACTTCATATACAACTTCGGAAATTTTTGGATCCCAATAAATATGTATGGAAACATAAGGAGAAAGCACCATATAACGAACATTTATTTGAGTTTTATCTTCAAATTTTGGGATAGATGGGACAGTTGGATTTAGATTAATTTGTATTTTTTTCATTTTATATTTCCTTAAAATTTAGTTGTAATCTTCTTAAATTTGAACCTTCATTCTCTATTGTAAAACTATACATATTACCAGCTTCTATAAATTCTTTTACTTCATTTTTCCCATCATATTGAATATCAAAATTATATGGCATTGATACTTCTACTAACCATGGGTCCCCTTGCACTGTCTTGATAGACATTGTTGAACCAAGTTCTACTGCTATATTTTCTTCACTATATTTTAGCGAAGATGGGATTCTCCAATAGAGTATATCTTCTTCTGCATCGATAACAAATGTTCCTTTTCCTATTTTTAAATCATATTTTACTCTCATTCCTGTTGTTTGAGCTGCTTCGTAAACTTTTTCATTAATTATTCCAAAACTTTCTATTGCTTGATTAATCAATGATTCGTCTTTCATCTTATCTAACTTTGGTTTTGTCGAGACTAATAATAATCCTAATATAGATAATCCCACCAATGTATAGATAACTGTTTCAACCCAAACTTGAGCCTTCTTATTGCGAATAGAATTAAACTTACACCTCATATTTTAACGAGGAGAAATCTATTTAAATATTTAACTTAAAAAAATAAAAAATAAAAAAAGGGGATTACCCTTTTTATTCGAATGATTCTATTTCTGCTCTAGCAACCGCATCTGAACAAGAATATTCTTTTGCACCCGTTACTATAACTGGACTTATTTCTACTGAGACTATAACTGTCTCATTATCTTCACTAAAATCTTGGCTATATACAACAACATCTGCTGGATCTAATCCATTAGGCTTAAACGCCGTAACATTACTTGTTTCCAATTGTATGTTTTCCGCATTTCCTTCTGAAGTTATTGCTCTTAAATTGATTTTTGCAATATCAATATCCGCAGAAGTTCTTTCTATTTGAACATATAGCATATCTGATGTTGTGTTATACCAGGTTTGTCCTGTACGTGTTCTAATAGTAATAGCTCCTGGAGCATTTAAACAAGCTTGACCGCTTTGTAAACTATCTTGTATCATTGGAATAACCACTGACCAAACAATTGTAATTGCGGCAACTGTAATCAAGATTATAAGACTTGTAGCAACGATTGCTGAAACACCTTTTTTGTTTTTATTATATTTCATTTTATCCTCCTTTCAATTATATCTAGATTAAACTAGTAAAAGATAAAGGCTATTTTAAATTATAAAGGTTGCTATTTATTCATATCGTAAAGCATCAACTATATTTGTTTTTGAGGCATTTTTTGAGGGAAGAATTCCACTGACTATTCCAATTAAGATACTAAAAAATATTAGAGAAACTAACATTGATATTGGATAAACTGGTTGCAGGTATGTTGTTCCTGCTAACTTTAATGCTAAAAAGCCCACCAATTCCGAGACTCCAAATCCAACCATCATTCCCGTAAGGCCACCGATTAAACCCAATAAACCTGATTCAATTAAAAAGATTATAGAAATTGAAGAGTTTTTTGCTCCGATTGCTTTCATTATTCCAATTTCTTTTGTTCTTTCCACGACGGATGTATACATTGTATTTGCAATTCCAACTGCTCCTACAAAAATGCTTATTCCACCTATTCCAACCAAGAAAACTGTAAGAATTGATAATATTGAATTAAAACTTTCTAACAAATCTTCTGGTGTCTGAATTACATAATCCCTTGTCTCTTCATCTACATCTCTTAACTTATCTAATTTTGATTCTATCCTAGATGTAATTTTTTTCATGTCATCTACATCATCAATTTGAATACCTAAATAATCTAAGTTATTACCATTTCCAAACAACTCTTTTGAGTCATCATAACTAATATACAAGCTTTTATCATCGCCATCATTCCCAAGAGTTTCTAAAATTCCTATTACTCTATACTTTTTATCATTTAATGATAATTTGTCTCCTATTCCTATTCCTGGAAAAACTTCTGGGATTTTGTAACCCAATACTATTTTATTGGATTCTCCTTTTTGAAAAAAATTTCCATCTTTTACTTCTATTGTAAAACTTTCTTGAACTAAATTTATTACCTCCTTGTTATCATTTGGGACTCCCATTGTGAATAAATATCTTGTTTTGTCTTTCCATGAGACTTCTGCTGTATTAATTGTTGCATAGAATGACAATTTTACTCCATTTACTTTTTCTATTGCATCTACGTCATCTAGCGTTAATGAAGATGCACTTGCAACTCCTGGAATTCCTGTCGGATAGATAAATATTTTATCTCTTCCCATTCTCTCAAATTGTTGTTCTATTCCATTTTGTAAACCTAATGATAAAGAGATTAAAACAAATATCACCATGACTGAAATGACTATGCCTAGCAATGTTAATCCACTTCTTAGTTTTCTATTCTTTAAATTATTAAATGATAGTTTGAAAAATTGTTTATTCATTTTCTTAAGGCATCAACAGGATTTAGTTTTGAAGCTTGTTTCGCGGGAATATACCCAGCGATTATCCCAACTATGAATGAAAATATTGCTGGACCTAAAACAATTAGTGGAGTTAATGTTAGTTTTAAGAAACCGTCACCTAGAAATATTGAAGCTATTGCTATTACGCTCCATGATATCAAAAATCCAAATAAAGTTCCTCCTATCCCACCAAAAAGACCTAGTAACCCTGCTTCGAATAAGAATATAGACATAACAGAATTATTTTTTGCTCCGATTGCTTTCATTATTCCAATCTCGCTTCGCCTTTCTAATACTGATGTAAACATATTATTTGCAACACCTATTCCCCCAATTAATATTGCGATTGATGCAATGGCTATCACTACTATATTAACCATAGATAAAATTGATTTGATACTTTGAATATTATTTCCTGCAGTATCTACTGAGAAACTTTCGTCTCCTAATTCATCTTTTCTGTCTTTACGAATAACTTCTCTTATTTCTTCTGCGAGTTCTTCTATATTATTTTCACTTTCTGCATATATTTGTATTAAATCGTATTGGTCTGATTGATTTGTTATTTCTTCAATATCCTCTTCTAAAATATATATTGCTCCGTTCTTAGTATAAGACCCAGACTTTGATAAAAATCCATTTACTCTAAAATCAATATCATTTATTGTTAACGTTGAACCTATCTTTATTTTTCTTCCAAATATATTATTTACATAATAATCATTCCCTAATAAAACCTTTTTTGAATTACTTGAATATATTAGATTCCCTTTTTCTGGATTGTCAAATGATCTATATACAAAATTTTGTTGAGTTTTTTCCATTGGTATGGATGAGGCAAATGTAAAAACACTTACGTCATTATATTCTAATGTTACTGGTTCTAGATATGTACCATGAACTTCTTTTATACCAGAAATTCTTGATACTAATTTTATATCTTTGTCTGTTAAATCTTCTGCAGCAGTTGTTCCTGGTGGTCCGTATCCTGCATCTGCATTTTTGAATGTTATTTTATCTGGTTCTAAATCTGAGAATTGTGATGATATTGCTGTTTGTAAAGCTTGACCTAAACTTATTAGAGCTACAACAGTTGCTATTCCAATAAATATTCCTATAATAGTTAACCAGCTTCTTAACTTTTTTCGAAGTAAATTTCTCCATGCTATTAAAAAATAATCCTTCATAACAACTCTTTAAGATTTAGCTTTTATCCACTTATTATTTTGTTTTTGTGTTATTTTTTGTACTTTACCATCTATTATCCAGTATATTTTATTTGCATGTTCCATTGCTAAATCTGGATCGTGAGTTACCATAATTATTGTTCGTTTTTTTGTATGCATTTCATCTAAAAAATTCATTACTATTTCACCTGTCTTTGTATCTAAATTTCCTGTTGGTTCATCTGCTAGAATTACTTCTGGTTCGTTGGCAAGACTTCTTGCAATTGCAACTCTTTGCTGTTGTCCTCCGGATAGTTGATTTGGATAGTGATTGATTCTATCTGCCATCTCTATCATTGTAAGAAGTTTTTTTGCTTGTTCTAGTCTATTGGATTCCTCTACTCCCTGAAAAAGTAAGGGGAGTGCAACATTCTCGATTGCTGTTAAGTTTGGTATGAGATTGAATTGTTGAAATATAAATCCAATTTTTTTCCCTCTTAATTGTGCTAATCTACTTTCAGAAAGTTTACTAATATCTTCACCATCTAAAAATACATGTCCTGATGTTGGAGTGTCTAATGAACCAATCATATTCATACTTGTTGATTTTCCCGAACCAGATGGACCCATTATTGCGACAAAATCTCCTCGGTTAACCTCAATGTCTATTCCATCAAGAGCTTTTATTATATTTTCACCTATATAATAATATTTTTTTACATTTTGTAAGTGAATTATCTCTTTTCTCATTAGAATATAGAGAAAATATAGGTTATAAAATTAATGATTAATATCAAAAAAAAAAAAAAAAGGAAAAAATCCTTTTTAGTTTAAGATTTATGTTTAAGCAACAATAGCTTCAGTAGCTGAAGTCATGATTTGAGGAGCTGCACCAGCAGTAACATCAAGATCATTGTTTAGTAAATAACTAACAGCCTTTGTAGTATCTTCAGCATCATATCCAGCAACAAGTAAGGCAACTTTTCCATCCTTTTCAAATGCTTGGAATACAAACTGACCTTCACCAGCACCAGTAGCACTAGTAAAAGCTTCACCACATACAGCAGTAGAACTTCCTAATAATTCAGCAGCAACAGTGTTAACACAACTACCACCAACAACAACTAAGTCTTTACCAGCAAAAGCTTCCGCTTCTGCATCTGTGAAAGTCTTAGATCCAGTTGAACTAGTTGAGTCTTTAGAAACTGTAACTTCAGAACTTGTAACA
>CAZFHC010000001.1:0-66558 GCA_964518625.1 Candidatus Woesearchaeota archaeon | reverse complement strand
CCGGCACTTGCTGCTGTCTACGCGTTTGCGACGTGAGTAAATATCGACGGGGAATTGATATTTGTCAATTTCTATCTTTGACAAATTCTTTTATTAGTTTAGTATAAAGATTACAACGAATTATCTATTCCTATTCTTCCACATAATAATTATAATGATAATAGTAACTATTAATATAGGCAAATAGTAGATAAAATTGGTTTGTGGACTAGGAAAAAAGAACAATGTCGCAATCATAATTATTGTTATGAAAGATTTAAATATTTTCTTCATTTTAATCAAATCCAGATTAACTATTTAATTATAACGATTATTTTATTTATATAGTAGTGTTCTAATTTAACTTATTCATTAAATCCAAATTAAAGTATATTTTCTCATCTATAAATCGACACGTCGTCCCTTCGAGACGTTTGGGGCGTCTATCTTTCTACACATTTTAATGGTGTAAAGCTAAAGAATCACAGTGTTCTTTTAAAAATTCTTAGTATTTATTCAACAATTCTAATTGGTAATCATAGCTTCTGTTCATTTGTTCTAGCATAAATTGATAATATTTCTTTTTGTTCCCGTTTCTAGCCTTTTCTAATGCATTAAAATAAGCACTTTTGTTTTCTTTGTAAACAATAATTGGTGGATATCCGTTCTGCATTAAAATCTTATTAAGAATTAATCTTCCAGTTCGTCCATTTCCATCTCTAAAAGGATGTATAACCTCATATCTTAAATGAAAATCAAATGCAAGCAGTAATGGGTGTATTTTCTTTCTATTTTCTTTATACAATTTTATTAAATTTGATAACTCATCCTCAACATCTTTTGGACTTGTCGTTGCAGAATTCCCAACAACAATATTTGTTTTCTTGAAACCCTTAGGATAAGGATTTTGGTTTTCCATCAAAAGTTTATCTGTTAATAAGTAATATAATCTTTTAATCGAAGCAAAATTAAAATTAAAATCTTTAAGATATTTGAATGCATCAATAGAGTTTAAGGCTTCTCTTGCCTCATTTTTATTTTTGTAATCTAATTTTCCCGATTCAATAATTTTTTTTACAACATGTTCTGGCACTTTTGAACCTTCAATATTATTAGAATTAAAAATAAACTTAATAGCAAAGTCAGTTTCAATAGCCTCAGGATATTTTTTAATTTCCTTTAGATTTTTAATCAATATAGACTTTTTTTCTACACTTTCTATTAAATATTGAGAGTAAGTCATTTTACCAGCAATTTTTTCCAAAAATTTAATTTTGAATTCTAATTCTTTTTCAGTTATTTCATTTAAGTTATCTAGTAAATATTTTTCCTTGGTTATACTAGCAGAATCTTTACCAATATGAGTTTTATACAAAAAGGATTTTCCCATAAAAGTATTCTTTTTAACAAATTTCAAATATGTATTTTTCCCAGTAATAGCTTTATCAATTGAACTCATAAAAATTAAACGTTTTTATCATTTATATATCTTTTGACCTTTCAGTCCCTAATTTAATCTAGGTTTTTTAGTAAGACTAAAGTGTATGATTACTCTTCGTCGATTTAACAACCAACCTTTTTTGACCTTTCAGTCCCCAAGCTATTTACTGTTTTACTTCGAGGAATAATTTACTTGGTATAATTTTCCCATTCTTCAGGTCTTTTTTTTGACCTTTCAGTCCCCATAATAAAAAGTTTCATCAAAGAAAGAAGTGCTTTGTCTTTACCTTTCAGACACTAAGTTCTATTTTGTCCACTCCTGAAATGTGCCATTTGTCAGACGCCGGCGGTTGGAGTGTGAATAAACATCGATGGGGAATTGATGTTTATCAATTTCTATCTTTGACAAATCTTTTTATTAGTTTAGGATAAAGATTACAACGAATTATCTATTCCTATTCTTCCACATAATAATTATAATTATAATAAAAATTATTAATGTAGGCAAATAGTAGATAAAATTGGTTTGTGGACTAGGAAAAAAGAACAATGTCGCAATCATAATTATTGTTATGAAAAATTTAAATATTTTCTTCATTTTAATCAAATCCAGATTAACTATTTAATTATTACGATTATTTTATTTATATAGTAGTGTTCGAATTTAACTAATTCTTGATACATTTCAGAAATAAAATCGTTATAAAAGAATAAAAGATTATATCAAAGAAACATTAATTATTTAAAATATGATAAATATTATATCTAGGTACAAATTGGCAAAAAAAAATAACGATAATTTATTGCAAGAAAAAGCAAACAAAATTCTTAATAGTGAATGCACTAAAAAATCTATTTTAATTACAAAAGATGTTCAAAGTATCATAAAAAAAATGAATTTAGGCGAAGAAAGCATAATAAGTTCAATACTTTACTTCCCATATACTCATAATCATATAACAAAAGAATATTTATCAAAGAATTTTTCAGAGAATATTGTTACAATGCTTAAAAGTTTAGAAAAACTTCATAAAACGAATCTTAATACTAATAAAAAAGACGAAGCCAAAAATATTAGACGTATGTTTCTAGCGATTTCAAGAGATATAAGAGTTATATTTATTAGACTAGCTTTTGCTTTGGCAGAAATGCGAAGTATAAATATGTATACAAAAAAAGAACAAGAATATAAAGTTAAAATCAATTTAGATATTTTTGCTCCACTTGCATCAAATTTGGGATTGTCAAAGATAAAAAGTGAACTTGAAGATAGGTCATTTAAGGTTTTAAATCCAAAAATATATGAAAAAATAGAGACAAAGATTGATGAAGAGTTTAAAGGATCGAAAATAATAATCGCATCAATTAATAAAAATCTTACTTCTATGTTAAAGTTATTAAATGTTGATGGAGAAGTTATGGGACGTAAAAAACATATTTATAGTATATATAGAAAAACAATGAATAAAAATTGCGATTTAAGTCAAATTTATGATATGATAGCATTTAGAATATTAGTAAAGACTATTCCAGAATGTTATACAGTCTTAGGGAAAATACAAGAAGAATTTACTCCATTAATAGGGCGATTTAAAGATTATATAATTCTTCCAAAATTTAATGGATATCAGTCACTTCATACAACTGTTCTATTCAATTCAATACCAGTAGAAATACAAATAAGAACATTTGAAATGCATAAAAATTCTGAATTTGGGATTTCAGCTCATTGGGTTTACAAAGAAAAAAGAATAAAAATGAATTCTTTTGATACAAAACTAAAACAGATAAGAGAATTAATTGAACAAAGTAATTCAATGACAAATGAAGAATTAATTAATGCATTTAAGGTAGATTTGTATGAAGGTGAAATATTTGTTCAATCTCCAAAAGGCAAAATTATCCATTTACAAAAAGATTCAACTCCGGTAGATTTCGCATATGCGATTCATACAGAAATTGGGAATAAATGTATGGGAGCAAAAGTAAATGGTAAAATGGTAGCTTTGTCAACTACATTAAAGAACGAAGATATAGTAGAAATAATTGTATCTTCAAAATCTAATGGTCCATCAAGAGATTGGTTAAAATTTACAAAAACATTCGCGGCAAAAAAACACATAAAAAATTCTTGTTACAAAAAATAATTATTTTTTCATATATGTGTAATTTATATGACTGTCTAATATATTTTCTAAAAATTCTTCTGTCTTCATTGATGGATAATAAACTATCATCAGATATGTTGCTGGACATCCATTCCTATCACAATACATCCTGCTAGTATTTTTTAATTGATTATAGGCTTTCATACTTGGATATTCTTTATCTGGTTTGATTTCTACTAGTATACTATATCTTTTTTGTTGATTGTCATATATAAAAACTATATCACATTGACTCTCTTGATGTTTACTACAGTATTTGAATATTCTTGGTTCTTTAACAGTTTCTTGTAAATGAGATGTACATATTTTTATTAAATCTGGATGATTAGCTATATCTTCTAGAACATTTTTATGAGTATCTTCTTTGCTTTTTGGTTTTTTTGGTTCACGTTTTTTATGAAGATTATTCTTATTTCTATGAGTAAACATAACATAAAATATTAATCTTTCTTTTTAATTATAATTGTTATAAAACTTATATGATAAAAATTATAATATTAAAACACTACTTTCTATTCCCAAATTAAAAAATTTATTCTATTGGACCAGTTTGTCTTGTTAAGCTTTTTAAAGTTTGAGATTATTATTAACATATAAAAAAAGGGATACTCAATTTATTTATAGTAAGTTTATTAATAATTAGCTTAATTTCTTTTATATCTGCATTAGAAAGCGAAGACAATGAAATAAACTTACATATTTTTTATGGCGAAGGGTGTCCTCATTGTGGTAAAGCTTTAGAATCATTAGTAATACTTCAAGATGAATATCCAACATTAATTATAGAAAAACATGAAACATATCATGATGATCAAGAAAGAGAATTATTTCAACAAACAGCAAAATATTATAATTATACTATAGAAGGTGTGCCTACTATATTTATTGACGATCAAATATTAGTAGGTTTTAGTAATGATATAAAACTTAAAATAAAAGAAATAATTAATAATTGTTCAATTTATGGATGTGAAGATCCTCTCCAGAATGTAAATACCAAAAATAAAACAAAATTACAAAAATTAACAATTCCAGCAGTTTTATCAGCAGCATTAGTTGATGCTATCAATCCATGTGCATTTGCAGTTCTAATCATTTTAATGTCAACAATTTTGGTCTCTAAAAACAAGAAGAAGTCTTTATTCGCAGGATTAGCATTCTCAGCCTCAATTTTTATATCATATTTTTTAATGGGTATAGGGCTCTATACAGCAATCCAAGCTACAGGACTTAGTCACACTTTTTATTTAATTGTAGCAATTCTAGCAATCTTTATTGGTATGTTTAATCTAAAGGATTATCTCTGGTATGGTAGGTGGTTTAAAATGGAAGTCCCAGATTCATGGAGACCAAAAATGAAAAAACTGATAACAAATGTAACATCTGTTCCTGGTGCTTTTGCTGTAGGATTTGTAGTAAGTCTTTTCTTATTACCATGTACATCAGGTCCATATATTGTAATTTTAGGACTTTTATCTCAAGCAACAACAAAATCCTATGCAGTATTTTTACTATTATTATATAACCTTATTTTTATTTCGCCAATGATATTAATTAATTTAGCAATATTCTTTGGATTTACAACAACAGAAAAAGCTGAAAAATTACGACAGAAAAAATTGAAAATTTTACATTTAATAGCTGGAATTATTATTATAGCATTGGGAATTGGGATGTTAATAGCAGTAAAGTTAGGAATGGTATAAAATGATTTATTTATCCTTAAATACAATATTTCCCTTTGAAGATTTAATTATGGCATTAAAATATTTTTAAATTAAGCTTTTTCAAATATATTATAAATCTATTACTTCATTTAGCGAAGGTATGTGGCAATCAAATCCTTTATCTTTTAAAGTTTTTTCTAATGCTATTTGTTGTTCTTCGTCTCCATGTATTAAGAATACTTTTGGGTTTCCTTTAAAATTATTCAACCATTCTAACAATCCATTTTTATCAGCATGTGCAGAGAATCCTTCTTCGGATTCTATTCTAGCAAGAACTTTTACATTTTTACCTAATATACTTATTAATTTTGCTCCTGATTGTATGAGATTCCCCAATGTTCCTTTCACTTGATAACCAACAAACAATAAGGTATTATTTTTATTCTCAATATTATTAGATATATGATGTTTTATTCTACCACCTGTACACATACCGCTTCCTGCGAGGACTATACAAGGAGTCTTTATACTATTTATCGCGATAGAAGATGCTCTATCTTTTGTTATTTTTAATTCTGGGAAATTAAAAACATCATTTGTTTCTTCAAGCTCTAACTTCACTTTGTCATTAAAATACATGGGAAATTTCTTAAATACCTCTGTTGCACGTGTAGCCATTGGAGAATCTAGAAAAACTGGCATTTTAGGAATCATTCCATCTGCCATTAGCTCTCTAATATAATACAATATTTCTTGTGTTCTTTCTATTGCAAAAACCGGGATCATTAGTCTCCCACCCTTATCATATGTTTCATTAATCACTTGTGCTAATTTTTTTCGTCTTCCATCTAAATTTTGATGTAATCTATCTCCATAGGTGGATTCCATAAAAACATAATCCGCATCAGTTATAGGTTCTATACTTTTCATAAGTATTGAATTTGATTGTCCTAGATCTCCAGAAAAAACTGCTGTCTTTTTTTTACTCCCATCATTTACAAGTATCTGTATTGAAGAAGACCCTAAAATATGTCCTGCATCATAAAATTTTGCTGATATATGTTCTGTTACTTTAATTAATTCTTCATATTTCACAATAACAAATAGTTTCATTGCTTTTATTACATCATTCATATTATAGGCAGGTTTTATTTGTGGTAAATTCCCTTTTAACCTTTTTTTATTATCATCTTCAGCTTCTTCTACTGCAATTTTTGCAGAGTCTGCCATTACTATGAATGCTAATTCTTTAGTTGCATCTGTTGCATATATTTTTCCCTTAAATCCAGAACTTATTAGACGAGGGATTCTACCACAATGATCTAAATGCGCATGAGTTAGCAACAATGCATCATATCTTTTTGGATCAAAAGCAAAATTCTCAGAATTTAATTTTTCTAATTCTTCATCACCTTGGAACATCCCACAATCAACTAATACTTTCTCATCTGTAGTTGAGACGCTATAACAAGAACCTGTTACTTCTTTTGCTGCTCCTAAAATTTTTATTTCCATTTTATATAATAATTAGTAGAACTTGCTCTTTTAATACTTTATCATAATAAATATATTAATATTATTTCTAGTGATTATACTTGTTTTAATTAAGGATATCTTTTTATACTTATTATTATATCAACTAGAAGTAAGAAAGATGAAAGCAAAGAAATTAAATCAAATATTAATAACAGTAATAGTTGTTATTATGATTTCTATAATTTCTTATGTTTCTTTTACTTATTTCCCAATAGAAAAAGAGTCTGAGACTACACAGGGGATTATGATTCTTATTGAATATCAAGATACTGTAGGATTAAGTAATTTTGTTAATGAATTGGAAAAAAGAAATATTTCTGGGCTTTTAATGGTTACACCAGAATTTGTTCAAGAGAATTGTGAAGATATTAAAGAAATAATAAAACATGATGTTGAAATAGTTGCGAGTAATGTTCAAGGTCCTTTCTGGGATATTTCCTATGAAGATCAAAAATCAAGAATAATTGAAATGGTTGATGGAATAGAGTCTTGTACTGGTGTTCCAGTAAGAATTATATCTTCACGTTATATGGCTTCAGATTTGACTACAATAAAAGTTGCAGAAGAATTGGGAATACCATATATTACAGCAAGAGGAACTACTGATACAAAAGCAACAGTTTATCAACCAGAAGGATATAATATAAAAGTATTATCTGTTTCAAATATTCCCTTAGTAACATTCAAATATGGAAGTCTTTGTGATTATTCCTTTTTTGAAAGAGGAGGTTCCCCTTATGATATGTTAGAAGAATTAAATAGAGCGGTAGAACCACTTACAGATAAAGAAAAAGAAAGGTTTGGAGAAACTAATAAAATCACTCCGGTTTCCCATACGAGAATTGGTGGATATCTAAAACCTTGGATGGATATGTGGACCGGATTTTGGGATACATCAAAAGTGGAATGGGTTAATTTAGATACGTTTATGGAAAATCCTGATTGGATAATTCCATTATGGCAAATTCCTTTGAATAAAAATTCACCATATACTGTAGAAAAATTGCAAGAGGCAACTTCTTATGAAGATGAACAAAAAGTTCAAAATCCTTGTGCTGTTATTAATATTGGTAAATTATCAAGTGAAGAGATAACTAAAGAGATAACTAAGGAATATGTTGGAGAAAAAATAGTTATGTATCACAATGGGGAAGGGCCAATGTGTCTTGAGGCACTTGAGTTTATTGACACCATTGATTATTCTTTTGAGCAACACTTAACAACAGATGAAAATTTTTACATTAATTTGGGCGAAGTTAAAGATATTTATGAATCTAGTGAAGGTGTCTCTAAAATGTTTGAATATTATCCAATAATTTTTATTAAAGACAAGGCTTACTCTGGGTTTAACGATGACATAAAAGATGAGATTATAGAATCAATTTCTTAAAATAAAAACCATAAAATAAGTTTATAATACTAAAAATATAATTTGGATTAATAATTTTCAGATAAATTATTTAGTTTATTCAACTATTTTTTTTATTGCTTCTATATGAGTTGCTACATCAGCACCCTTCTTGGCCAGATTAATTATCTTGACTCTTCCTGTTTTTTCAAAGGAGACAAGTCCAATCTTCTCTAATGTCTGTAAAATTTTTACAGCATGAGAATATGTACAATCAATTTCTTTTGCCAATTGGGAACCATATTTAGCTCTACTCCCTTTTTTCAAAGCAATCAACATCATTGCTGGCTTTCTTCTGAAGAACAAATTAAAGTTTTTTTCCATATTGTGTATTATATACTATTTAATGTATATATTAAAGTCTTTATCTGCTTATAAGTTTTGTTCAATAAAGTCGTCAGTGTCTAGTAGAGACATTTGGTATACCAAAGTCGTTTCAGAGATTTAAAAGTAATTTTTAATATAAAATTATCCAAGATTGTGTTTATTTAATTATTTAATTTAGTATAGAAATGTCTAGAAGAATTTTTATAAATCAAGATTTAATTTAATTCTTTATTAATCAATTTATGTGCAGCATTAATTTCCAAAAATAGTTTATGATCTCCAGTAGACATATCTGGATGATATTTTCTTGCGAGTTTTTTGTAACTTTTACTTATAACTTCAAAATCAGTTTCTGTTGGACTAACTTCTAATGTTTTTCTTGCTTCTGTTAATTGATCAGATAAATTATCATCTTCAGAGAATTCTCTACCAAATTTATCTTTTGTGATTTCTCCTGATAACAATTTTTCGACTTCTAATGTTAGAACTTTATTAATAACATAAAGATTTTCAATAAATCTTGGCATAAGTGAATAAGTATATTTCAAATTACGACCATTATAATACCATGATACCGAAGCTGGAGCTTTCTTTTGCGGAATATTCTCTATCTTTAAATCTACATAATCACGATCAACTCCCAATTGCTTTAATACATTTATAATTTTATTCTGAAGCTGGACTGCTCTACGACCAAATGAGTTTGTAATACTTGGTTCTTCAATTTCGTTACCTTTTATTTTTAACATAATAATATAGTTCATTTTGGGTTTTTAAGTTTGAGCATACAAATGATTTCTGTCATGGACACTAACATAAGCCTTAAAAGAGGCTTTTGAGAAAAGAATATATGGTAGAAGAAAAAAATAAAGAGCCAACAAAAGAAGAACTTATTGAAAGACTACAGCGAATGCAAGCTGAGTTTGAAAATTTTCGTAAAAGAACAGAGAAAGAAAACACAGATATCTTAGCAAATGCAAATGCAAATCTCGTATTACAATTGCTTGATGTCTTAGACAACCTTGAATTATCTTTTAAACATAGTAAAGACAAAGGAGTTAAACTAATCTACAACCAATTCACTAAAATTTTAGAAAGGAATGGACTTAAATATATTAATACTACCAACACTTTTAATCCAAATGTCCATGAAGCAATAATGCAAGTTCCTGGTAAAAAGGATGGGAAAATCATTGAAGAGATTCAGAAAGGATATCTACTAAACGATAAGCTTTTAAGGGCTTCAAAAGTTAAGATTGTAAAGGTAACACAATGAGTAAAATAATTGGAATTGATTTAGGTACTACTTTTTCCGCGGTTAGCGTTATGGAAGGTGGTGTACCAAAAATAATCAAAAATACAGAAGGGCATAATACTACTCCTAGCGTAGTTTCTATTGAAGAAGATAAAGTTGTTGTTGGTGATATAGCAAAGAGAGGAGCAGTCGCAAATCCAAAAGGAACAATTAGAAGTATTAAGAGACTTATGGGTACTAAAAAAATAACCAAGGTTGGTGAAAAAGAATATTCCCCAGAACAAATATCAGCTATGATTCTAAAAAAATTAAAAAAAGACGCTGAAGAATATTTAGGTCATGAAGTAACTGATGCTGTAATTACAGTCCCTGCTTATTTTGGAGATGCACAAAGAAATGCAACAAAAGATGCAGGTGTTATTGCTGGTTTAAACGTTAAAAGAATTATAAATGAACCAACAGCAGCTGCTTTAGCATACGGTCTTAAAGAAGAATATGATCATACTATCTTAGTCTTTGATTTTGGTGGTGGAACATTCGATGTTTCTATTTTAGAATTAGGTGGTGGAGTTTTTGAGGTTAAATCTACAAGCGGAGATAATTATCTTGGTGGTGATGATATTGATAATGCTTTAATTGATTATATGATTGAAGAATTTAAAAAAGAAAATGATATTGATTTATCTTCTGATCTAATTGCATTACAAAGATTACGAGAAGCTGCAGAAAATGCAAAAATTGAATTAAGTTCTTCAGTAAAGACAAATATTGCGATTCCTTATATCATTACAAATGATAATGGTGCAAAACATTTAGATATTGATTTAACTAGAGAAAAATTTGAAGAAATTTGTGAATCAATTTTCGAAAGATTAAAAGCTCCAATTACGCAAGCAATCAAAGATGCTAAATCACCTAAAATTGATAAAGTAATTTTAGTCGGTGGAAGTACTAGAATTCCTAAGGTTAAAGAAATCGTTGAAGAGATGACAGGTATGGCTCCTGATAATTCTATTAATCCAGATGAAGCTGTTTCATTAGGTGCTGTAATTCAAGGTGCAATTATTAGCGGTGATATTCAGGATATTTTACTTCTTGATGTAACCTCATTAACACTTGGAATTGAAGTAGATGGTGGTTTAAAATCAACATTAATTGACAGAAACACTACAATCCCAACAAAGAAGAGTGATATATTTACAACAACTGTTGATTATCAAGAGACAGTTACAATTAATGTTTTACAGGGAGAAAGAGAATTTGCTGCAGACAATCAATCTTTAGGGACATTTGAATTAGCTGGTATTTTACCAGTACCACGAGGAATACCTCAAGTTGAAGTAACTTTCGATATTGATACTAATGGTATAGTTAATGTCTCTGCTAAAGACCTTGGAACAGGTAAAGAACAAAAGATTACTGTAACAGGTGGATCATTATCAGAAGAACAAATTCAGAAAATGATTAAAGATTCTAAGGATCATAAGGCTGAAGATGAAGCAAAGAGAGATTTTATATTAGCAAAAAACGAAGCTGAAGGAATTATTTATTCAACTTTGAAGATGATAGCGGAGTATAAAGATAAAATAGATTCTGCAACAATTACTAAAGTTGAAGATGCAATGGGATTCTTAGTTAAAGCTATTGAATCTGGCAAGACAAAAAAAATTCACGATGAAATTGATTATTTTAAAAGTGCTTCTGAAGAGATTGGAATCAAGATTTACGAGAATGCAGCTAAAGCAGCCGAAGATAAAAAATAGTTTTTGTTATAATTTATATTTATTAGTGTAGAACGTTCTTGTTTAATGAATTAATATCTCGTTTTTCCGGTCTTATCAGACTTATAAAAAAACAAACCATGTTTTTTTAATGCATCATGAACCATTCTATCTAAATGAGAGGTGGAATCATCACTAAATCCAATTTTCACTTTCATATCTTTCTCAAAATTATCTTTAACATATTTTAGAATATAATTCCTAAATTCTTGAAAACAAAGCGATTTCAATTCACTAATATCATTGCTTCCAAATTCTTTTTTAATTTCCTTATTGTTTACAGGATAAAATTTACATAGATTCAAATATTCACTCATTACATTTTTTAAGCTAGTATCTTTTAATTTTATATTATACTTCTCTAAAAAATTTAGTCTGAAGATTTCCAAATTTTCTTTAGAGATATTTTTAAAAATAGCAATATTAATACCAGCCTTAATTGTCTCAATACTATGTCCTCGGGCCGTTATAATAGCGAAAATACTAGTATGTTTAATAATACATTTTTCTAGATTTCTCCAACTACCACACTTAGTAGCTTTATTTATATCAATAATAAATTGATTGTCATCAGAAAATTGCTTAAAGGAATTTTTGGTAATATAAAGATTCAACTTCTCTAAATTTGGTCGAATTTTTTCAAATTCCAAAGTTGAAAATTCTTGTATATTATTACTTTTGTCTCTTAAGGAAACGCAAGTTGGCAACTTTAACAAGTTATCATCTAAATCAAAACTATAAGCCTTATACTCCATAGAGATTATTAAATAACAGGTTTTATATAATTTTAGAATTGAAAAATACCAATGTTTTACTTTCGGAGTGTTTAAATAGTTTAATATTTATTATGATTATGTTCAGCTCATTTGTTGTTACCTTTTTAACTTCAACCTGGCTGTATGTTTGGTTTCGGCTAAGCTTGAGAGAGGTAACGTAAAAATTTGTGCTCTCATTTTTATTATTTTAAATAATTAAACAGTTTAGAAGTTTTTCCTTCCATTTATATGACGTATATTATAATATAGAATCTTAACCAGATAAGTTATTCAACAATCCTTTTACCTCAGAATCTCTTAAAACTTTTAATTTTCCAACACCAAGATTCTCTAATTCTATATTCATTATTCTAATACGCTTTAATTGTTTAACTCTATATCCCAGAACTTCACACATTCGCCGAATTTGTCTATTAATACCTTGAGTCAAAATAATTCCAAATTCATATTTATTTATTTTATAGATTTTACATTCCATGGTTATAGTATTTAAAATTTTAACACCTCTAGACATTTTATCCAAAAAATCTTTCGTTATTCCTTTGTCAACTTTTACAATATATTCTTTCTCTTTCTTATTTTCTGAACGAAGAATCTTATTTACGATATCACCATCATTAGTCAAAAAAATCAATCCTTCAGACATCTTATCAAGTCTACCAATAGGGAAAATCCTTTCCTTATATCCAATAAAATCTATAATATTATCTGGATCACGAGAATCAGTAGTACAAGTAACTAAAATAGGTTTATTAAAAGCCAAATAGATTTTTTTAATATTAGTATTGATTAATTTTCCATCTACAGAAACATTATCAGTAATTGAAATTTTTGTACCAATTGTCGCAACTTTTCCATTAACTAAAACATGACCCCTCTCAATTAAATCATCAGCAGCACGTCTTGAACACATTCCGGATTCGCTAATATACTTATTAATACGTTTTAATTCATCCATAAATATATAAGTTTTTATTGGTATAAGTAATTATCCTAAATATTTTTTATAATAATAAATCTAAAATTCTTAATTATCTTCTATTACTTGTTCTACCCATTGCAACTCTTCTAGAACCAGACGATCTTCCTTGATCTCTAGATGTCCTTCCCCTAAAACCACTTGAACCTGATGATGAAGAACTTCCTCTACGATATCCACTACTTCTAGACCTTGAATCATCACTTCTAGAACTTGTTCTACCAGCTCTTACTCTTCCAGAACTTGAATTATCTCCATTAGATTTTCCATAACTACTTCCTCTAGAATGACTATCTCTACCATCTCTACTTCGACTAGGACTACTATTTCTATCTCGGCTATATGAACGACTATTACTACTTCTTCCTGGACCTCTGCTCCCACTACCACTTCTCGATCTAGGTTTTGCATTAACTCCTTTAGCATTTTTAGCATTAATAGAATGCCATTTATGTTCTGCTTGCTCAATTTTTTTCTTAATAATTCTCTCAATTTGATTTAAATAATTTCTATCTTCAGCTGAACAAAAAGAATATGCAACACCATCATTTCCAGCTCTTGCAGTACGCCCAATACGATGAACATAATTTTCAGATTCATTAGGTAAATCATAATTAATAACATGACTAATATTTTGAACATCAATTCCTCTTGCAGCAATATCAGTAGCAACCAAAACCTTAATTTTACCAGACTTAAAATCTCTCAAAGCTTTTTCTCTTTGAATTTGAGTTTTATTTCCATGAATAGCGGAAGTCCAAATACCATTACGACTTAATATCATAGCTACCTTATTTGCCCTATGTTTCATCCCCACAAAGACCAAAACACAACTCATTTTTTGTTGTTCAATCAAATCTAGCAATAATTCATCTTTATGCTCTTTATCAACAAAAAATACACACTGCTCTATTTTATCAATAGGCGTAGATTGTGGAGTGATTTCAATCTTCACAGGATCATCTAAAAATCTTTTACTTAATTCATTAATTTCCTTAGACATAGTAGCCGAAAAGAATAAAGTTTGTTTCTTTTCTGGAACCATCTTTACAATTTTATCAACATCTTTTAAAAATCCCATATCAAGCATTCTATCTGCCTCATCCAAAACTAAAAACTCAACATTAGTCAAACTAACCTTTTTTTGATTAATCAAATCAAGAAGTCTACCAGGTGTAGCAATCAAAATATCTACTCCTCGTTTCAAAGACTTAATCTGAGGGATTATTCCAACTCCACCATAAACAGCAAGATAAGTAAAATCCAATAATTTACCATAAACCTTGAATTCTTCAACTATTTGCGCAGCAAGTTCTCGTGTAGGAGCCAATATTAAAGCTCTTGGACCCTGTCCATTACTACGATTCTCACTTAATTTTTGTAAAACAGGAATACTAAATGCAGCAGTCTTACCAGTACCAGTTTGAGCAATCCCAACAACATCTTTCCCTTCTAATAACAAAGGAATAGCTTTTTCCTGTATCGGAGTCGCCTCTACATAACCTTTTTGTGCAAGCGCAACTAAAATAGGTTCAATTATTCCTAATGATTTAAATTCCATATAATAATACCAAAAACTGCCTTTTTAAAGTAAGTAGATAGTTATTTTAAATAAAAAAATAAAAAAACATTATCCAAGAAGAGGAATAAATTTTTTAAATAGAATAATCTATTTTATTATATGAAAAAGAATATCTATAAAAAAATAATAAAACCATACAGACTTTTTATCACATATACAGTACTTCTATACTTAGTTTTATCTTTTTTAACAGTATTATATCCATCACTTCATTTAACAACCTATGTTTCAATAACAATTTCTGTATCAATAGGTATAATTTTAGGATTAATCAAATTTAAAAAAAATCAAAAAAATCAAAATAATTCAAATAAATAAAATATCAAGTATCATCAGAATTTTAAACAATCGACTCCACAAATTTAGATGACTATAATAGGACATATCGATATGGACTGTTTCTTCTGTGCTTGTGAAGAAAAATATCAACCAAAACTTAAAGGAACACCAGTAATCGTAGGAGGAACCTCAGAACGAGGTGTAGTAAGTGCAGCAAATTATCCAGCAAGAAAATATGGTATATTCTCAGCAACATCAGGCAAAATAGCAAAAAAACTTTGTCCAAAAGGAAATTTTTTACCAGTTAATATGCAATTATACAAAAAAGAATCAAATCAGATAATGGAAATCTTACATACATTTTCAGATGACGTAATTCAAACTTCAGTCGATGAAGCATATCTTGATTTAACAAAATTCGCAAAACAATTTAAAACTTTAGAAGAAATGGCAGTATATATAAAAGATACAGTCAAAAATAAAACCAAACTAACCTGCTCAATAGGAATCGCCGAATGCCGAATAACAGCAAAAATAGCAAGTGATTTCAATAAACCTAATGGATTCACAATTGTAAAAAATCAAAAAGAATTTTTAGCTCCACTAAATATCAAGAAGATACCAGGAATAGGGAAAAAATCAGTAAGTAAATATTATAACAAGAATATTAATACAATTGCTGATCTAGCAGAAGCAAATATCTTCAAATTAATGGATATCGGGGGACTACAAGCGATAAAATATCAACAAATAGCAAAGGGCGAAAGAAAAACAAAACTAATTCATTCTAAAAGTAGAAAATCGATATCAACAGAACATACATTCATTAAAGATACAACAGACATAGAAAAACTAAAAAAAACAATAAATGAAATGTGCGAGAATATTCATCCAAGAATAAAAGAAAAATACTTCAAAACAATTTCAATAAAATTACGATATAAAAATTTTAGAACTATTACAAGAGACTATTCAATAAATACTATGACAAATTCATTAGAAAAAATCAAAGAAATAACACAATTAGCATTAAAACAAAACTATCAAAAAGAGTGGCCAATCAGATTAATAGGAGTAAAAATAAGTAATTTTTTAGACGAATCAAATAATCAAACAACGTTAAAAAAATTTATAGAAAAAATTTAATTTAATTTTTTAAATTCTAGATAAGAATACAATATTAACCAAAATGTGATAATAAATGTAGGAATTAGGATAAACCAGACCAAATATTCAGGATTAAAGAATATACTAAATAAAATAATAATTCCTAAAATTTTGAAAAGTTTAGCACCTAATTCATGAGTTTTTATCCAAACTTTTTCATTACTAATAGTCCATGGAGTTCTAATCCCAATAAACCAATTTCTTTTAAATTTTTTCATAAATAATCCAATACAAAAAAATAACAATCCAAGAGAAGGAATAATAAAAAGATTCATATTTAATTCGTAACCTAAATTAACTAAAATACTTAATAAAAAAACATAAAAAATATATAAAAAAAACATAAAAATAAATTTATCATAACTATCTCTAAATGATTCAATATTCTTTTTGAATGGATCTACTTTGGGAATCCCAATAAATAACAAATATAATCCAATTAAAATAAAAGGAAATAAAAATAAACCAATAAATTTAGGCATATAATTGTCAATTTCTCCCGCAGAATTCCAATGAGATGCAACAATATCTTCATCAATTTCAGAATAAGAATATAATGCAATTAAAAATGAAAAAATAATCAAAAGAATCGTAGCAAAAGTTAAAGTTTTCATTTTATTGAATTAAAACATTAAATAATTATATAAGGTTTTCCTAATTGCAATAGACGAATCTAAAAATGATATACTAAAATGTAAGCCGAATCAATTATCACTAGATGAAAGAAGACTCTAAATATTAAATAGTACTGTAAAAAAATAGCAATATTCTACCAAACTTCAATCATCTTAAAAACTAAATACAACTTAAATAAGTATATTTTTATAATTTCAATACATTATAAAATGAAGAAATGAAAGGAGGAACAAAAATGGAAGAACAAAAAACAAACAATATGCCACTCTTAGGAGATAAATTCCCTTCAATGCAAGTTCAAACAACTCATGGTTCAATGAATTTGCCAGAAGATATGAAGGGAAAATGGTTCGTATTATTTAGTCATCCTGCAGATTTTACTCCAGTTTGTACTACTGAATTTGTTGCGTTTCAAAAAAGATATTCTCAATTCAAAGAATTGAATTGTGATCTTATTGGTTTAAGTGTTGACCAAGTATTTGCACATATTAAGTGGGAAGAATGGATTAAAGAAAAATTAGATGTTCAAATAGAATTTCCAATTATTGCAGATACCGGAGCTGTTGCTGAAACATTAGGATTAATACATCCAGGGAAAGGAACAAACACAGTTAGAGCAGTGTTTATTGTGGATTCAGATTCAAAAATTAGAATAATTTTTTATTATCCACAAGAACTTGGAAGAAATATGGATGAAATTTTAAGATCAGTAAAAGCAATGCAAATATCTGATCTAAATAATGTAGCAATGCCTGCAAACTGGCCAAATAGTGAACTTGTAGGAGATCATGTAATCATTCCACCTGCAACTGACACAAAGACAGCAAAAGAAAGGCTTGAAAAAAGTGCAGCAGGAGAATTTGAATGTTATGATTGGTGGTTATGTCATAAAAAGCTATAATTAAGCAATTTTTTATTTTTTATTTAAGTATAGTTAGTTGCGAAATTAGTATCATTTTAAAAAGACACATTAATTAAGAATAATATGGAATATTTATCTAAAGAATTATGTATAGATTTAAAAAAAAATTATAATGAAATAAAAACAGATCATAGTTGTTATTTTTATCTAAAATATCAAAAATTAGTTTATAATAGACAAATTAAAGATGCCCATCATCAGTCATTGATAATTGAAGAAGATTCTAATATTCCAAAACATAGAATGCGAAAATTAAAAAGGAATTTGAATGATGCATGGATATGGGGAATATCTAATTTTGACCCATATAATTTTGAGGAGTCATTTATTAGAGAAATAAATGGGAAAATATTACCAGAAATTCATAAAAATTCTGTTCCTCAATATAGAACTTCTCAAGCTTATGTAGGAGGCAAAAAAATGACAAGAGTTATGCCAACACCAGAAAAATTATCTATTTTGAAATACCCAAATTTATAAAAAATTTAAACAAACAGTTTGAATATATTGGAAATCAATTAAATATTAATCCAATTGATGTAATAAACGCATCAACTTATGCTCATTTTGATATAGCAAGAATACATGCATTTTTAGATGGAAATGGTAGAACTGCAAGGTCTATCCAAAATATAATTTTAAATTATTATGGGATACCTGTTCCAGTAATTAATGCTTTTGAAAAAGGTGACTATTATACATATTTAGAAGAAGCAGTAGAAGGATATAAGAGTAATAGAGCAGAGGGTAGGGAATCCGAATTGTCTAAAGGAGAACATAACTTTTTTGAGTATATGGGTAATGAAGTCAATGAATCTTTAGAGAAAATGGTAGATATCTGTCATAAACATCCATAAATAGTTTTGCAAATATTGAATAATTTTTACCATCTTTACCAAAATTTTTAAACCAATACAAACTGTCACAATTATGAAACTTTTTATATTCGGATCAACAGGTGATTTAGTTAATAGAAAAGTTTTACCAGCTTTACAAAATTTTAATAGTGAAAAATTAGAAATTTATGCAATAGGAAGAAAAAATATAACACAAGAGAAATATTTACATCACGTATGTTCAGAAGATAGATGTACACCAATATTCCAAGAATCAATCAAATACATAAAACTAAATTTTGACAAAGAAGATATCTGTGGGAAAAAATGTATTGCAAATTTTGACCAAAATAAAACAAACTATGTTTACATATCACTTCCCCCATCACAAATTAAAAAAATTCTTTATTCTTTAAAAAAATTCAAAGAACTAAACTATTCAATAAAAATATTAATAGAAAAACCATTTGGAAGTAATCTACTAGAAGCTAAAGAATTAAAGCAATTAATAGAAGAAAACAATCTGGGAAAAGACATCTTTTTATCAGATCACTATTTATTCAAGCAAAATATAATTAATCTTCCAAAGCAAGATTTCACAAAACTAGAAATCAAATCAACAGAAGAAGTAGGTTTAGAAGGTAGAACAACATATTACAATTCAGTCGGAGCCTTAAAAGATATGGTACAAAGTCATTTTCTGAATATAACACAGAAAATATCAAAAGAAGAATTAAAAGACAAAATCGAAATATTAGAATTCAAAAGAGGGCAATATAAAAATTATTCAAAAGAACTAGGAAAAAAATCAATAATAGAAACATTCGTAAAATTAAAATTAAAATTAAATAACAAAGAACTAATATTTACAACAGGAAAAGCACTAAATCAGAAAGAAAGCTTTCTAACAATAAATAGGACTAAATATAAATTTGGAATAGGGAATGAATACTTAGAAATATTTAAAAAATTTATAAATAACGAAAAAAATTTCTTTCCAACAATTGAACAAGCAATAAAATCATGGGAAATAATAGAAGAAATAGAAAAAAAGAAACCAGATCTATTTTATTACGATAATACCTATCTTTTCTAAAAGAAATAACAAATAAAGAACTTAGAACTCATTATGTTTAATCCATAACCAATTTATCTTTTACAACATATTCATTTTAGAACAATAAACCTTATAAAGGTTTATCGGAACCGATAAAGTATGAGAGTAAATAATGTATTAACAATAATGTTTGCAACACTAATGCTTCTAGCAACAGTAAGCGCATATTCAGACTCAGTATACGTAGAAGACTATGACTTAGAAATAAGCTATGACTCAGCAACTGTAGATGATATTTTTACGTTAACATTAAAAATAACAAACGATGCAAGCATAGCAAAAAATCTGACATTAGACTTCAAAGAAGATGATCCATTTGAATTTATAACAGATGATGAAATTACAACGTTAATCAATTCAAGTGAGACAAAGACTTTCAATTTCAGGATAGAAGTAGATAAAGATGCAGACTCAAAATCTTATGATTTAGAATTTAATCTAGATGACGGATCAGATGACTGGAATGATGAATTTAAATTAAGAATAATCAGTGATACAGTAGAAATAACACTAGGAGAAATTATTTCAGCCCCAAAAAAAATCATACCAAATTCACAAGAGGTAAAATTTGATGTAACAATAAAGAATTCAGGTGATTATACATCAGAAAACTTAATCGCAACATTAAACTTACCAGAAGGGTTCTCTCCATCAAGTTCATATTCAGACAAAGTGCATTTAGGTGATTTAGCCTCAGGAATATCCAAAACATTAACATTCTATTTTGACACAGATAAAACACTATCAGAAGCAAGTTACACAGCAACATTAGATTTAGATTATACATCAGAAGGAAATGATGAAACAAAAACATTAGAAATAGAACTACCAGTATTCTCAATCCCACAATTTGAAATTACGAATGTAAAAATATTAACAGAAGGAATATACCCAGGGTCAACTACAAAAGTAAGACTAGCAATCCAAAATATAGGTGGAGAAAACTCAAAAGATGTAAGTTTAAAAGTATATGAACGAAGTGATCAACCATTTTCATTTACAGAAAAGTCTTCTTATGTTGGAAGCTTAGATGTAGGAGAGACAGGTTATGCAATATTTGATTTTGAAGTAGATAAAGATGCAACACCAATGTCATATATATTAAACTATCAAGTAAGATCAATCTCAGGAGATTCAGTCTTAGTAGATGATGTAACATCAAACATCAATGTAACAACAAAAACATTAGACATGAAACTTTATTTATTTGTAGGAATAGTAATTATAACAATACTTTTAATCGTTCTATCTATATATGTAATAAGGAGAGCTTAAATGGCAGTAAATGGTGCCTTAAAATTACTGGTACTAAAAGTCTTATCAACAGAAAAAAGGAAAGGTAGCCAAATTTCTAAAACAATAGAAGATAAAACAGGATGGAAAGTTTCCCCAGGTTCACTATATCCTTTAATGCAAGAACTAGTAAATTTAAAATTAACATCAGTAAAAAAACAATCCAATACGAAAATATATTCAATAACATTAAAAGGGAACCGATTTCTAAGAGAATCCGATAAAAAGAAAAATGAAATTTTAAAGAAGATAGAAGAGGGAGTAAAATTTCTAAAATTATTAGGAGAAGAAGATTGTATTAATAATATTATCGATAATTTTGATAAAAAACATTTAAAATTAATACCAATAACTGAAGAATTGATTGATTTGGAAAAAGCAATAAATTCATTAGACATAAAAAACAATCAAACAAAAATAAAAGTAATAATAAAAGAAGCAATAAATAAAATGAAGAAGCTAAAATGAAAGTGTTAGAAAAATTATCATCATTTCAATACAAACATGCAGCATGGATTTTATTAATTGCACTAATAATAACAACGGTATTAGGAATTGGGATATCAAAAGTTTCAATGCAATCAGATATGGATCAAATGATGCCTCAAGATTTAGAAATTTTTAAAGTAGAAGATAGAATCCAAGATAATTTCGGTGGTCAAGATGGAAGTTTCGTATTAATTAGAATAGAAGAACCAGAAGAAAATGGAGTATACGATATAAGAGATCCAAGAATTATAGAATTTTTAGTAGAATTAAAAACAAAATTAGAAAAAGAAGATTTAATAGAATCAACACAATCAATAGGAGCAATGTTTACAATAGACACAATCCCACCAACTTTAGATTACTCAAAACAAATATTTTCAAGCATCGCAGGCGTTAATGCATTCTTCAATAAAGACTATTCAGCAACGATGATGATAATTTCTTCAGATTTAGGCGGTGGCGAAGATAAAATAAAAGAATTAGATAGTATAATTAATGAAGCACTATCAGAAACTTCAAAGCCAGATGGAGTAACAGTTTATATAACAGGAACACCACAAATAAGATCAATGATTTTAGATTTACTAGCAAGCGATGCAGTATTCACAATTTTAATTGCAGCACTAATGATTTTAGTATTACTAATAATTTTAGAAAAATCAGCAACAAAAGCATTACTAATATTCACACCACTCCTTTTTGGAATTTCATGGACACTAGGAACAATGGGATGGTTAGATATCCAATTATCAGTTGCAACCGTTGGGATAGGAGCAATGATTCTAGGACTAGGAGTCGAATATGGGGTATTCATAGTAAGTCGTTATAGCGAAGAAAGAGAGAATAAAAGTTCAAAAAAATCACTAAAAATCACAGTACAAGAAGTAGGAAGTTCAGTCTTAGGAAGTGGAACAACAACAATAATGGGATTTTTAGCATTAACATTTTCAATGATGCCAATGCTTCGAGACTTAGGACTCTCACTAGCTTTAGGAATAGCTTTCTCACTAACGGCAGCAATATTCATCAACCCTGCATTAATTGTATTAGAAGAGAGATTTGAGCATCTAATAACAGAAAAGAAACACAAAAGACTCACAGAAAAAACTAAACAACATGCAAAACAAAAAGCACTAAATGAAAAAAATCACTAAAAAATATGCAGATTTCGTAAGCCAAAATTCAGCAATTGTCTTAGTTCTAAGCCTAGTTCTAACACTAATAATGTTTGTTGGAATACAACTAATGCAAACCCAAGATATGAATTACGAAGACATGTTACCTGACGACTATGACGTAATTAAAGCCTTTTCGTTGATATCAGATGACTTTGGTGGAACAAATTCAGGAACAATCGTAATAGAAATAGATAACAACTATGTAAATTCTAATGAAGTAAAAAAAGTAACAGAACCAATACTAATAAGATATTCATTATTACTAGAAACATATCTAACAAACTCAAACAATGTTGAAGAAATCAATGGAATGGGACAAATAATAGAGAAACAATATGGACAAATTCCAAATACTCAATTAGAAATAGAAACAATTTCGAAAAGTTTTGTAGGAAAAAGTTATGTATCAGAAGACGAATCTATGCTATTAATAAAAATAACATTCGATGATGAGGTTGAGAGTGAAGAAATTACAAATGAAATATCAGAATTAATAAATCAAATAGACAAACCAGCAGGAATTAAAATTAGTTTATCAGGAGAAATATTCCAAGATGTAATAATAAAGGAACAAATTGGGCCAGATATGAATAGGACTTCAATGTTCTCAATGATAGCCATAATTTTAATTTTAATTTTAATTTTTAGGTCAGTAAAAGGAGTCGCTCTACCTTTAATGACAATCATTTTTGGAATTATGTGGACAATGGGATTCTTGGGATTAACAGGAAGCGGATTATCTTCAATGACAAGCGGAGCAATCTCAATGATAATGGGAATAGGAATAGATTTTGGAATTCAAGTAATGAGTCGTTACAATCAAGAATTGAAAAAGAACGATAAAAAAGCAGCAATGTCAAAAACACTAAACGGGATATTAGTGCCAATATTAACAACAACATTAGCATGCTTAATTGGTTTTAGAGCAATGGGATTAGGAGAACTTTCAGTGATGGCAGAAATGGGAATAATCATGAGCTACGGAGTTATCTTCTGTATGCTAGCAGCAATTACAATAGTACCAAGTTTATTAGTAATTCTAACAAAAGATAAGAAATAAAAGATTCTTTATTTAATATTTTTTAATCCATGGAGTCCTAAAATTTATAATTCTTTTAACCAATGGACCAAAAGTCCATTCTCTTTATATATAAAAAAAAAGGAGTAGTATTATGAAAAAAGAATCAGTGATTAAAATTGATAATGTATGGAAAAAATACGATATGGGTAAAGCAGATCCATTAGTTGTATTAAAAGAAATTAATTTAGAAATTCAAAAAGGTGATTTTATTGCGATTACAGGGCCTTCTGGTAGTGGAAAAAGTACAATGATGAATATAGTAGGGGCATTAGATAAACCATCATGGGGGACAGTGTATTTAGATAATAAAGACATCTCAAAAATGAATGAATCAACACTATCAATTTTACGAGGAGAAACAATAGGTTTTATTTTCCAACAATTTAATTTGCTTCCAACTTTAAGTGCTCTACAAAATGTGATGCTTCCAATGGAAGTAATAAATACGAAAGAAAATATAGCGAAAGAAAAGTCAGTAAAATTATTAACAGATCTAGGTTTGGGAGATAGACTTCATCATAAACCATCAGAACTATCAGGAGGACAACAACAAAGAGTTGCTATAGCACGATCACTTTCAAATAATCCAGAGATTATATTAGCAGATGAACCAACCGGAAATTTAGATAGTAAAACCGGTAAATTTGTGATGGACTTTTTAATAGATTTAAACAAAAAAGGAAAAACAATAATATTAATTACTCACGATTTAGAATTGGTAAAATATGCCAAAAGAATAGTCTACATAAAAGACGGAAGAATTGAAAGGGAGGTTAAAAAATAAATGGGGTAAAATCCATTTTAATTAAGATAATGAAAAACAAATACAAGTATTCTACAAGTTTATTTCTATTACTAAGTCTAATTCTAATAAGTCAAGTTTCAGCATCTGAAAATTGTGATTTAAGTGTAACAATGGTAAATCAAGATTCATATCCTGCAACACAAGGAGAATATGTTGATGTCTTATTCCAAATTTCAGGTATAGATAATTCAGAATGTACTGGTGCATATTTTGAATTAGTTCCATCATATCCATTTTCAGTAGATAGTGATGAGGAATTAATCCATAAATTAGAAGGGAGTACATGGGTATCAAATTCAAAAACAGAATGGATGATTCCAATAACATTACGAGTTGATTCAGATGCAATAGATGCAAATTCAACAATTAGTGTAAAATATGGAGAAGAACGAGGAAATGTTGTTGAGGAATTTGATATTAAGATAGAAGATCTAAGGACAGATTTTGATGCAGTAATTCAAGATTCTAGTTCAACAGAAATATCTATTGCAATTGCTAATATCGGTAAATATACAGCTAACTCAGTTGTTGTAAGAGTTCCAGAACAAGATAACTTCAAGGCAACTAGTACAGATGGACAAATGGTAGGAAATCTAGATAGTGGAGATTATGCAATTGTTAATTTCGACATAACAGCAATTCCACAACGAGATGCAGAAGATACTAATAACTTTGATTTTGACATATACTATACAGATAGCTTAGGAGAACGAAGAATTGTAAACATGGAATTGAATCTTAACATGAATCAAAATTTAATGAATGCAACTTTTATGCCTGGAGAAGGTATAGGTATGAAAAAAGGAGAAGAAACTTCAAATTCAAACAATAATTGGATTTGGTATATTGTTGTTATAGCAATATTAGGAGCGTTCTATACTATATATAAGAAAATAGGAGTAGATAATTTGAAGAAGAAGTTTAAGAAAAACAAAAAAACATCTTCTTCAAAAGTTCCAACTTGGATTACAAAAGAAAATAGTAAATAATTCTCTTAGTACACTCTAAAATGAAAATAAAAAAATCATTTCAATTAGCATTTAATATCCTTATGCATGGAAAACTACGTAGCTGGCTAACAATAATAGGAATAGTAATTGGTATTGCAGCAGTTGTATCTATTGTCTCAATAACTCAAGGAGCTGAGGCAAATCTAGAAGAACAATTAGGAGGTCTTGGAGCTGATATATTAACAGTAACACCAGGATATTCCGTTGCTAAAGGGTCATCTGGTGGTTTTGGTGGCGGAATGGGACGAGATCTAAAAGATACATCCTCTAATGATGATGAACAAGAAAATCTAACATCAAGGGATATTCTATCATTAACAACGGTTGACAATATTGATTGCGTAATGGGAAAAGTTTCAGAAAAAGGAACAATAGAATATCTCACTAAATCAGCAACATCAACTATTAACGGAGTAGAAACTGAAAATTGGAAAGAAATAACAACAGAAGAATTAGAATCAGGTAGATATCTAATTAACAGTGATACATATTCAGTTGTAATAGGTGGAAATATTGTAACTAATACATTTGAAGATGGAATTCCATTAAACAGTAAAATTGTGATTGAAGATAAAACATTTAAAGTTGTTGGGATCCTAGATTCAGGTTCAACAATATATATGCCAATAGAAATAGCACGTATAATTTTAGATGATGTTGGAGATAAAGAATTTGATTCGATATCTGTAAAAATAAATGATATAGATATCAGTAATGAAACAGTGAATGAAATAACAGAAACTCTATTAAATTCAAGAGGTATTCTCTCAGAAACAGATCAAGATTTTACAGTAACTGATCCTAGTGAAATGCAAGAAACAATACAAGAAACAATGAACACAATGACTTTGTTTTTAACAGCAATAGCTGCAATTTCCTTATTAGTAGGAGCAGTAGGAATAGCAAACACTATGTTCACATCAGTCTTAGAAAAAACAAAAGATATAGGAATTATGAAAGCAATAGGAACTCAAAATAAAGATATATTGCTAATATTTTTATTTAATTCAGGATTGATAGGATTTGTTGGTGGACTAGGAGGAGTCATATTAGGGATCTTCGGGTCAAATTTAGTAAGTTCTATGAGTGATACAGGTGGAATGGCAGGTAAAATGTTCGGAAGTACTACAATAACACCAGAACTATTAATCGGGGCATTATTATTCTCAGTAATAGTAGGAATGATTGCAGGAGTTATACCAGCTTACAATGCTTCAAAAATGAAACCAGTAGATGCACTAAGATACGAATAGTTTTTTTATTTTACTCTTTTATTCTTTAGAGGCTTATTTCTTTTTTAATATGAGTAGCAGAAAATTCTAATATTAAAGTTTCAGGATTAGTAATTTACAAATTAAATTCATCAATAAAACTTACAATAACCTGATATTTTTCTAAAAATTTACGTCCCTTCTCACTCAACGAAACAACTTTTCCACTCTTATTGTTAACAATCTCAATAACAAATCGCTTCCTCATCAAATCAGAATAATATTCATTAAATCTACCAGTCGACAAATTAGACTTTCTAATTAATGGAGTTTTCTTAATAGAATTACGATTTTCTTGAATTATAAATAAAATGTCTCTAATGATTTCAAGTTTTCCTCTCTTCGCCATTAATGTCCTCCAGTATTTTTAATAACTTTATATAACATTATTAAAAAGATAGAAATAGAAGCCAAATAAATCAACATCTGAATAGTTTGAAAGAAAGTAGGAATAATCATCCCAAGAATATTTAATCCCCAAAAAAACAACAACATCAAATACACAACATACAAATGATTGTGTTTTTTCTTTTCCGAAATCTTAGCAATGATAACAGACGTAATAATTATAATAAAAAATAACAAATGTAAATAGAAATTAAAAATAGGATTTCTAATTACCAAACTTATAATTGCTAATCCAATGGCAATAAAATTCAATAAAATATCTAAATTTATTTTTAATTTTATTCTCTTATACAATGTGCTATATAATAAGTACATAACAGACATAGAACTAAAATAAATAAACAAAGGTAAACTAACCATTCCAAGACTCCTAGTAGGAAAAGCAAAAACATCCGTTTTACTAATTGTTGTCAAAACAAACTTCAAAAATGATCTAAAAAAGTAAGCAATAGCAAAATACAAAAAGGATAATCTGAAATATTTAATTCCCTTATGAGAACTTAATTCATATAACTCTTTAGTTCCAAAATAAATAATTAAACAACAGGCAATAATTACAAATGAATACAAAATTTCTGTTCCTAAAGTTACCTCAGCCAAGTGCCTCATACCCATCCCAATTCCTATCTTATCCATAAAAAAAATAACTTTAGAAACTATATAAAACCAATGGACCGCAAATCCACTCTACTTATAAAATAAAAAAACTAAAGTTAATTATGGAAAACATGAAAGGAGGTAAAATGGATAATAAAAAAATAACAGGAGTGTTTGCAATATCTTTAATCGCTTTATTTAGTATAAGTTTAGTAGCTGCTCAAGGATTTGGATTTAATAGAATGTCTGATGAAGATCAAGAATTATTTCTAGATGAAAGAGAAGTAATGAGAACAGCAATAGAAAATGAAGATTATAGTACTTGGAAATCACTAATGGAAGACAGAATTGCTAGAATGCAAGAAAGTTTGACAGAAGATGATTTTAAAGAATTAGTTGCAAATCATGAAAATAATATTTTAGCAAGAGAAAATGGTGAATTTGAAAATAATTTCCAAAAAAGAATGAATCATTTTCAAGCTAGAAACTTAGTTGAGTAAAATCAACAATTTTTTTTATTTAACAAATGGACTCTAAGTCCATTATCTACACTTTGTATAATATCCAAATGAATTGAAAAATAATGGATTATTCTGATCAACCTCACGAGCAAATCTAATATCTTCAATACTATAAAATGCTTTAGGATTAATATTATGAATAATACTTGTTATATCCTTAATTTTTTTTCTATCAATTATAGAAAAAATAATTTTAACTTTATTATCACGACCATGAGCATTTACATAAGTTAATCGATATTCCTTATCTTTCAAAACATCAATTAAATCATCTGCACCATTCTGGGTAATAATTCTAATCATAATTTTCCCAATAGATAATTTATCTTCAATCATAATCCCAACAAAATTTCCCGCAGCAAAACCTGCAGCATAAGTAATATATAACCAAATATTCGTAACATTACTCATAATCTGTTGCATTGCAATTAACCAAATCAAAACCTCAAAAAATCCAAGAACAGGAGCCAAATATTTTTTCCCCTTAGCTACAAAAATAATTCTAATAGTTCCAAGAGTAACATCACAAATTCTAGATAAAAAAATCAAAGTTGGCAAAATCAAAAAACCAAATCCCATGCAAGAATTATCAAGATTATCTTTTTAAAGATATCTGTGCAAAAAATGTAGTTTATGTAGTTATTATATAATGACATACCTAAAGGTTTAAAAACATTATAATATATAAAATAATATGACATGTTTTGAATCAATTTTAGAAGATTTAGAAGATAACGAAAATCCTTTAGTAAGAGGAGAGTGTTGTTTAGGTTTAGAAGAAAGAATAATACCTTTACAAGATTTAGAATTAATACCAAATTTTTCTCAAAATTCAAAAATTACTCCAGAATCATTAAAATCAGCAGAAGATTTATATAATAATATTAAATCCTCAGAATATACAGTATTAAGTATACCTAAAACTTCTAGAATTGTAGTATATAATGATAATAATGAAGAAGTTGGTAAATTAAAATATCATTTTAATGATATAAAAAAAGAACTAATGTTTATAGATGAAATAAAGGTTTATAAAAAAGAACAAGATTATTCTTTAGACAAGAAGTATATAACTAAAATGTTAATAGATGAAGCAATAGAGTTAGGATCAACAAAAAATAAAATTGAGACATTATTAAAAGTTAATGAATCAAATAATTTTGCAATGGGTATTTGTCAACATAGGGAATTATATCAAGCAAAAGATTCAAGTTATGTCTTTATTGAAAATAGTAAAATTGAATGAATAATTTATTTTCTAGAAAAATTTCAACGATAAAATATAATATGTAACTACTTTATAATAACTCCATAACCAAAGTTTTAAAAGTATTATTATCAATATAATACTATGAGAAATTCAGAAACATTAGAAACAATAGCAGATAAATTATTAAATGGAGAAATAGATTCCGAAACAGCAAAATTATTATGTGAAAAGATACCTATCAATAATTCTAAACAGCAAAATTCATTAGAATACACAACGGAGGTTGGCTCTTCACAAATTTTAGCATATGATAACAATGACCAAGAAATAGGAAGATTAGAATATCTTTTTAATGAGAGGATCCAAGGACCAATGTTTATAGATTATGTAGAATCTTATCAACAAAATAAAGGTATATTTCATGCTACATTTAACGAGCTATTAAAATATACTAAAGAAAAGAACATAACTCAAGTATTGTTAGAAGTTGATAAACGAAATGAAAATGCAATAAAAATTTATGAACATTATGGATTTCACCAAACAGATGATTTATCTTTTACCCCATCAAAGGTCTCTGGAACAGAATGGATGATATTTAATCTAAATTTTAAAACCAAAGCCTCATAAACCAATATTTCTTTAATTAAGTATGGAACAAAGAATTCAAAAGATAATCGCTTCAACAGGAAAATGCTCAAGAAGAAAAGCAGAAAAGTTAATAGAAGAAGGAAAAGTTAAGCTTAACGGTGAAATAGCAAAATTAGGAGATAAAGCAGAAGAAACAGACATTATTCTAATAAACGATACCCCAATTACAATACAAGAAAAAAAACACTACTACATTCTAAATAAACCTAAAACATATCTCGTAACAAAAGATGACCCAGAAAAAAGAAAAACAATTTATGATTTAGAATCATTACAGCAATTGAAAAAAAAATTGAAATTTAATCTAAATTACGTAGGAAGATTAGATGGACTGAGTGAAGGATTGTTATTATTAACAAATGATGGAGAACTTACAAACAAATTAACACATCCTAAAAACCATGTAGAAAAAAAATATAAAATAAGAACAGATCCAAAAATCAAAAAAACAGATATTGCACAAATAGAACATGGAATGAGAATTGATGGAATAAATTTTGATGGTGAAATTACAAATAGGAGAGATAATACCTTTGATATAACAATCCATGAAGGAAGAAATAGAATAATAAGACGAGTGTTACAAGATTTTTTAGGGTATAGAATATTTATGTTAAAGAGAACAAAAATAGGTGATTTAGGATTAGGTGATTTAGGGGAAGGTCAAATTCAAGAAATATCTAAACCAGAATTTAAATAATTTTTATCTCTTTCCAACGACTTCTCTTAATCCAAATAAACGAAATCAAGCCGGTTAAAATATTAGAAATAGGATAAGCAATCCAAACGCCATTAATCCCTAAGGAAGTAAATCTAGATAATCCGAACCCAAAACAAAACAAAAAAACCAAAGACAAAACAGATAGAAACATTCCATTATGTGTATTCCCAGAGCCATTAAAAACACCGATTATCGCCATATTCAGACCAATAAACCCGAAAGTCAAAGCCATAGCACGAATAAAATAAGCGCTCTGTCTAATAACTTCAATCTCACCAGGGACAAAGACACTAGCAACACTTTTAGCAGCAATAAACATAATAATTCCAAACAAAGTCAAAGTAACAAAAGCAAGTAACATTCCCCTATTCGAAACATGTGCTGCTCTATCAATCTTTTTAGCTCCCATATTTTGACCAACCATAGTAGAAATCGCTATAGAAAATCCCATCCCAGGAACAATAATTAATCCTAAAATACGAACACCCAAACCAAATGCTGCTACTGAAATTGTACCAAAACCAACAACAAGAAAAGTAATAAGAACCATATTTAATGCACGTACAGATTGAGAGATACCAGCAGGTGTTCCTAATTTAAACATTTTCTTAAAAATTCCAACATGTGGAATCAAATCTTTAAAATGCATCTTAATGCCACGACTTCCTTTAATCAAAATTATAATTCCGACAAGAGAAGACAAAGCCTGAGAAATAATTGTAGTCCAAGCAGCACCTGCAACACCAAAACTAGGTATAAAATTCCAACCCATAATGAATAAAGGATCCAATACCAAGTTCAATAGAACCGAACAAAGAACAATATACAAAGGAATCTTTACCTCACCAATACCATTCATCAAAGACTGAAAACTAAAATAGATATAAGAAAATAAAACACCTAAAAATGAGATTTTCAAATATTTAACAGCATCAGGAATAACACTAGGAGAAGCTCCCATTAAACCAATCAAAGGTCCAGAAATTAAAAAACCAAAAACTCCAACAACAGCAGAAATCAAGAACATTGCACTAATAGTCTGAGCAGAAATAAAATCGACATTTCTATGATCTTTTTTACCTTTATATTGAGAAACTAAAATAGTTCCAGCAATACCTAGACCATTACCAAAAGAAGTAATCAAAAACAGAATAGGCCAACTTAAAGAAACAGATGCAACCGCATTAGCACCTAAACGACCAACCCAAAAAGTATCAGTTAAATTATAAATCATCTGCAAAACCATTGCAAAAATAATAGGCATCGCAAGAGAAACCAATGTTTTAACAATAGGACCATCTAAAATAAGATTTTTTCTAGATTTATTTGTGTTCTTTTTATTCATAGAAAAAATTCGAAAAAACCATTAATAAAGTTAAGTATTTTAATTAATATTAATTTTATTTATAATAAACCGTTAAACAATTAAACCAGAATCTTCTTTCTTAGTTATGTCACAAAATTTACAAAAAGGACAACATTTCTTAACTAATCCTAAAATAATTCAAAAAGAAATTGAAATTTCCGATATAAAATCAACAGATAAAATAATAGAAATCGGTGCAGGGGAAGGTGCTCTAACAAAAGAATTAGCAAAGTTATCAAATAAAATTTTAATATTTGAAATAGATAAACAATACAAAGATAAATTAGAACCAATTAAATCAAAAAATCTTACAATAATTTATGACAATGCAATAATTTTTCCATGGATAAATTACAATAAAATAATTGCGAATATCCCATACAATCTTTCAGAACAAATTTTAAACAAGTCAATAATCGAGGATATTTCATCCTTAACATTAATTGTAGGAGAAAAATTTAAAATAATTCTTGAAAATAACAAAACAAAGTCAGGAGTTTTGGCAAATATCTTTTATCAAATTAATTATATCAAAAAAATTGATAAAAAAGAATTTATTCCATCACCAAGAGTAAATTCATGGTTAATTAAATTAACATCAAGAGAACAAAATTTAAAAACACAACTAATAAAATCAATCTTACAAAAAAATGGAAAAACAAAGAATGCAATAATATATTCATTAGTAGAACAAGGAAAAACAAAGAATGAAGCAAAAGAAATTATAAAAGAAATAAACTTAAGTGAAAAAGTCTTAGATAAGTCAGTAAAGAAAATAACAACAAACACAATATTAAAATTATATAATTTTTAATTTAAAGAATTTTTTAGAATACATTCATCCAATATTTTTCCATCAACTTTTTCAACTTTCTTTTGAAAATCCATAATAAATTTTGAAATGTGTTCATAAAGTATATTTTTGATATCGGAACTTAATAATTGGCCTTTTTTATATTTATTAAACAAGTCTTCACTTCCTTTCTCATCTAAAAAGAAATTTTTTAAATACTGACAAGCCATATCAATATCAGGATTTCCACCCAATTTCCTATGATCTTCTACCTTTTCCTGTCCACCGGATAACGCTTTATTACATTTTCTTTTCACACTTTTTATATTATCGTCTAAAAAAATAGCATTATTTTTAGATTTACTCATTTTTTCACCATCCAAGCCAGGTAAAAACTTTACATGAATTACAGCAGGTTTGGGAATTCCATAACGACTAGCAATATCACGAGCAATTCTTAAATGAGCATCTTCATCAGGTCCAATAGGGACTAAAACATTCTTAATATTAAACCTCTCTTGAGGAAATAAAACATGAGCAGTCTGAACCGCAGGATAAAAATGTAAACCAATATTTTTATCAGGAGAATAACCATAAGTTGCTTTAATCTCAGAATAATTGATTTTTTTACTCATTTTAAAAGCCAAATTATAAATATTTGTATAAATATTATCAATAATAAAAAATGTTTTTTTAGGATCAAATCCATAAGCTAACATTTCTTTAGCAAGTTTCATTGCATTATTTTTAGCTTCTTCTTGTGTATCAACTTTACCAGCAACAAAACTTTCATCATCAGAAATTGGGATAAAAACTTTTACTCCATATTCTTTTTGGAAAAATAGATTTGTATCAAAAACTAATTTATGTCCTAAATGTAAAGTTCCAGAAGCATTAATACCAGAAACAATAGCAGACTCTTCTCCATTTTTTAAAGCCTTAAAGAATCTATCAAAATCTCTATGAGAGTAAATTAATCCTTTCTTAAAAGTATACAAGTTTGGTAGCTCTGCTAAGTCATTTATATCTTTCGCACCAAACTCTTTTACAAGCTTAGCATTATCTGCAATAATTTCATTATTCATAAAATAACAAATAAAATAAGGTATTTATATCTTTAGAAAAACTAAAATGGTTTTAAAAAGTAGAAGGCAATCAATCCAATCAAAAGAAGATTCCCAACAGTAAATGTAAGCACAACAGGCCAATTATTTTCTAATTCTTGATAGAAGTTTTCACTTTTATCTATTCCAGAGTATGAATTAGAAGTACTGACAACAAAATCGGATACAATATCTTTAGTAGATTTTTTCGATATATCAATCTTTATTTCACTGTTAGAGCTAGTGCTACTATCATCATCATCATCATCACCATCATAAATTTCCCATACAGAAATAGTTATATTTTCCTCATAACACAAACTATAATTTCCATCAATTCTTTCAGGACATATACTCATTTTTATCAAATAATTTTCAGCATCATTAAATGTATAAACAAACTTATTTTTCCCAGTATCATTAAAGGAGGCTGTAAAATTATAAATTTCATTATTGGAAGAATCATCAATTCTAATAACAATTGTAGAATTTGATTTTTGCTTAATACCAAATTCATCAACATATCTAGATTTATATGAATAATCAATTTCAATTTCTTCATTAACTTGAGGTGTGTTATCAGAAATTCTATCAATATTTAATTCAGAAAAAGAATAATTATTATTAGTAGTCTCAACAACTTTTACTTGCACAACATCTTTTTCTAAATTTTTATTAATAATTTTTAAGTCATCAATTTCAGTCGTAATCCAAACATTGTAAATTCCAATACTACTAAAATTATAATCAAAATCTAAATCTGTCTCAGCATCATAATCTAAAACAATATTTTTAACTTGAGTATAAACAACACTTAAATCACTAGTATCAATCACACTAAATGTTACCAAACCACTAATATTTTCTTTCAAATCAATATCAACATGTCTTGTGTCAGGTAAAAATAGATCAGCAGAACTAAATCCAACAGTTGTATTAAATTTAAGGATATTTCCAATTAAAGTATTAGAAACACCATCAAATGATTTTATAGGTAACCATCTATTTGTTTTTTTAGCTAAATATACATTAGGAGCATCAAAAGTATCAGTAGAATCTCCTTGAGCTTTCTCACCCCATACTTGATAACCAATATAATCTTCATCATAAAAATATAAAGCATAACCATAATCACTTAATCGAACAGTTGGATAACTAATAACAACATTATCTACACTTGTACTAGTTGAAAGAGATGTAACTTCAGCTCCTTTCAAAGAACAATTTAAATTAGCACATGTATATACATCAACATTAAATCCAGATACAATATTACTGGTCTCAATCAAATCATTAGTATCATTAAGTTCAGCTTCATAAACAGTATATCTAACATTAATATTAGCACTAACAAAAGCAAGACTAAACAAAAACAACATCCCAAGTAGAATTAAATTATTACTTTTCATACTAATTCCCTCCTCCGACAGATCCACTTCCACCAGAGCTATATCCTCCAACAGATGCACTCCCACCATCGCCATCAATAGAATCACTTCCTGAGATATATCCATCAATAGGTTGTACAACAGGTCCTTCCGGCGTAATAATAATTTCTGTCGTAGGTGTTATATAATTTGTCTTATGATTTTTCTTATAATTTGCCATTTCTTCTTTTTCTTTTGCTGCTTTTGAAACTTTTTTATGATATTATGATCCAGTATATGTAATATCATTATCCAATAAACCTTTTCCCAAATTAACTGCTCCATTTTCTATAAAATAATTTGCAAAATTTTGGTTATTTAATAAATAATTATCAAAAATAGATTTGTTTACATCAGCATATTGTTCCATAAGTTTAATATTTGAACTATTTACTTGAATTTTATCAGTTAAATACAGATCAAGAGTTTTTCCACTTTTGTTACTTTGTTTGTCTAGTAAATCTAAATCTAAAAGAGGTTTATTATTAATAGAAGCATAATCAATATTAACCAAATTTTCTAATTCTTTTTTACTTAAATCTTCAATCTTAACAGGATCAATATCATTTAAAATACCTAAAATGTTTTTTTGTTTCTGAATAATATATAAATTTTTATTTTCTTCAACAAAATTTTGATATAAATTTTTATTTTCTTCACGTTGGGTTTGTATTACAGGTGTATTTGTTATTTTTTTTTCTAATTTTGAATCCTCTTGATTAATTTGATAAATAACTTCTGGATTATTATTATTTTCAGATTCATTAGATATTGGTAAATTTATTCCATAAGTATTAAATTCATTCCTATCCTCTTTTGTTACAGCAGCAGCGACTATAACAGGCATTGCCATTAAAATCCCTCCAATAACTAGTTTCTTGATAGCTCCTTTCATGTTACTATTCCAAAGTTAATCTCCTTTATAAGTTTAATTGTAATTAAGTTAATAAATAGAACTGCAAAAAAAATACAATTTTTAGCGAAGTTCAAAGCTTTTAAATAGTATTGTTAATTTATCACAGTATAATTAAATTAAGGAGAACAATATGGTAAAAAATTTAAATCCAGAAAATTTTGTAAAAGAAGTCTTTGAATCAGATATGCCAGTAATCGTTGATTTCTGGGCTCCATGGTGTGGACCTTGTAAGATGATGGGACCAATATTTGAAGAACTATCTGCAGAATATAAAGGAAAATTGAAGTTTGCAAAACTTGATGTTGAAGAACATAATGCATTCGCTGCACAATTCGGTATAATGGGAATCCCAGCATTGAAAATATTCAATGGCCGAACAGTATTAGGTGACATTATAGGATATAACCCAAAAGATGCACTAAAACAAAAAATCGACAGCATCATAAACTAATTGTTTTTTTTATGATAGATTTTGCTTGCCGACAATTTGATTTAAACGAAGTAATTAAGTGTAGCCTTGGCCTTACAAAATCCGATTATAATATTTTAAAATTACTTTTATTTGATTCAGAAGAGTACAGATCTAGCGAAGAAATATCTAAATTAATTAAAGTAGATATTTCAACAGCTCAAAGAAGTCTAAAAAAACTAAGAAATAAACAATTAGTGATTAGAAAACAAATTAATCTATCACCAGGTGGATATATTTTCGTTTACAAATCTAAAAATAACTTAGCAATAAAAAATATGATACTAGACATAGTCAAATCATGGACAAACAAAGTAGAATTAGAATTAGGTAGATGGAATTAATTCTAAAATAAAATTGTATTTTTTTTATACCAATTTACCGCTTCTTCTAAAAAATCATATTTTTGGCTAGAAGTATAACCCGATTGTGATACTAAATTTTTTGAAGTAGCTAATGTATATCCTAAATTACTAGCACTTTTTGCAGTAGAGAAAACACAAAAAGAAGTATTACATCCCATAATAAGTATATTATGTATCTCATATTCCTTTAAAATTTTATTAAGTTTAGTTCTTTTAAAACCATTCATATAATTTTTTTTAATTGTTTTAAAAGAACGGTTATTATTATTAATTTCATTTTTTATTAATGGTAAAGTATATCCATATCTTGATGGCTTAAATTCTAAATTAACTATAAATATTTTAGGATGAAATTTAAGAATATTAATTTGCTTATTAATTAAAGATTTAAAATTAGGTAATTGATCTACAAAATATTTTTGCATATCAACAATAATAATTCCAGTATTGGGAGAATTCAAATAATCATCAATAGCCATAATAAATTCTATTTTTTTGCAATACTTTTTTTCTTTACAACTTTTTTCTTTGGTAAAGAATTCTTAATCTTTGTAACTTCATCAACTAAGTTTTGATACTGACCTAATAATCTTTCAAATTTATCATTCAACTCACTAAATGAATCATTCAACATAAGCATATCTTTCTTAACATAACCGAAACTAGCAGAAACATTTTTTTCAACATATTCAGGTGATTTTCTCATAATAAATCCAACACAAGGTTCTTTATAAAGTTTTCGTATAAGTGTCATTTGATAATTATAACAAAATTAACCAAAAAACTCTTAAAATAGAAAAACTAAATTATTATATGAAACAAAAATACGAATTATTAGCACCCGTAGGAAATTATCCAATGCTTTACTCAGCAATTGAAGCTGGTACAGATGCAGTCTATTTTGGAATAAAAGGATTCAATATGCGAGAAGGTGCAAGAAACTTCACAATAAAAGATCTTCCAAAAATAAAAGAAATTTGCGAATTAAAAAAAGTGAAAAGATATCTAACATTAAATACAGTAGTATATGATTCAGAATTAAAAAAAATAGAAACAATAATCAAAAAAGCAAAATCTTACATTAATGCAATAATTTGCTGGGATCCATCAATAATAAGACTATGTCAAAAATACAAAGTTCCAATCCACATATCAACACAAGCCTCAATCTCAAATAAAGAATCAGCACAATACTATAAAAAACTTGGAGCAACAACACTAGTATTAGCAAGAGAATTAAATCTAAAACAAATAAAACAAGTATCAAAAATCATAAGAGTAGAATGTTTTTGTCACGGTGCGATGTGTGTTGCAATCTCAGGAAGATGTTTTACATCACAATTTATGCAAGGATATTCAGCTAACAGAGGACAATGTGCTCATCCATGCAGAAGAAGCTGGACAGTCACAGATGACTCAGGGAAACAACTAAAATTACAAAATAATAAAGTAATGTCAGCAAAAGATCTTTGTACATTACCATTTATTGAACAAATGAAAAAAGCAGGAATACAATCATTCAAAATAGAAGGGCGAAACAGATCTCCAGAATATGTATCAACAGTAGTTAAAATATATAGAAAAGCACTAGATAAAAAATTAACACCAAAAGAAATTGAAAAATCAATTACAGAATTAAAAAAAGTTTACAACAGAGGATTCTCATCCGGTTTTTATTTTAAAATGCCAACTTCAGACGATTTTTCATACACAGAGAATGGAGAACAAACACAACATAAAGAATATGTAGGAAGAGTAAAACAATATTTCTCAAATTTAAAAGCAGCTCAAGTAATAATGCATGCAGGTAAAATAAAATTAGGAGATGAAGTATATTTACTAAACCAAGAAGATGCAATAAAAAAAATCAAATTAAAATCAATTAAGAAAAATAATAGGAATGTAAAAACAGCAAAAAAAGGAGACGAAATTTTAATAAAACTTCCGACTTGTAAAGAAGGAACAGATCTTTATATTATAAAAGAAAATGAATAAAATACCAAAACATGTAGCAATTATTCCAGATGGGAATAGGCGTTGGGCAAAAAGAAGAGGACTAGTCGGAACGAAAGGACACGAAAAAGCTGGAACATATACAAATATAATAGAACTTTGCGAAGCAGCTCAAAAATTAGGTATAGAATATATATCGGCATGGGGATTTTCAACAGAAAATTGGAAAAGGTCAGAAAAAGAAATTGAAATAATAATGCATATAATTGAAAAGTTAATAGATGACTTATTCACTAAAAAAACATTAAAATATAAATTAATACACATAGGAAGAAAAGATAGAATTCCAAAATCACTTAGAATAAAACTATCAAAAATAGAAAAAGAAACTAGAAATAACAAATTTACTTTAATCTTAGCGATAGATTATGGTGGACAAGATGAAATAATTAGAGCAATAAAAAAAACTGATAAAAAGCAAGTCACAATAGAGAACTTCTACAAAAATTTAGATACAGCAAATATACCAAATCCAGATTTAATAATAAGAACAGGTGGAGAAAAGAGGTTATCAGGATTTATGCCATACCAATCAGTATATTCAGAATTATATTTTACAAAAAGATTCTTTCCAAGTTTCAAAACAAAAGATTTACAAAAAGCAGTCAAAGAATATTCAAGAAGAAATAGGCGATACGGCGGCAATTAATTAACTATATCGTTTTCTGTAATCTTATATAATCCATCAATAATTTTAACTTCAGCCAACGTATCTTGATGACAATATACTTCTAAATCATCATAAATTTTCTTTTTCGCGGTATCATTCATATCACTAAATGTAGCTTTTTCATAAAGCAAATTTGCAATAGCACCATTCCCAATTTCTAAATCTTTATAATTCAAATCCGAAAAGACAGGTAAAACAGCTTTAATAGAACAAGAGCCTTTTTGCTTGGCATTATAATAATCAAAATTTTTAAATGGAACCAATAAATCAAGTATACGAGGCTGAATCTCAGCAAACCAATCTTTAAATTCATAAAAAGCATAAGAAGATTCTCTCATTACACCAATCTCAAAACTTTGATTATAAACTAAAATAGTTCCAACTTCACCAAGATTATCTTTTAGAGCTTGCATAAAAGATTTACGTGAATCATCACGATTCTTATGTAAGAAAGAAACATGTTCCAATTCACTACCAATACTTTTCTGAATATGTAACGAGAATTGAAATGGGATTCTTTGATAAGGCTTCATCCCATCAAACTTAGGAATAACAGGATTAATCGTTTCAAAATCTAAATAATAAATAGGATATTGTAATTTATTCAAAAAGTTTTTTAGACCCTCTTTATTCACATAGGTCTCTTCCTTAATTGCAACATCTCTTTGAATCATTTGGATTTCAGATAACCTATAATAATCAGGAATATCTTTTAAGGCAACAATACCATTCTCAAATAAATCAAAAGATCTAGAACCACCCCTATACAAATCAAATACACTACCTTCCTTAATAAACTTCCAACAATTTGGTTCTAAATCACAAGAATAGGGCGAAGAACAATGCTCTCCAATTTCAACATTAGGTTCATCTCCCATCATAATACTCAACATTTGTAAAACCCTAGATTCAATATTCTCAAAATATGGTTCGATATCATGACTAACATCACTAATATGAAAAAATCCTTGAACATCCAACTCACCCTGTTTAATATATTTATTATTAATATGAACTAAAAAACATTTCCGAATATTCAAACCTGCTAATTCATAAACATACTTCTGAAAACTAACATCATGTAAATTAATTTCCTTAACTTTTGTAGATGATTTAACCTCATAGATGTCCCAACTCCCATCATCATTAGGACTCAGAATATCAGCTCTAGAATATAATTCATCAACCATAAAAGCAGCCTCAAACAAAGGTCTTTTTTTATCCAAATTTTCTTTTGTCAATTTTAAATTCTCAGAAAAATTCTCATCAGAAAGTTCAATCCCTTCAGGAAAAAGTTTTTTTGCCAATTGACCAACAACATGACCATTATCAAAAATAGATTGCTTAAATTCACCAATCTTAGGGAATCTCGCTTTATCTTTAGCTTTCACCCAAAGTAATTTATGACATTGCAAACCAGCTAAATAACCAGATTTAGACAAAACAACCATAACTACTCAATACCACCAATCGGTTTCTCATATTTCGCAACAATAATTTTTTCTCCACCAACTTCAATCGATGCTCCTCCATATTCAGCAACATTATCATAAATCAATCTAGCCATATCTTCACCACCTTTAACATACCCTTCCTGTTCAACATAATGCACATACTTGTAACTAAAAATACCAATAACAACAATTGTAATTACAATACCAATAATAATTCCGATACCACCCCAAACATGGTGCTTCTTTACAAATTTATCTTTTTTTACTTTCATTATTCATTACCCTCTTCGCACTCATCTAAATCATCACTACAACTATTATACTTTGTTGTCCACTCATCAATCTCATTACTTAAAACATCAGTTTCAATTTTACATTTAGCTTGCTCATCTTTCCTAATATTAGCTTCCAATGTGCTTTTCTCATCATTACACTTAGAATTTAATTGACTAGTAACTTTAGTTTCAAGCTCAATATTTTCAGTTAATAAATCAATATTCAACTTATCGATTTTAACATCAGAAAAATCAATTTCATCCAAATCAGAACTAGAAGTAGTAATAATATTTAAAAAAAATCCAGAAGTCGAAATAAATCCATTTTTAACAACATCAAAATTAATAATAGTAAAATAACTCAAAACTCCTAAAATAACTAAAACACATACAATAACTACAAATATCTTAGCATGAATCTCAATATGTTTCTTATTCTTCACTTTTGATTCATTTTTATTTTTAATCGGTTTAGTTCTCTTTACAATATCTCGTGTTTTTTTATTTTTGGACTCTTTTTCCATTTTCTTTTTTACTTTATTCTTACTAAAAGTAAATTTTTTATTTTTAGATTTCTTTTTATTTTTATTAACTTTCTCTCCACGATTTAAACTTTTCTTCAACAAAACATCAGAAATTTCATTAGAACTAGGAATATCAGTATGGTCACCAAAATCATCTCTCTTTTTCATAAAATAATTACAACTATGAAGTTTTTAAATTTTTAGAAAGATTATAAACTATTATACAATTTAATCCAATAGCTTTTTCACTATTTTAAAACAGAAATGAAATATACTAAACATCTTTCCACAACAAGTAACAACTATAAAATAGTTACAATTGAAAAAGTTTATAAACAATAAGTTAAATTGAAAGATATGATTAATAATAAAGAACATTCAGAAATATATTTGAATACTGATAAAAAAAATAATTTAGAAATATATTTGAATGAAGCTGATAAATATAGGATATCTGTTGAAGAACAAAAAGAGATAGGTAAGAAAATACTAGAAGAAGGTATGACTCCTGAGTATAGAGATGTTTTGGTTAAATCTCAGTTATTTTTTGTATTTTCCATAGCTAAAAATTACCAAAATAAAGGTATGGAGTTAATAGATTTAATTCAAGAAGGGAATATTGGTTTAATGAAAGCTATAGATAAATATGATCCTTCCATTGGTACTTTATCGACATATAGTGTAAATTGGATAAAAGAATCAATTTATAAGGCATTGGGTGAAAATGCATATGGCATAAGAATACCACTTAAAAAAAGAGAAATATTAAGTAAAGTAAAAGTATATCGTTCAGAAGGGTATTCTATAGAAAAAATTTCAAAAATTTTATCAAAGACAAAAAAAGAACTAAACTCTTTACTTGAAATTGGAAAAACTGTTCTTTCTCTAGATTACCCAATATTAGAGGATAATACATCTTTAGTTGATAATATAGGAACTAATTATTATAGTCCAACAAAGGATATTGATAGATTAAAATCAAGTAGCGGTGTTTCTGATATAGAAAAAATAATTAATTCAAGTTTAAATGAAAGAGAGGCAGATATTATAAAAGAAAGATTTGGAATAAATTCAGAAGAAAACGAAAAAACTTTTCAGGAAATCGGTAAAAAGTATAATCTTACAAAACAACGTATAGAACAAATTCAAAAAAAAGCATTAAAAAAATTATTTCAAAACCCAGCAATTAAAGAACTAAAATATTTGTATAAATAAAAATTTAATCGTTTTCAACTCTTGGTGCTAATACAAAACCAATTCCCATTTTTTCTCCAGGGAAATCCATCCTTAAAGGATAATCATCAGAGAATCTTAAAATAACTTTATTAGAAATTTTTTGAGCTTTGATAAACTTATTCAAATATTCCAAAGAGTATTTAGCTTTACCAATACCATTAATCTCTCCATTATCATCATTAAATTCAGCTCTAAAGGAATTAATTGAACCACTAGCTTCAACAACAAAAAAATTCTCTCCAGCAATAAACGAACAACTTTCAGCAACAACAGCACAATCTTCAATAGACTGGACAAGCTCAGTGGAATTCAATTCAACAGTAGTCGAAAATTCTAAACTAGGTTCATCTTTTTCCTCAGAATCAACATCAATTAAAGATAATGTAAAATTTCTTTTTACTTTATCATAAATAGCAATATTTAACTTATTATCTTCCTGCTCAAATATAATACTAGCAGCTCCAGAAGCTCTTTTTAAAATTCTCTTCAAACTTTCCAAATTAATACCCCAAACATCATTATTAGCTTCATAACTAGAGAAACTTTCACGAGGTAATTTAAAAATAACCATAGCAACATTTGCAGGATCAACAGCAATAATACTCATACCATCTTCTAAAAGTTTTATTTTAACTTCTGTAACAAGTTCAGAAATTACAGCAACAGCGTCAGACAATAACTTTGGCGTATCTAATTTAACAATCATAAAGATAAATTGTAAATTTAATATTTAAACATTGTGGGAGTTAAGTCAATACCTCTAGAAAAATAGACTCTTATTGAAAAACGATAACATCTCTACCAATAAACTGACCACTCTTAGATTCCTCTATAGGTTTCATTACAATTCTTAAACCAGTATTTTCAATAATCCTATCATAATCTACTCCAAATCTTCTAATCTTAGGAAAAGTAATAGCAATAAGTGCTTTATTTCTCTTAACACTTCTAATAGATCTAAGTGCAGGGATAATAAAACTCTCAAATTTTCGAATCTCATTTTCAGCACGTCTATCATCTAATTTTTTCTTAATAACATCACCCAAAGGAGTTTCTGTTGCAATAGCATCAAATTGTTTATTTGCTAAACTTCTAACATCACGTCTTTCAACATTGAATTTTGTATTAACATCATATTGATCCTTTATCCACTTTAAATTTCGTTTAGCATCTAAAATAGCCTTATAATCATTATCACTACCATAAACTTTAATATTTTTCAACAAAGCTTCTTGTAAAATACCACCAACTCCACAGAAAGGATCACCCATTAAACTTCTAGGATTAGCTCCACTCAAATTAATCAAAATTTTAGAAAGTCTAGGGGAAATAGCAAGAGCTTCACGACGAACCGGTTTTTTCATATCTCTTCTCTCAACCTCAGTAGAATCAAAATCTTGTGTTACCTCACCAAATAAAACTCTATTATTCTCCTCATATAAAAAATAAGTATATTTAGTCTTAGCTAAATAATTAAAACCACCTTCCTGAAATCTTAATTTATCTCTACCATGTTTCAAACCAGCCTTTTGTTTATTTGATTTGAAATAATTCTTAATTGGTTCAGGATCCATATTTCCAATAACAGAATAATTAAATTTATTCTCATTAACAAGATCTTGAGAATTTAAAAAATCTTCAAATTTATTAGCATTATCATCAAAAAGGATATTCCCAATCTCAATAGTTCCACCAAGTTCCTGAATATTAATATTAAAATCTCCTTCAAGAACAAGTTGGTTATCTTCAAAAAGAATTTCCTTATAATCAATCTTTCGACACTTCAAAAAAGCAAAAATTTCTTCTCTCGATAATTTTGGATTACGTCCTAAAATAAAAAAATGTTTCATAGTAATTATAAAATAATGGGTGTTTTAAATCTAACTAGCATTAGTAGAAAATTTATAATTATGACAATCTAAAAAGATAGCTTTAGCAAGAGCAAGTACATTTCTAGCCTCTCTTTTAAGATTATATTCTACTTTAGCTCCTTTATAAGATATAGGAATAGGGTATATCTTTGTATCTTTATTAACCAATCCTAAAGATTTTAAATGTTTCAGATCAACTTTAAATCTCAAATAATGAGATGTTCCAGTGGATATCGCAATATCCTTTATGTTCATTTCTTTTGCAAATTTAACAGTTTCGTAAAGATTTTCTGCTGTATTATGAGAACTATGTTCTTCAAAAATAGCTTCTTTAGAAACACCATAGTTTTCTAGTAAGCTAATCATTCTCTCATTAGGAAGATATTTGTCGTCTTTTTTAATAGCTCCGCTAACAATATAAGGCAAATTTAAACCTTCATAATTACAAGTTGCTTTTTTTTCAGCAATCACAGCCGCCTTAGCTCTATATTTATCAAAACGAGGACCAGCTGTAGGAACCATAATAATTACATCCTTATCTTTACAGAGTTCTTCTAAATCTTTTTTATTTTTTAACATAGTTATAGTAATAATAATAGCTTTAAAAGCCTTTTTGTTTGTAGTCACTTAAAGGTGACATGGGTAAAAATGCAATATAAAATAACTTTATACAATATAATTGTTCTATAAAAAAATTTACAAAACTACTAAAAATTCAAATTTAGTTAATAGTTACTGTTCCAACACTACAAGGTAATCTAGCTTTAATAGATTTAATCAATTTTCTAGCTTCAATCTCATGTTTTACAGTTTTAACACCAACAATAAAAAGTGTCTGTCCAGGTTTTACTATAGCAGCTCTACCCATAGATTTTCCAAAAGCACGAGCCATACCAGTTTGCATACGATCAGCTCCAGCACCAGTAAGCATTTTATTTTCTCTTAAAATATGATGTGGATAAACCTTAACTTCTAAATAGAAATCCTTACCAACTTTTTTTTGTAACCATCTGTTCAAATACTGTCTAACAGCTTCAAGTGGATTATCTCTGATTTGAGATCTAGTCTTTGCAATAACATGAATTTGGATAGGAAATTGTTCATCAATAAAACCTTTAATATCACCCATCTTATATTTAACAACTTTTGAGTTTGGAATAGTTTTAATATAAGATTTACTTCTAACTTTAGATTTTCTAGTATAAGGTCTTGCCTTTCTTTTTGAATATGCAGATCCTTTCCTAAGTGCCATTATTCTATCTTTACCTCTGTACCAATAGACTGACCAGGTAAACCACGCTCGAAAAGTGCTCTAACAACACCACTATTCCCATGAGCAGATTTTATAATACCATCAATAATTTTAGGTTCTTTACCAGTAGAAGTCCAACTAACATTTTTACCAACAAACTCTTTCGCTTTATCTCTACTATCAATACCATCAATTTCAATCAAAAAATGTTTAGGCTTGAATGTTTTTCTTCCTCTTCTAAATTGCACAACTTTTGCATTTACCATATTAAATTGTCATAAAATTTCTTTATAAATGTTTAGTTTGATTATTTATTAATTTTTGTTATAATAAGACGTATGATACTAGTATTAAGTTAAATTTTATACAGTCTAAATAGAAAATATTAAATTTAAAACATAAAAAAATAATTCAAATCCTCCAAACTTTTAAAAAGAACATCTCCTTTAACAAATCAAGAGAGACGATATGGATATAAAAGAACTTTATGAAACACTTAATGATAAGCAAAAAGCGTATGTAAACTTTGATATACCAAATGTAAAAAATGGTGAATATCTTCTAGGAATTTTTACACTAAAAGCAGGAGAGGGATTAAATATTCTACAAGCAGCCTCGGAAATTGCAGCAGAATCTTCAACAGGAACAAACTTTAAAGTTCAAACAGAAACAGCATTTTCAAGAGAAATGAACGCTTTAATTTATCAAATTGATCAAAAAAGGGATTTGGTTTGGATAGCATATCCATGGAGATTATTCGATAGAACAGGAAATGTTCAAAACATATTAACATACATTATAGGAAATGTGTTAGGGATGAAAGAAGTATCAGCATTAAAATTATTAGATGTTTGGTTTCCAGAAGCAATGCTAGAACAATATGATGGACCAAGTTATACAATAGATGATATGCGAAAATATTTGAATGTTTATAATAGACCAATATTAGGAACAATTGTAAAACCAAAGATGGGATTAACATCAGCAGAATATGCAGAAGTCTGTTATGACTTTTGGGTTGGTGGTGGAGATTTTGTAAAAAATGATGAACCACAAGCAGATCAAGATTTTTGTCCTTATGAAAAAATGGTTGCTCATGTAAAAGAAGCAATGGACAAAGCTGTGAAGAAAACAAAAAAGAAGAAAGTTCATTCATTTAATGTATCTGCTGCAGATTTTGATACAATGATTAAAAGATGTGAAATGATTAAAAATGCCGGATTTGAGCCAGGAAGTTATGCTTTTTTAATAGATGGTATAACAGCAGGTTGGATGGCAGTACAAACATTACGAAGAAGATATCCAGAGGTCTTCATACACTTCCATAGAGCAGCTCATGGAGCTTTTACAAGGCCAGAAAACCCAATAGGGATGACAGTATTGGTTTTGTCAAAATTTGCAAGATTAGCAGGAGCATCAGGAATTCACACAGGAACAGCAGGGGTAGGTAAAATGGCAGGAACACCAACAGAAGATGCAACATCAGCAAGAGGAATATTACAATTTCAAGCAAAAGGTCATTTCTTTGAACAATCATGGTCTAAAATCCCTGCAAAAGATAGAGATTCAATAAAATTAACACATAAAGATATGGCTCATCATCTTATATTAGAAGATGATTCATGGAGAGGTGTAAAAAAATGTGCTCCAATAATTTCGGGAGGATTAGATCCAACATTATTGAAACCATTCATAGATATTCTAGGAAGCATAGACTTCATAACAACAATGGGTGCAGGATGTCATGCACATCCAAAAGGAACAAAAGCAGGAGCAAAAGCTTTAGTACAATCATGTGAAGCATATAAAAAAGGAATCAGTATCAAAACATATGCAAAAAATCACAAAGAACTAGCAGAAGCAATTAAGTTTTACACAAAGAAGAAGAAAAAATAGACTACTTTTATTAAACCTTATAATCGAACTTATATATTCCTAATTATTAAATATTTTATGAGAGAATTTATTTATTATTCCCAACATGCAGTAACCGCAGGTAATTTAATTAAAGAAAACTTGATGAAAGCAGGACGAATGGATATAGTTTGTAATGTTATAATTTCAACACTCTTTGTTTCAAATGCAATGCGAGACGATATAAAACTACATTTAATATTTGAAGGACAACCTAATCCACCAAGACATCTAGTTCTAGAATCAAATGAAAAAATGCCAATTTCAAAAAAAGATGTAGCAGGATTAATAAAAAAAATGCTTTACAAATCTCCAAGAAAAGAAGGATTAAAAGAAATAATGCCAGGATGTTCAATAGAAAAAAAATCATTTGAGAAATTAATTCAAGATTTAGATAAGGAAGGAAAAAATATTTTTCTCTTAGATAAAAAAGGAAAGGATATACGAGAAATGGAGTTAAAAGGGAACGAAGTATTCATAATAGGAGACCATGAAGGTTTCCCAAGAGATAAACAAAAATTTCTGAAACAAATTGATAGGATGACAGTAGGTCCAAAAACTCTATTTGCATCTCAAGTGATGATAATTATTCATAATGAGATTGATAGAGGATAATATTAAGATAGACCTAAAAGAGAGATGAAACATTATAACAGATTAACATAAATTTTATAAACTCAACGTACCTAAAAAGAAAATGTCAAAATTAGAGAATAAAGATTTTTTAAAAATAAAGACTAAAGTTTTTGAAGTTTTTAATTCACATAATTACACTACACCATCAATAGAAATAAAAAATTATAAAATAATAGTAAAATCGACTCCACATATAGAAATCGGAGAGGAAAATATATTTTTTTTAAATTATGACAAAAATAATTCTAAAGCTATAATTAATTACAATCCTCAGAGACTTGAAGAATGTCAAGAAATTGATAATTTATGTTGTAAGTTGGGTATAAAAACTGAGTTTAAAGAATTTTATTTAGAACAACAAGATCCCATTTTAGATAATCCAAATTCATATCTTGCAATGCGAACTTAATATCCCCCAAACATTTATTAACAAATTTTACTTTTTCCCAATATGAAAGCAGCTGCTAAAATTATAGTTCAGGGAAGTGTTCAAGGAGTTTTCTATAGACAGTTTGTAAAAGAAAATGCTGAGTTGTTAAAATTGAAAGGTTATATCAGAAATTTGACAAACAGTGATGTAGAAATTGTAGTTGAGGGAGATGATAATATGATAGAACAATTGTCAAAAATAATTGCTAAAGGACCAAAACATTCTCAAATAAGAAACATTCAAGCAGAAGCAAGGAAATGGAGTGGAGACTTCAAAGAATTTAAAATTCTAAGGTTTTAACAAATCTTAAAAACCCTCATAAACATAAAATATTATGGCAGAGAAATTTTTTTGGGCAGACGCTGTTGCAGAGAACATAATCAAACAAAAAGGAGACAAAGAAGAATATGTCTGTGCATCAGGGATTACACCATCAGGTCAAGTCCATATTGGGAATTTTAGAGAAGTAATCACAACATTCATGGTTGTAAAAGCATTACGAGACAAAGGAAAAAAGGTAAGATTTATTTATTCTTGGGATGATTATGACAGATTTAGAAAAGTACCAAAAGGAGTAGATGTAAATTATGAAAAATATTTAGGAATGCCAATAAGTGATATTCCTTCACCTAATAATCCAAATATGACATACTCAGAATACAATGAAAAAGTATTTGAAAAATCACTATCAAAAATAGATATTCAAGCAGAGTATATTTATCAAAATAAAATGAATAAGAAATCATCTTATGCAGATTTAATAAAATTATCATTAGAAAAAAGAAGAAAAATAATGGATATTTTAGATAAGTATAGAAGAGAACCATTAGCAGAAGATTGGATGCCAATAATGATATATTGTGATAAATGTAAAAAAGATATGACAAAAATACTTTCAACTGATGGATATAATATTGAATATGAATGTAAATGTGGATATAAAGAAACATTTGACATAAGAAAAAAGGGAATTGTTAGCATAAAATGGAGAGTAGATTGGCCATTAAGATGGTATTATGAAGGTGTAGATTTTGAACCAGGAGGAATAGATCATAGTGTTCATGGAGGATCTTTTACGACATCAAAAGAAATATCACAAGAGATATTTGGATTTGAGCCACCAATTTATCAATTTTATGAATGGATTAGTGTAAAAGGTGGAGGAGAATTTTCAAGTTCTTCAGGAAATGCAATGACATTAGATGAAGTTGAGTCAGTATATGAATCAAGTATTTTAAGATATTTATTTACAGGAACAAAACCAAAGTCAAAATTTCAAATAAGTTTTGATAATGATGTAATAAAAATTTATGAAGATTTTGATAGATTAGAAACAAAATATTTTGAAGAAAAAGTGAATCCACAAGAAAAGATGATCTATGAATATTCAGTATTAAATATTCCAAAATTAAAACCAGAAAGAGAAGGGTTTAGACATTTAATCACATTAGTCCAATTAGGTAAAACAAATGATCTAAATTCAGAGAGCAAATTAAGAGCAGAGAAAGTTTCAAACTGGTTATCAAAATATGCTGGAGATGATATGAAGTTTTCAGTGCAAGAAAAAATAACTGAAAATTTTACCGATAAAGAAAAAGAAGTATTATTAGAATTAAAAAAAGTTTTAGAAATTCAAGAATATGAGACTGATAAAGAAATGTTAGGGGAATTTTATGAAATATTTGAAAAAACAGGAATTACAAATAAAGAATTCTTTGATATATCATATAGAGCTATTATTAATAAATCAAAAGGTCCAAGATTAGCAGGTTTTATTCGTTCAATAGGACAAGATAAAATAATAGAATTGCTTAATACAATAAAATGAATCTACCAATAACAAGAGAACAAGCAATAGAATTCTTGATAAGTTTAAACAATGATCAATCTCAAATGAATCATTATCTAGAATCCGAAGCAATTATGAAAGGATTAGCAAAATATTTTGGAGAGAACGAAGAATATTGGGCAATGTTAGGACTTTTACATGATATAGATTGGGCAAATACAAAAAATGATGTTGCAAATCATGGAATACAAATGGTAAATATGCTAAAAAAATTAGGTTTTGATGAAGAGACAATAAAAATAATGCAAAGCCATACATATGGACATGATATTATTCCAGAGTTCAAAGATAAACAACGAACACAAAAAATAGAATACTGTCTTGCAGCATCAGAAACACTAACTGGAATAATCTATGCATATGCTTTAATGCGAGGTAAAAAAATATCTGACATGCAAGTTAAAGGGCTAAAAAAGAGATTCAAGAATAAAGCATTTGCTCAAACATGTAACAGAGAAATAATAAAAGAAATAGAAAAAGCAGGATTAGAACTTTCAATATTTTTTCAAATAGCAATTGATTCAATTGATTCAATAAAAGAAGCTCTTCAATTATCTTAACTTTTTAATATCAAAGCAACAGCATTTTTAATTTCAATTTTCTTAGAATAATCAATTCCAGAATCCTTCATAAAACGCATAAGCTTTGATTTCTTTCCACCAATAACAACAGTATCAAAATTTTTCAAAACCATAGCAATCTCAAACTTAAATTGTTCAAATTCCAATTCTTTATCAACATTCCAAACAAGAAGCTCACCCTTTCTATTATCACTTAAAAACTGATGAAATATTCTAATATTTTTGAAGCCAAAAGTTTCTAAATTTTTAGAAGAGAATGTCAAAGATAACAAATCTCTAGATATTAAATTAATTTTTTCGGGTTTCAAATAATATGAAATAGCTAATGGCAAATAACCCTGGAAAGGACGAATTACATCAATTTTTTTAGTAGATAAATTTTTCAAAATTTCGATAATTGCACAACTAGAAAAACTAATATCTTCAAACTCAGCAATATTATAAGCACAATCCAAAATATATTTTTCATTTCCAATAATAAATTCATTATTACCTCTAGAATAATTATTCTCATCAAAATTCAAAACATCACTAAATTTAATATGATAAACCACATGCCCACTAGAGGCTTCTTCATAAATAATTTGGATTTCATCTTTTAATATATCTTTAAAATCTTCAACCAATTCTTTTACAATTACAATAGCTAAAACACCATCCTTTTCCAAAAATCTAGAAGCATTATAAACAAAATCTTTCAAAGCATTTTTACCAGCCTTAGCAGGATAATTAGAACAAATCAAATCAAATTTACCATCAACAGAATTATATCCTAGACTAGGATGAACATTAATATTACAATTATTTAAAATAGCATTATGTTGACAAAATTCCAAAGATAAAGCATCCCTATCAACACATTCTACATAAGAATCAAAATATTTCTTTTTTAAATAAATTCCAATTGAACCATAACCACAGCCAACATCCAAAATTCGCCCATAATTTACATTACAAGTTTTCCTAAAAGAGTTAAGTAAATGCAAAGTTCCCTTATCAACATAAATTGAACTAAAAATCAACTGATTTACATCAAAAAACAATTTAAATCTATCATAATTAAAAGTAATTCGTTTTCTAAATTTACTAAAAAAATCTTCAACATTCATATTAATTTTTGAATTCAATTAAAACTAAATCTTTCTTAATTTTAACATTCATCAATTGCATATTTAAAGGAATATTTTTTATATAACAACAATTTTTAGTAAAAGATCTTATTTCAAATCCTTTTTCCAATTTAGCAATAGCAACTTGAGAATTATCCTTAATTCCAGGAGTTTCAATCTCATAAATAAGTCTATCAGCTAATCTCTTTATTTTAGAAATAGCTTCTTTTCTTGGTAATTTAGATCGCCGGATTCTTTCCTCATCACTAACAACTGGAGCTTTGACAATATTATTTTGATTAACAACTTTATTCATATGAACAGGTTTCCCAGTATGAATTTTAATATTAAATCCTTTAGGCATATCGTTTATATCTTTACCAGCATTCCCCATTTCTTTTTCTAATTGTTTCATTAAAGAGCTAACCATTTTATCCATTCCAAAAGGCAACTTAATTTCCTTAGAAAACATATTCCCATTTACATTATCATCCGTTCCAAGCATACCATAATTATCTTTTTTCTGAATATTCTTAATTCCAGCACCACACCAAGGACAGTAATTAAAATCTTTCTCAATCTTTTTTGCACACGACGGACATTTTTGCTTTTTCATATTTAAAATAATGAATTTGAATATTTAAATGTGATGGACTACCTCATAATTATGGTGTCCAAAACGATGACTTCCTCTATTCAAAGAATGAAATGGTTTTAAATCACGAATAAAATATTCAGCTTTAAATTTATCAGTTTTTCTAACTTCATGTAAATTTTTACTTCCAACAATTGTCGATACAATTCTAAAAACAAAAGAAACAATAAAAATAATCAACAAACTACTTCCCATCAAATTAATATCTAAGAATGCTAACAAAGCACCTAATAATGAACCAATAAATGCTCCAATCCCAACAACCAAATTTAAATAAGGGAAAGCATATTTTCTATTTTGAGTTTTATTTGCATCATAAGTATAAGTTCTTCCTACTAAAATAAGTCCAGCACTTCCAATACCATAAAGAATTGACATAAATAACATAACATAAGTAAAAAGCCAGAATTCACTCAATACAATAAAAAAAGTAGAAATCCAAAATAAGGGAATCAAACTAATAGAAAAACAAGATAGTTTTGTTAAAAAGATACTTCCATATTTATCAGAGATTTTTCTAAGCAAAGGTAAGCTTACAATATTTAAAAGGACAGCACCAATAGTTGTAAAAATAAACCAAGTATAAGAAAAATTCAAAACCTGTAACATATACAGAGTAAAAAATGGACTTGCAATTGCCATACTAAGGTTAAAAACTCCCATAAACATAACAAATTTTCCAAAAGGAGTTTTTGGTTCTTCTTTCAAAAATCTCTTAAATGAAATCTCCTCCTTTTTTTTAATCTTTAAATGAGGCTCATAATGTTTATTTAACAACAAAACATCTCTTATTCTAAATAAAAAAGAAAGAAAGAACAATAAAATAAAAGCATAAATAGTATATTCAACAGTTAAACTAGGATTATATCTTTTCATAAAATCTAGAAATAAAGCAGATAGAATCATAGCAATAAGTCCAGCTGTTTGATTTAACTTCAAACGATTCGAAAAATATTTGGCTCTATCATTATCTTTAACAAGAGTTCCCATCCAAACATACCAATAACTAGAGGCAGGACCGATAATATAATAATATAAACCAACAATAGCAATAATAGCCCAAACAAGATGATTAAAATTATTTAAAAATAAAAATCCTGTAAAAGCCAAAATAAGCAAAAGTGAATAAGCCAATAATATTCTAGTGACAATGATTTTTTTCTTTTTATTTTCTTTAAATTTTCTAGAATTGTTAAATTGTGAGATTCCAGGAAGCAAATAAGCAAAAGCACTTAAGATTCCTATCTGAGGAGCCGTAGCACCAACTGCAAGAGCAAAAGGAGCAAAATATGATGGACCCAATGAAGTAGAAATATTTGCAACACAACCCTCCTTAACACTCAATTTTAAAGTTTTTTGAATCTTTTTTTCAATAATAGGATGGTCAGGTATAACCTCTTCCAACTTATCACCACTATTTTTTACCATAAATTATTTGTTCCAACTTGCTTTCTCAGCTGTAATAAACTCATCTTCAACAAATGGAGCATTTAGCAAAGTTAAATCTCTAAAATCCTCTTCAGTTTCCCAACATTCTCCTTCTTCACGTAAACCATTATTACTAATAGAAGACTCAAAATGTTTCTTATCACAATTAATTGCATTCAATTTCTTAGAAAAATCTTTCAAAATATCTTTAGCGTTTTTTTTAATTTCTTCTCTTTCTTTATCAGAAACCTCATGCCAAGTTGTCTCATCCATACAGAATCTTAGGCGAAATCTTTTATAAATTTATTTAAAACAACATTCTTTTAAATGACCTTTTAAACTTAAGTTACTACCGGAATCTAATACGATTCTACTTACAAATTACAAAGCACTACTCTCCAATTCATGACAACCACTAGCAAGTCAATCACTATATAAACAAAATTCTATCGAAAGATATAGTTTCAATCTTAATATTATATATAAAGAAATACTCATTTAGTACATCATGGAGGTGAAAAGATGAAGGTTTCAATTCAAAGGTTCTATGATCCAAATAACGATCCTAATGTCGAAGCTACAAAGCTAGACAAACTTCTTCAACGTCTTTATGGACAAGGAAGATGGGAACGTTCAGAGAACGGCATCGAAATAATTCTTTAATTTTTTCTTTTTCTTTTTTTCTTATATATTAAATATTTATAGACGTTAGAAACGTGTATTTTATAAATACTCTAGCGTTCATTAATACATGGACAAAAGAGGTCAGTTTTTCATTCTAACAGCAGTAATAATATCAGCATTAATCTTTAGTATAAGCTTAACAGTTAATCAAGTAACAACACAAGCCCAATCAAATAAAGTAAACGATTACTCAGAAATATTAGACAGGGAAGTTGCTCAAATCCAAAATTATAGAGTTTATCAACAAAACCCAGAATTAGATGATGAAGAAATAGAAGATTTTGTAAGTAAAGTTTCAGCAACGCTTTTAGATCAAGATCCAAATTTAAATTTTGTAATGATTTACGGGAATAAAAAAAGTGTAACAGTATACAATAATGGTGCAGAAGGAATAGCAGTAGATGACCAAACAATCTCAGGGACTGCATCACGACAAAGTTCAATTACAGTCCAAACAGGAAGCTTAACAACATCAAGTACAGTAGGTAGTAAAACAGAAATAGTAAATCCAAATGAAAATATCAATGTAGAATTTGAAGACAATGTATATTATTTTACAATCCCAGAAGAAAACACAGTAATCTTTATTTTACAACAGGAGGAATTAGATGAGAACTTTATTGTATTCAAATAATAAACGAGGAATAAGTACAATAATCGCGTATGTTCTACTAATAAGTATAACACTTTCCTTATCAGTAATGGTATTTAATTGGCTAAAATTATATACAAATCCAGATGAAATATCAGAATGTCCTGATGGAGTATCCATTTCAATAACTAATTATAACTGTCAAGAATCGACAAATAATTTTTTATATACATTGAAAAATACAGGAAGATTTACAATAAAATCAGTTCAAACAAAAATTAATAATCAAACAAATGCTACATTCGGAATGTATGACAGATCTGTTTATTACACAAAAAAGTCAGATGATTTGTTATTAGACTTAACATTCGATGATAAATACATAGTCGGTGGCGAAGACTATGGAACTAGTTGGATAATGGATGGGAAAATTGGAGGAGCAAGAAGCTTCGATGGAGAAGCTAATTATATTGATTTAGGTAATAATATTTTTGATCTTGAAAATCAATTAACTATATCTAGTTGGGTTAAAATAAATTCAGATTTTGTATCAGAATCTCCTATTTTTAGAAAAGATGGGGTATTACAATTAGGTTTTCTTAATAGAACTACAATTAGAAATTTAATTGGGACTACGGGTACAACCGGATGGACAATCGCAAATGATATTTATTATGAATTTGATTTAGATAAATGGTATTTGCTTACAATGTCTTGGGATGGGAGTATAATGAATACTTATGTTAATGATGAGCCTAAAGGAAGTGCACCTATTACTGGACAACTGGTTAGTAATTCTTTAAATTCTGTGATAGGGGCTAATAGCAATTTATTAAATAGTTTAGATTTTAATGGAACTCTTGATGAAATAAAAATATACAATAGAGCTCTTTCATCAGAAGAAGTAGAAAATTTATATAAATATAATGCTATAAGGTATATTTCAGATAAACAACTTTTAGATATAAAACCAGGAGATGAATATATGGTAAATGGGAATTACACAGATTCAGATAAAATAACATTAATACAAGCACAACCAATAGTAATAGATAAAAAAGATATTATATATTGTAAACCAGTAATTCAAAAAGTTACAAATTGTAATTAAAAATATAATTTAAAATTTATTTTTTCAAAGCTTTTCTCATTGTAGTAGAAGACATATTATCTTCCTTTGTAGATTTTGGATTTGCTGTATGCTTAATTTCTTTAGCATCAATTTTTTGCTTAGCAACTTTAGCATCAATACTAACTTTTTCTTTTATAGATTCTTCTTTTTTATCAGTTTTATCGCTTCTTTCTTCCTTAATTTTTTCTTCAGCAGCTTCTTGAGTAACAACTTTATCAAGTGCTTTTTTATCTACTTTTGTTCCTCTTCTAGCATCTCTAGCCATCTTGAACTTTACAATTTCAGGAACTTCAGCCAACTCAGCATAAACAATACCATCAATTTTTGTAGCTTTAACCTTAACCTTATTCAATGGTTTCTTAATTCCTTTAAACCAAATTTCATTATTCAAATAAATATCAACCTTAACTTTGTCAATGTCTCTATCTTCAACTTTCATATGCTTAGCCAAAAATTCTTTCAAAGTCTTAACAGCTTTCTTTGCTCTCTTATATTGAGGAACTTTCATATATCCTTTTCTTAATGGAACAACATAAATTCTTTCCAATTCAGGTTTCTTTTCTTCAGTTTTAGCTTTACTAGTTTTAGGTTTTTTCACAGAAGGTTTGGATTCAGTTTTTTTTACTTCAGGTTTTATTACTGCTTTCTTAGTCTCTTTAACTTCATTCTTTATCTCAACTTTCTCTGTTTTGTTTATTTTTTCTTCAACCATATTTTTATCCTAGCCAACTCTTTTTAGCTCTTCTAGGCTTGAATTTTAATTTTCTAACTCTCCAATTTCTCTTAACATGAGTATGCTTAGACGGATGAATCTTTTTACCCTTACCATATTTCTTTATAACAGTCCAATAAGGAGCCCATCTTGTTTGCTTACCAACTTTATCTAAGTGTCTTTTCTTACTACTACGCATTGTAGCTTTTCTACTCGCCATCTGAAATAACCTCACTTTCTGCTTTAATTTCTTCAACTTCAGTTTCAGCAAATTCTTGAATATCTTCTTGAGGAACATTACTAATCTCAACAATAGAATCTTCTAAAGACAAACCCTCTATTTTCTCTACCTTAATACTATCTAAAAATTCTCTACCTTTAGCAGTTAATCTTCTACCATATTGCATTTTATCAACTTTTTCAACTAAACCAGCATTTTCAGCTTGCTGTAAAATAAGTCTGATAACCTTACCACTAGCTTTCCTAAAATGATCAGGCTTTCCACCTCTATCTTTTCTAGAACCATATCTAGTTCGTAATTTCCCAACACCAACAACACCTTTGATATACAATTGTCTTAAAATACTAGCAGCTCTAATATACCAAAAATTATCACTTACAGGAGGCCTTTTTCTAGAAGTTCCAGTCTTAACATAAGCGATCCATTCAGGAGCTTCAATCTCAGGTAAATTTTTCAAAGCCTCAGCCAAAGCTGGAATATACTTACTTGGAATTTGAGCATATATTTGTTTTGCCATTATTTTTTAGTCAGGCCTTTCATTTCGAAAGTAAATCGTCATAAAATGACTTTAACCTAATAACTCATGATATTTTGCCTTTATAAAGTTTTTTATAATAAAAACTAATTACAATCAACTTCAAAAAAACTTTATAAACTAGACAATCTTTACTAGAACATGGTGAAAAAAGTAAAGACTCCTTCTAAGAAAAAGACAACAACAACAACATTGTTAGTAAAACCAAAAACTACAACAAAGAAAAAAACGAATTCTAAAGCTAGACCAAAATCAAAAGTAGCATCAACAAAAAAAAGCATTGTATACAATGAACAAGTATTTATTGAAAATTTTGTAAATTTACAACATGCAATGACTAATATGTCAATACAATTTGGAGAATTATCACAAAACATCACAAAATTATTAAAAGTATTTGAAGAGTCAGCAAAGACATTAGCGAAAACAGAAAAGCAGATAGATTCAGGAGTAGGAGAAAAAATAGATTCATTATTATCACAGAATAAAACAATAGCAAGAGGACTAGTTTTAATGGAAGATAAACTGAAAAGACAAGCAAAATATACACCCTCAGCAACCAAAATAAATCCATTTGAACCACAACAAACATTTCCAAGATCTCAAGCATCTCAACAACCTAGAACATTTCAACCTAAACCAATACCCCAACAAGGATTTATCCCACAACCATTTAATCCAAACAAACCTAAACCATTACCACAATTATAATGGCGAATTCTAATTTGTATGATACAGATTTTGTTAAGAAATTTACAATAGCAATAATCAAAACAGTTCAGAAATCGACTCTAAATATTAAAAATTCAGAAATAATAAATGCTGATATGATACCAGAAATGTCTAAAGATTTAATGCAAGCAATTACAACAACTCAAGAAGGAATAAACTCATTGGTAGATATGCATCAAGAATTAGGAGAAGATGAAACAGCAAATACATTACAACAACAAAGTGTACAAACTTTACAAAAAATAAATACTTCAATTCAAAAAGAACAAGTTCAATCACAACATAGACCTCTAACATCAATGTCAAGGTTGCCAAGACAGTTTATAAGTAGTAGAGGAGGAATGTCAAAATACGGGAAATTACAATCATTCTTAATGGACCCAACAATAATGATTGTGCAATGTTCAGGTCCAAATCAGCCTATAGCAATAGTAAAACGAGGTAGACGACAAACAACAACAATAACATTAACCCAAGAAGAAATAAACGATTCACTAACAAAATTTGCAACAGATGCACATATCCCATTTATTGAGGGTCCATTCCATGCAACAGTAAATGGAATGACTATCTCAGGAGTAAGTTCAAGTCTTGTTGGATCTAGTTTTACAATAAACAGAATACAAAACAGATGATTTTATTATTTAAATTTTATATGAGTTATAAAACAAATAGAGAATAATAATAAATAATATAAACTGAGCTGAACAACAAACAATATGGATAACATAATAAAAAAAGAAAAAATAGAAAAATATTTCAATCTTACAGAAACTGCATTAAAAGAAGTTAAAAAAAATATAATAATAGGCAAAGAAACAGAAGCAAAAGAGATAATTGAAATGGTAACTAATTATGTATCAGATTCTCATCACTTCTTTAATAATAACGATTGGATAAATGCATTTGCAGCACTAAACTATGCACATGGATGGTTAGATTCAGGAGTCAGATTAAAAGTTTTTGATGTTCATGATGATAAATTATTTACGGTTTGTTGAAGTAATCTTTAATAAGTAAAACATATTATAATATTTATGGTTCTAAAAACAGTAGTTATAAGTTTAGGAGGTTCAAGAATAATTCCGAATGAAGTAGATGATGAATTCTTAAAAAAGTTTAAAGAAATAATAACGAAACATAAAGAAACAAAATTTGTTGTAGTAACTGGTGGTGGAACAACAGCTCGAAAATATATTAATGCATATAAAAAAATGCATAAAAATTTCTACAAACAATCCAAAATAGGAATTGCAGTAACGAGATTTCATGCACTTTTCATGATGGAATATTTCGGCAAATCAGCAAATTCTGTACATCCAACAACACTAAAAAAAGTAAAAAATCTACTAAGAAAAAATCATGTAGTTTTTACAGGACCATTACATTTAACAAAAAGAAAACAAACAACTGATGCAAATTCAGCACAAATAGCATCCTATCTAAAATGTCCATTTATTAACATAACAAATATAAAAGGAATATATACAGATGACCCAAAAAAAAATCCAAAGGCAAAATTTATCAAACAAATGTCATGGGAAGGCTTTAATAAAATAGCAAAAAAGATAAAATTTTCGGCAGGACAACATTTTGTGTTAGACCAACGAGCATCACAAATAATAAATACTCATAAAATAACAACATACATAACAAAAAGTTTAACAGATTTAGATAAGATAATTTTAGAGAAAAAAGATATATCAGGAAGTATAATAGAAGGATAAACAAATTTATTAACCAATAAACATTAAAAAAAATATGAAAAACGATATAACATTATACAAAACAAATAGCACAATATATCTAAAACAAATATATAAAAAATCTGATATCTTAAAAGAAGATGAAACAGATGGATATCTAATTGACACGTTTGGCGATGAAAAAGAAGCAAGAAGAATAATTGAGTCACTAAAATCAAAAAATAAAATAATAGCATTAATAGGGAAAGATAATATATTCAACAGAAGAGTACTAGAAACATTAAAGATAAACTATTTGGTATCATCGGAAAAATACGAAAAACGAGACACAATTAAACAACGAGATTCCGGAATAAATCATGTAACAGCAAAAATAGCAAAAGAAAAGAATATAGTACTACTAATAGACTTCTTAGATTTACAAAGAACAAAAGATAAGCAATTAGCATTAAGATTAGAACGAATAATACAAAATATTAAAATTTGTAAAAAAACAAACACAGAAATAAAAATAGCAACATTATCAAAAAACAAAAAAGATAAAATAGATTTAAATATATTACAAGATTTTATGATAGGATTAGGGGCTTCAACAAAGCAAGCAAAAAATTCAATTCAATTTTATTTAGACCCTTCAATAAAGTAATAATAAAGAAGCGAAAACCTATCCGAATAGTTCCATATTCTTATTTAATAAATCAGCATTTTCCAAAATATCAGTAGCAGTAATAATCCCAACTAATTTTTTCCCATCCATAACAATAAGTCTCTTAATACCATTACTAGACATGATCTCAGCAGCTTTTTCAAGTGTCTCTTCTGTATCAATAGTGATTAATTTCTTAGCCATAACTTCACTCACAAGAGCCTCAGTATTATCAACATGTTTAACAATATCACTCTCAGTAATAATTCCTTTAGGCCTATTTCTTGGAGCAAAAACCAAACTACCAATATTTTCCTTAGCCATAATATTAGCCGCTTCATGTAGAGGGATATCTTCTTCAATAATAGCAATCTGATTCATTACATCATAAATTTTCATTATGCTTTAGCACCACTAGTCTTTGGTTTACTAGTCTTTGATTTATTAGATACAGTTTTTATATTTTTAAGATTAGACTTCTTTCTAACATGTCTAACACCTTTATTATGTCTGATTCTACCTTCTTCAATTAACTGTTGATGTAAACTTCGACTAAAAATATATTTACTAAAAAGTGTAAAGAAATATAATACCAATGCAATTACAACAAACGAAAAAACAATAGTAAAAATTTTACCAATCGATGTTTCTGGATGAAAGTCACCATAACCAACAGTTGTAGCAGTTACAGCTGTAAAATATAAAGCATCTAAATAAGCCCAACCCTCAATAAAATGGTAAAAAAATGTTCCAATAATAATCATTGCAATCAAAATCATAATAGGTTTTTTTAAAACAGCCCTATGAACATTTTTTCTTCTATGCTTTATCAAGCTCTTTTTCATATTAAACAAAGGAAACTTCAATTTATAAAATGTTCTTTTCATAAATACGTTTCTTTAAATCTTTAATTTTGTTTCTCAAGAAAATCGCTTTTTCAAAATTCAGTTTTTCAGCAGCTTCTTCCATATCTTTTTGTAATCCAATAATCAAGTTAGGGACTTCAGCATCAGGAATATACTTAGTATCACGAATTTCAATTTCCTTTTTCTTAATAGGTTTTACAATAGTAACAGGAGTAATATTATATTTTTCATTATATTTAATCTGTAATTCACGACGTCTTTTAGTTTCACTCAAAGCTCTTTTAATAGAATCTGTCATAACATTAGCATACAAAACAACCTTAGCATCTTTATTACGAGCCGCACGCCCAATAGTCTGAATCAAACTCTTATCATTTCTCAAGAAACCTTCTTTATCAGCATCTAAAATTCCAACAAAACCAACCTCAGGAATATCCAGTCCCTCTCTAAGTAAATTAATCCCAACCAAAACATCAAATTCACCCAACCTTAACTCACGAATAATTTCGATTCTTTCCAAAGTATCAATTTCCGAATGCAAATACCTTGCTTTGATTCTTTGTTCAGCTAAATAATTACTCAATTCTTCAGCCATTTTTTTCGTTAAAGTTGTTAACAAAATTCTACTACCATTTTTAATTGCTTTCTCAATTTCAATTTTAACATCAATAATCTGATTATCAAGAGGCTTTACAATAACTTTAGGATCGATCAAACCAGTAGGACGAATAATCTGCTCAACAATAGCATCACTCTTCATTAACTCATAATCACCAGGTGTAGCAGAAACAAAAATAGTCTGGAATTTTTCGCTAATAAATTTTTCAAACTCATTGAATTTCAAAGGACGATTATCATAAGCACTAGGTAACCTAAAACCAAAATCAATTAAATTTTTTTTTCTAGCTTTATCTCCCTTATACATGCCATGAATTTGTGGAATACTCTGATGACTTTCATCAATAACAATTAATGAATCATCAGGAAAATAATCAAGTAAACAATATGGTCTTTCGCCCTCTTTTCTACTATCAAAATGTCTAGAATAATTTTCAACACCCTTACAATAACCAGTTTCTCTGATCATTTCCAAATCATGCAAAGTCCTTTGTTTCAACCTATGAGCTTCTAACAATTCCATACTAGGTAAAATTTCCTCTAATTCTTTTTCAATAGATATCAAAGCATTCTCAGTATCATCATCATTAACCATAAAATGCTTAGCAGGATAAACAGAAAAAAACTCATAATTATCTAAAACTTCACCAGTAATTTTATCCAATTCACAAATTTTTTCGATTTCATCACCAAAGAATTCAACTCGAATAATATTATTCATATAAGCAGGAATCAAATCGACAGTATCTCCCTTCACTCTAAATTTTCCAGGTTGCAACTCAATATCATTTCTCTCATATTGGGAATGAACTAATTTCTTTATCAAATTTCTACGTCCAGAGTTATCACCAACTCTCAAACTGAAACGAAACATCTCAAAATTTTCAGGTTTACCTAAACCATAGATACATGAAACACTTGAAACAACAATAACATCCTTTCTACTCAATAAAGAAGCAGTCGCAGCAAGACGTAACTGATCCAATTTAGGATTTACACTACTATCTTTATCAATATATTGGTCCGTTGCCGGCATATAACTCTCTGGTTGATAATAATCATAATATGAAACAAAATATTCAACACGATTATTAGGGAACAATCCTTTCAATTCTTCATACAACTGAGCCGCTAAAGTTTTATTATGAGCCAGAACCAAAGTTGTTTTCTGAACATTATTAATAACATGAGCAATCGAAAAAGTTTTACCACTACCAGTAACACCAAGCAAAGTTTGAAATTTTTTATTATCGGTTAATCCTTCACCTAATTTTTTAATCGCCTCAGGCTGTGAACCCGCAGGTTTAAATCCAGATTTCAAATCAAATTTAATATTTTCCACAAACTACAAATAAAAAACAATATTTTAAATCATTCTATTATCAAACTTTTCAATAATGATTTTAATTAATGTTTTAAAATTTTAGAATCAATCAGCATTTTTTCTAATTGCAGTAGGAGCTTCACCACCATGCCAAGTAAATCTTGGACGAACTCTCATAGGGTAAATTCTCTCAGAACTATCATCTAGAATAATAGCAGAACCTTTCAAATGAGGCAACCCATTGATTTTATCAGAAATACTAGAATACAAATATGATTGACTAATATCATTTAATGCTTTAACATCCAAAGCAGCAGTAACTCTATGAGAAATAACAATATCAGATTGTGTAATAGCATCAGTATGAATTTTACCAGGCTGCTGAGTCGCAACAACCAAACTCAATCCAGGTTGACGACCCTCTCTTAGAATCTGAATTAAAGCATCAGATGCAGGAGTCTTTCCATCCTTAGGTAAAAACTCATGAGCCTCATCAATAAAAATCCAAACTAAAGGCATATCACGAACAGTATTAAAACGACTGTAATTTTCGCCATGCTGAACAGCCTGAATCTCTTCTATTTTACGACTCAACATACGTTGATTAAATAATTTTTTAGAAACTAAACCAATAATTAAAGCACGAATATTAAAACTTCCTAAAGAAGCATACATCGACAAATCAATTATAGTACTTTGTCCAGCTTTAACCAAATCATTGATAGAAGTCCCAAATTCTTCATTAAAGATTCCCCAGCTCTCAGAAGCACGAAATAAAGCACCAGCAGCATTTTTAATTTCCTGATTAATATTTTTAAAAGATTCCAACTTCTTATAAATATCCTTAAAGTCGAAACTATCCTTTTCAGACTTTAATTTAGAAATAGTTTCCTCAATAGCAATAGCCACAGAATCAGTAAAATTTAATTCAAACACACCAATCCAATCAGATGAATTAAGTTCAGATAATTTAATAGCAAATGGGGAATCAACAGAAATTCCTTTATCTAGATAATCTTGATAATAGCCAAACGGAGCAAAAACTTTCAATGGAAGAAGCTTAGCTTTTAAATCCCAATCAGAAAGTAATTTTTTATCTTTCTCATTTTTATATTTCATAGTCCAATAAATACCCATAGTATCAAAAATTAAAGAAGCAATATTCCCAGATTCCTCTATGCCTAGATCAGCCAAAGCCTCAGCGATAGTACCAATAGTATAAGACTTACCAGATCCTCTTTTACCAGCAATCAAAATAACATGAGTTCTCGCAATATCTAAATAAATTGGATTAGACAAAGAAGTATAATTTCCCATAGTTACAAAACTCTTACCAATATAGGC